>NZ_CP116005.1:0-333333 GCF_027941835.1 Sphingosinicella microcystinivorans
GCGTTCAAAAGGGACCCCCGATCGGCGTCGAAGAGGGACCCCTTTTCGGATAATATGATGCTGGTTTGTTGAAGATGGCCTTGCGCTGCGTGCGGCGGAGGGCGGGCGTAGCCCGACCGGAGGCGCGCGCAGCGCAAGATAGATTTTGAAGGCGCCGAAGGTGGCTGTCAGCTGCGGTTTTTGAAGCGCCAGCTGTCGTTGCCCGTCTCGACGATATCGCAGTGGTGGGTGACGCGGTCGAGCAGCGCCGTGGTCATCTTGGGATCGCCGAACACGGTCGGCCATTCGCCGAAGGCGAGGTTCGTGGTGATGATGACGCTGGTCCGCTCATAAAGCTTGCTGATGAGGTGGAACAGCAACTGCCCTCCCGAGCGGGCGAACGGCAGATAACCGAGCTCGTCGAGCACGATCAGGTCGAGCCGCGACAGCTGCGCCGCCAGGGTCCCGCCTTTGCCGATCCGGGTCTCCTCTTCGAGGCGTGTCACCAGATCGACGGTGTTGAAGTAGCGGGCGCGAGCGCCCCTTCGCACGACATTGGCGGTGATCGCGATGGCGAGGTGGGTCTTGCCTGTCCCCGTGCCGCCGACCAGCACGATATTGCGGCGAGGCGGGAGGAAGGAGCCATCGTGAAGGGAGCGGATCATCTCCTCATTGATCGGTGTGCCCTCGAAGCTGAACCGCTCCAGGTCCTTCACCACGGGCAGCCTCGCAGCCGTCATCCGATAGCGGATGGAGGCTGCATCCCGGTGGGTCGCCTCAGCACGGAGCAGGTCGGTCAGTATCTCCATGGTGGTGCGCTTGCGCTGGAGGCCGGTGGTGACCGCCTCGTCGAACGCCGCCGCCATGCCCTTGAGTCCGAGGCCGCGCATCGTGTCGATCATATCATGCCGCTGCATCATAGCCTCGCAGCAGATCATAGCGGGCACAGTCGGCGAGCGGAGGATGCTGCAGCATCCGGTCTTCCGAAGTGACGATGCTGTGGGGTGTCGCCGGCTCGCGGCGCCGGGAGAGGATGTTGAGGATCAGCTCGTCGCTGGCCGTTCCGTTCGCCAACGCTTCGCGCACGGCAGCCTCTACCGGCTCCAGGCCATCGGTGAGCACCGCCGAGAGGACCCGCACGAACCTGCGATCGGCCTCGTCCCCGGTGCCGAGCCTTCGCCGTAATCGGTGCAGGGCGGGCGGCAGATCCCAGTCCTGGAACGGTGCGCCGTTACGCAGCGCGCCGGGCTTGTGCGCGAGGACCGGCAGATAATGCCAGGGATCGTATATCGTGCGGTTCCGACCGAAGTGGCGCTCTGATCTTCCTCCGGTTGTGCGGACACTAGGGTTAGCCCGTCATGCGTTGCTCGGCCTGTTCGGGGGTGAGATACCCGAGCGCCGAGTGCATGCGATGCCGATTATAATAGCCTTCGATATATCCGAACAGAGCCTGCCGGGCTTCGACGTGCGTTGCCCAGCGGCATTGATGGACCAGTTCGACCTTCAGCGTATGAAAGAAGCTCTCCATCGGCGCGTTGTCGTAACAGTTTCCGGTGCGGCTCATCGACGCGGTCGCGCCGATCGCGGTGAGTTGATCGACATAAGCCCCGGCGGCATATTGCGATCCGCGATCGGAGTGATGCACGAGTCCGCGTGCTGGTCGCTGCCGTTGGGCGGCCATCATCAACGCAGCGAGCGTCAGTTCGGTGCGCATGTGATCCCGCATCGCCCAGCCCACGATCTTGCGCGTCGCCAGATCGAGCACGGCCGCCAGATACAGCCAGCCTTCGCCGGTCGGGATATAGCTGATATCGGCCAGCCACACGCGGTTCGGCGCCGTTGCTTCGAAGCGCTGCGCTAGCAGGTTCGGCGCGATCGGCAGGTAATGGCGGCTGTCGGTCGTCGAGGGCCGAAAGCGGCGACCGGCAAGCGCACGAATGCCGTGACGGCGCATCAGCCGCTCGACACGACCGCGGCTGCAGCCGCGCCCTTCCGCGCGCAGCGCGGCATGCATCCGGGGACTGCCGTATCGCCCGGAATGCCGCGCCTGGATCCGGCGGATATCGGCGAGCAACACGGCGTTCTCCGTCATGCGCATACTCGGCGGTCGATCGCGCCAATCGTAATAGCCGCTGCGCGACACACCGAGCATGCGGCACATGACGCTGACCGGCCAGGGGCCAGCATGGGCGCGGATGAACTGGAACTTCACCGTGGCATCTCCGCGCAAATGCCGACCGCTTTTTTAGAATGTCGCGCTCCATGCGCGTGCGATCGAGCTCGCGGCGTAGCCTGGCAATCTCCGACGCCTGATCCGCCGGCGACGCCATCGACGATGATAGCGGCTTCGCCGCAGGCACTGTCCCCTTGATCTCCAGTGCCCGTTGCCAGCGCCTCAACATCGTCGGCATGATACCCAACTCACGCGCAACGTCGGCCTGCATCCGACCGCTCGTCTCCCATAGCGTCACCGCCTCGCGCTTGAACTCGTCCGTGAAATATCGCTTCCCAACCTTTGCCATCTTACACCTCCTGGCTCCAATGAGCCCTTCATCGGTGTCCGCGCAACCGGGGGAAGATCAGCTCATGCTCCCCGACGATCGCATCGCCGCAGCGTATGACGATGCGATCGGCATAGGAGCGCACCTGAACGGTCCGGCGTGCGGCCGTCGACATGACCGAGTAGCGGTTGCGATCGAAGCTGATGAGGCAGGTGCCGGTGACGGCATGCTCGCTCTCATGGAAGCCGTCGAACGGTGCCAGGATCGGCTGCAGGGCCGGTCGCTCCATATCCAGCGCCTCGGCGACGGTAATATCCCCGCGTTCGGGATGGGCATGATGCTCGGCCCAGCGCCGGCACTCGGCCTCCAGCCACCCGTTGAGCTCGGCCAGGCTGGCGAACCGGAGTCGCGGCTGGAAGAAGCGGCCTCGGATCGTCTGGACCTGCTGCTCGACCTGGCCCTTCTCCCATCCCGCCGCCGGCGAGCAGGCGGTCGGCTCGACCATGTAATGATCGGTCATGATCAGGAAGCGGCGGTTGAACACACGCTCCTTGCCGGTGAACACGGCCGTCACCGCCGTCTTCATATTATCGTAGATACCGCGTCGCGGCACACCGCCGAAGAACGCGAACGCCCGGGCATGGGCATCGAACAGCATCTCCTGGCCCTCGCGCGGATAGGCTCGGACATAGGGTGCGCGCGAGTCGCAGAGACGCATATGCGCCACCTTCACCCGCATCGGCTTGCCGGCGATCTCCACATCCTCGTGGCTCCAGTCGAACTGGTAGGCCTCACCCGGCTGGAAGGTCATCGGGATGAACGCCGGTGCGCCTTCGCCAGCATCCTTCCGCCGCGCAGCACGCCAGCGCGCCGCATAGCGGCGCACCGCATCATAGGATCCATCGAACCCCTCGCGCACCAGCAGGTCATGGATACGCGTCATCCGTAGCCGATCGCGGCGGCCGCGACCTTCGTTCTCCTCAAGCAGCGCATCGAGACGATCCTGATAAGGACCGATCCGCGGCAGCGGCTGGACTTTGCGCTGATAGTTGAACGCCGCCTCCGGCGACCGGATCGCTTTGCGGACGACCTTCCGCGACAAACGAAGGTCACGAGCGATCGCCTTGATCGCCTTACCCGCTGCATGCTCACGCCGAATCCGAACCACTGTCTCCACGATCAACATCCCGTTCTCGCCAACTGATCAAAACCAGTCGGCCGACTAAATCCCCGGGATGAAGGGGTCCTTTTTGCACGCCGATCACCCCACGAAGGGGGTGCCTATTGCACGCTGATCCTCACCGCTCAGCATCTCCGCGCTCACCGCCGAGCAGATCGAGAAGCGCGGTTTCGACGGCTTCACCGATTACGCCCGCAGCGTCCCCGGCCTGTCGTTCGTGGATCGCGGCTCGGGCCGCAACAAGATCACGCTGCGCGGCGTCTCCACCGGCGTCGACCAGAACCACCAGTCGCCGGTCGGCGTCTACATCGACGAGACCCCGGTCAGCTTCCCCAACAACGAGCCCGACCTCCGCCTCTACGACGTCGAGCGCATCGAGGTGCTGCGCGGCCCGCAGGGCACGCTCTACGGCGCGGGCTCGATGGGCGGCACGATCCGCATGATCACCGCGAAGCCGAAGCTCGACCGCATCGAGGCCTCGGTGAGCGGATCGCTCTCCACCACCCGCCACGGCGACGAGAGCGTTGCGCTCAATGGCATGATCAACGTGCCGCTCGCCGCCGACAAGGTGGCGATGCGCACCGTCTTCTACTACCGGAACGAGGGCGGCTTCGTCGACAACGCGCAGCTCGGCAGGAACGACGTCAACGACGCCGAGACGTGGGGCGCGCGCTTCGCGTTGAAGATGGCGCCGAGCGAGACGTTCGATGCGACCGCGAGCATCCTCCTCCAGCGCTCCGACTTCGGCGGCACGCAGGAGATCGACCCGACGCTCGCGGGCCTGACGCAGCGCCGCGCGGTGCCGGAACTGCGCAGCGACGACCTCACCGTCTACAGCCTCGTGCTCCACAACGATTTCGGCTGGGCGGACCTCATCTCCTCGACGAGCTATCTCGACCGCAAGATCAACGACAACCGCGACGTGACCGCCTTCCTCGGCGTGCCGGTGCCCGTGTGGCTGAACAACGTCGTGCCGGACAAAAACTTCGTGCAGGAAATCCGCCTCGCCTCGCCGAGCGGCGGCACGGTCGAGTGGATCGCGGGCCTCTATTATTCGCGGCGCAAGAACTCGCTCTACCAGCTCGCGTGGCACGGCGGCCTGTTCGGCATCCCGACGACGACGCCCCTCCTCGACAGCGACATCAACAACGTGACGAAGCAATACGCGGCGTTCGGCGAACTCACCGTCAACGTGAGCGAGGCGCTGAAGATCACCGGCGGCCTGCGCGCCTTCAAGGTGAAGGAGCGCTTCAGCAAGGTTTCGGACGGCATCATCGCGGGCGGCTATTCCGCGGATTCCGGAAATTCGAGCGAGAGCAAGATCAACCCGAAGATCAACATCTCGTACAAGGCGACGCCGGACATTCTCGTCTACGCGCAGGCCGCGCAGGGCTTCCGCGTCGGCGGCCCGAACACGACCGTTCCGCCGCTCGGCGGCGTGTCGGCGCCCGCGACGTTCGATTCGGATTCGCTGTGGAACTACGAGGTCGGCATCAAGTCCGGCTTCCTCGGCGGCAAGGGCACGTTCAACGCCTCCCTGTTCTACATCGACTGGACCGACATCCAGGTGACGGTGACGCGGCCGGACGGTTTCTCCTACGTGACGAACGGCGACAAGGCGAAGAGCAAGGGCGCGGAGGTGGAACTGACGCTGCGCCCGGTCGGCGGCCTCGAATTCGGCGCGACGCTCGCCTACACCGACGCCTATCTCGCCGCGGACAGCGCGAGCGGCGCGGGCCTGAAGGGCGACCGCATCCCGGCGGTGCCGAAGTGGAGCTACGACCTTTACGGCCGCTACGCCTTCCCGCTGTCGGACGCACTTTCCGGCTACCTGCAGGCGAACGTCCAGCACGTGGGCGGCAGCTACAACGGCTTCCCGAGCGACGTGCCCGCGCCCGACCTCCAGCACGGCTACGAGCTTGCGAACGCGAAGATCGGCGTCGAGACGAACGACCTCGACATCAGCCTGTTCGTGAACAACATCTTCGACAAGCGCGCCGAGCTTTTCGTCGACACGACGCTCGGCGACCAGCGCATCAACGTCAATCGCCCGCGCACGTTCGGCATCAGCGCGAGCAAGCGGTTCTGAACGTCTCTTTGATGACCCTTATTTCGCGGGCGCGACGGCGATTGCAGCCGCCGCGCCCAGTTTTTCGCGCGGCGGATTGGCGAGGAACACGGCGCGGTAGGTGAGCGTCGCCAGCGCCTCGGCAAGCTGGTCCAGCGAATCCACGCAGCCCGCGAGATCGGGATTCCGCTGCACGTAATATTCATGGACGACGCCGTCCGACATCGAGCCGAGGCAATAGGCCATGAGCAGGCTGGTCTTGCGGTCGAGCCGGTCGGGGCCGAGCGCCTCGGACAGCCGCCGCGCGAAGCTGTGCGTCCACTGGCGGTTGGAGGCTTTCCAGATCTCGCCGAACTCGGGGATTTCCTCGGAGGCCTGCAACATGCAGCGCATCAGCCCCGGCTGCTCCTCGAAATGGCCGATCAGGATCTTGTATTGCTCGCGCAGCGTTTCGAACAGGTCGTCGCTCGGGCTCACTTTACGCGCCTTCGCGGTCATCTCGGCCATGTAGTCGGACAGCACCTCGCTGGTGACGGCCTTGAGATCGGGGAAATAATGATAGAACAGCCCGACCGCGACGCCCGCCTCGCGCGTCACGTCGGCGATGCGCATCTGCCGGTAGCCGATGCGTCCCAGAACGCGGATCGTCGCCTCTTTCAGACGCGCCCGCGTTTCGACCGCCTGTTCCTTGCGCGTCAGCGCCTTGCGTGCCGGCGTTTTGCTGCGCCCTGTCATCACCGTCTCCCCGGATTGCCGACGATTTGCTAGTCAGGGTTGAACACGAGTTCAATGAATTTCATCGCGCACCTTGCATCGCCGGCGATTTCGATTGACAGGGCGGCAATGATGAATATGTGCTCATTGAATATTAATTCATCGAAACTTCAGGGTGGGGGTCCGGTGCCGATGCGCGTTCTGAAATGGCTCGCCTGCCTCGTCGCGCTCCTCGCGGCGCCCGCGTCCGCCGACACCCCGCAGCCGCTCGAGGCCTGGGCCGACGCGCTGTTCGAGCCCGCGCTGAAGACGCACCGCTTCTCGGGCGCGGAAATCGTCGTCGTGGAGAACGGCACCGTCGCGCTCGCCAAGGGCTACGGCCTCGCCGACCCCGCCACGGGCCGCGCGATGGACCCGGCGGCGACGGAAGTCCGCATCGGTTCCACCACCAAGGTGATCACCGCGACCGCCATCGCCCAGCTTCACGAAAAGGGCCTGATCCGCTCGCTGGACGACCCCGCGAACCGGTACCTGAAACGCGTGCGGCTTCCCGACTGGAAGGGCCGCCCGATCACCATCCGGCACCTGCTGACGCACCGCGCCGGTTTCGAGGACAAGGCGTTCGGGCTCGGCACGGACCGCGCCATCGCGCACCCGGTGAGCGCCGAGGTCATCGCCCGCGCGATGCCGAAGCTGGTGCGCGCGCCCGGCACGTGGTCCGTCTATTCGAACTTCGGCACCGCCGTGCTCGGCCTCATCGTCGAGGACGTTTCGGGCGAGCCGATCGACCGCTATTTCGAGGTGCATATCTTCCGGCCGCTCGGCATGGAGCGGTCGTACCTCAATTTCGATCTCTCCCCCTTCCCCGCGCACGCCCGGCCCTACGCGACGTTCCCGAACGGCGCGCAGCAGGCGATCGGCTACGTGCCGATGAACCCGTTCATCGCGCCCGCGGGCGGCGTCAGCACCACGGGGCTCGACATGGCGCGCTTCATGACCGCGCAGATCGAGGGCGCGCAGGGGAAAGCCTCGATCCTGTCGCCGGAGGGCTTCCGGCGGATGCAGACGCGGCACGTCGCCAACCACCCGGCGACGACCGGGTTCGGCATGGTGTTCATCGAGGGCGCGTGGAATGGCGCGCATGTCGTCGAGCACGGCGGCGGCTGGCCGGGCTTCCAGACGGTGATGCTGCTGATCCCCGAGCGCGGCGTCGGCGTGTTCGCCTCGATTGTCGGCGAGGCGCCGGTCGTCGATCTCACCGAGCAGCTTCGCTCGCTCGTCGGCAAGACGCGCCTCGCCGCGGACCCGGCGAACCCGGTCGAGCCGGTGCTGAATTCCTCCTACATCCGCGAGGCCGCGCTGACGCGCTTCCTCGGCGCCTACCGTTCGGCGGAAGCCCCGGTGACGCGCCCGGCGAGCGACTTCGCCGGAACCTATTGCCGCCAGCGCCGCTCCTACAGCACCGTGGAGGCGGCGTTCGATTTCCTCGGCGCGGGCTATGCCGTCATCAAGGCGGCGGCGGGCGCGGACGGCACGCTCACGATCCGGGGCGTGCCCGGCTACCGTCAGGTCGCGTCGGGCGTGTTCTTCAACCCCGCCGCCGCGCCCAAGGCGCTCGGCGATCCGAATGCCTCGGCGCTGTTCGCCTTCACCGCCGAGGGCGACCGCACGACCGGCATGGCGCCGCTGCTGTCGGTGGATGCGTGGGAACGGTGCAGCGACACGTGGAACCCGCTGACCGCGGGCATGATGCTGCCGGTGCTGCTGCTCGTGGCGCTGACCGGCACCCTCTGCCTGTTCTGGCCGGGAAGCCGCCGCGCCGAGCGCCTGTCCCGCTGGCTGCCGCTGCTTCAGGTCGGCACGCTGCTTGCGCTGCCGCTGGTGCTGCTCGGCTTCTACGCGGCGGACGACGGGATCATGTACCACGTGCTCGAAGCGCGGCCGGGGCGCTTCGTCGCCCTTGCCGTCGCGGGCAACCTCGCCGCGCTCGTCGCCGTTCTCACGATCGCCGCCGCCATCGCGGCGTGGCTGCGCGGCTGGTGGGGCGACACGCGCCGGGCGATCTTCCGCCGCGTGCATTTCAGCCTCATCGCCGTCGCGGCAGCAGGCATCCTCGCCTTCCTGATTTCCCTGAACCTCGTCGGCTGGAACCTGCCGTGAACACGATGCAGCGCACATCCGCCTACGTCCCCATGCCGGACGGTATTCGCCTTGCCGTCGACGTGTGGCGCGATGCCAGCCTCGCCGAAAATCACGCCCAGCCGGTGCTGCTGCTCTCCACGCGCTACTGGCGCGCCTTCGATCTCGCGGAAGGCGACGAGACGCTGCAACCGCTCCACGCGCTCGCGCGCCATGCCGCGTCGCGCGGCGTCACGGTCGTCAACGTCGACAGCCGGGGCTCGGGCGCATCGTTCGGAACGCGCCGCACCGAGTGGTCGGACGAGGAGCGCGACGATTTCGGGCCGGTGATGGACTGGATCGCAGCGCAGCCGTGGTCGAGCGGCAGGATCGCCACGTTCGGCTATTCCTACGGCGGCAACACCGCCTTCCTCGCGGCGACGAAGGGACATCCGGCGCTCGCCGCGATCCTGCCGCAGTTCGCGGATTTCGATCTCTACCGCCACAACCTGCTGCCCGGCGGCATTCCCAACCTGTGGCTGGGCGACAACTGGGCGCGCGTCACCGCCGCGCAGGACAGCGCCGACGTGAAGGCGCTCGCCGAGGCGATGCCGGGCATCGACAAGGCATCGTTCCTGCGCCACGTGCGCGGCCCTGCGCCGGTGGGCGGCGTACCGCTGGCGGACGCGGTCCGCGAACACGCCGACAATTTCAACATCGCCGCCACCGTCCGCAGCATCGTCTGCATGGACGACGCCGCGCGGCTGAACGCGGGCCGCCGCATCGACGCCGTGCTCGACCCGGACCGCTACAGCATCCGCAGCCACAAGGCCGCCATCGAGGACTCCGGCACGCCCATCGCCTATTGGGCGGGCTGGTTCGACGCGGGCACGGCCGAAGGCGCGATCGAACTGTTCCGCAGCTTCTCAAATCCCATGCGCGTCATCATCGGCCCGTGGAGCCACGGCCGCCGCTGGGTGCAGGACCCGTTCGCGATCGACGTGGAACCCGCGCCGATCCCGCTCGAGGAGAATTTCGACGACATCCTCGATTTCGCGGACGCGCCGCCGGAGGGAAAGCGGCTCGACTATTACGTGCTCGGCAGCAACGTCTGGCGCAGCACGGACGTCTGGCCGCCTGCGGGCATCGCGCCGCTGCGCTATCATTTCGCGGACGGCGGCCTTGTCCGGGATGCCCTCCCCTCCGCGCCCGCCGAATGGGCGCCGGACCCCGCCGCCTGCACCGGCACGCGCAACCGCTGGTGGACGCAGATCAACTGTATGCCCGTCGATCACGACGACCGCAGCGCGGCGGACGCGCGCCTGCTCGTCCACGACAGCGCGCCGCTCGCCGAGGCGCTGGAGATCGTCGGCGCACCCGTCCTGCATCTGGCGCTCGCCTGCGACAGCACGGACGCGGCGCTCCATGCCTATCTCGAAATGATCGCGCCGGACGGGCGCGTCTCGCTGCTCACCGAAGGCCGGCTTCGCTTGCTCCATCGCCGCACGCTGCCGCCGGGCGCGTCGCCGTTCGAGCTCGAGCCCGCGCGCAGCTACACCCGCGCCGACACCGCGCCGGTGACGCCGGGCGAGATCATGGCGATCGACATCCGCCTGCTGCCGATCGCGATCCGCATCCCGGCGGGCTTCCGCCTGCGCGTCGGCCTCGCGGGCGCGGACGCCGATACGTTCGGCGCGGTGGGAAATCCGGCGCCGACCTTCACCCTTCATCGCGGAGATGCCGCCGGGTCGTGGATCGACCTGCCGGTGATCGCCGCCTGACTCATCAACGAAACGGGGCAATTGCAGGAATGAGCATGAAAGACAGGATCGGGGAAACGCTGGGCACGTCGCGCTGGTTCGACGTCGAGCAATCGCTGATCTCGCAGTTCTCGGCCTCGACGCTCGACGACGATCCGATGCACCTCGATGTCGAATGGGCGAAGGCGAACACGCCGTTCGGCGGCACGGTGGCGGCGGGGTTCTGGACCACCTCGATGCTCATCACCATGTCGCACGACATCGGCTTCATCGACGCGTTCGGGCGCGAGGCGGAACCGTATTATGCGCTCAACTACGGCTTCAACCACATGCGGCTGATCACGCCGGTGCCGGTGGGAAGGCGCATTCGCGGCCACATGCGCCTGCGCGATTTCCAGGATCGCGGCGAGGGCAAGTTCCTGTTCGTGATCGACGTCGAAGTGGAGATCGAGGGCGAGGCGAAACCCGCGCTCGTCGCCGAATGGCTGGCGATGGTCGTCCGGCACGGATGAGGCGCCGCGACGTCCTTGCAGCGGGCGCGCTCGCGTGGCTTGCCGGTTGCGGACGCGCAGGCAGCCAATCGCCGACGCTGGTGATCGGCAAGCCCGGCGACATCAGCACGATGGACCCGGCGATCACCACCATGTCGGGCGATTTCGCGCCGATCGGGCTCGCCTACGAAAAGCTCGTGCGCTTCGTGATGAAGGACGGCGCGCCGACCGGCGACGTGGAAGGCGAACTCGCGCGGGCGTGGACGCTCGATGCCGACGGGCGAAGCTGGGTGTTCGACCTTTCGCCCGGACACCGTTTCGACGACGGCAGCGAGGTGACGGCGGACGCCGTGCGCTTCTCGTTCGAACGCTGCCTGAAGATCGGGCGCGGCGTCGCGCAGGCGCTCGGCGGGCTCGAAGCGGTGGAGGTGCAAGGCCCCCACCGCGTGCGCTTCCGCATGGCGGCAGCGATGCCGATCTTCCCGCTGATCCTCGCGCTCGCGCCGATGGTCGTCATCAACCCGCGCGTGATGCGTTTCGAGACGAACGGCGATCTCGCGCGTGCGTGGCTTTCCGAACACACGGCGGGCAGCGGCCCCTATCACGTCACCGGCTGGCTGCGCGGCCAGCGCGTGACGCTGAAGGCCAACCCGTTCGCGGCTGTGAAGCCGCGCCATTTCGAGCGCGTCGCCATCAAGGTGGTGAAGGACGAATCGGCCTATCGCACGCAGCTTCGCAAGGGCGACATCGACATCTACGAATCGGTGACGCCGGACGCCGTGGAACCGCTCGCCGCGATGGAGGGCGTGCGCGTGATCTCGCAGCCGATGCCGCTCGTCATCGCGCTCGTCCCCAACAACCGGAGGAAGCCGCTCAGCGACGTGCGCGTGCGCCGCGCGCTGGCGCACGCGGTCGACGCGGCGGGGATCGCGCGCACCATCGTGCGCGGGCGCGCCTCCATGATCCACGGCGTCCTGCCGGCCGGCGTGCCGGGACAGGACGCGTCGATCCCGCTCATCGCCTACGACCCGGCGGAAGCGCGCCGCCTGCTGGACGAAGCGGGCATCGCGCCCGGCCTCGCACTCACCCTGTCCTACGCGCAGACCTCCGCCGCGAGCGACACGGTCGCGCTCGCCATCCAGAGCCAGCTTGCGAAGGTCGGCATCGACCTCCGGCTCGAAGTGCTCGCGCCCTCGGCGATGAGCAAGGTGCGCAGCGGCGACTTCGACCTTTCGATCAGCACCTGGTACGCCGATTTCCCCGACCCGTGGCCGATCATGAAGTTCGCCTACAATTCCGCGAACATCGGTGAGGGGCTCAATCTCTCGCGCTATTCCAATCCCGCCGTCGACAGGCTGCTGAACACAGCGGAAGCGACGATGGATCAGGCAGAACGCATCCGGCTCTATCGCGAGGCGCAGCGCATCATCGTTTCCGACCAGCCGATGATCGACCTGTTCTCGCTGCACGGCATCATCGCCTGCCGCGCCGACATCGAAGGCTTCGACTACAGCTTCTGGCAGCCCGGCATCTACAACGCCGCCGCCATGTCGCGCCGCGCGGAAAGCGCCGCGGCATGACGATCGCGAAACGCCTCGCTGGTCTCGTCGCAGTGATCTTCGGCGTCACCGTCATCACCTTCGCGATTTCGCACATGATTCCGGGCGATCCCGCGCAGATGCTCGCCGGGCCGCGCGCGACGCCGGAAGCCGTGGCGAAGATCCGCGCCGACCTCGGCCTCGACCGGCCGCTTCTCACGCAATACACGCGCTATCTCGGCGATCTCCTGAGCGGCGATCTCGGCACCTCGATCGTCACCGGCAGACCGGTCGCCACCGATCTCGCGCAGGTGTTTCCCGCCACCATCGAACTCATCGTCGCCGCGCTCGCCGTTTCGATCACGGCGGGCATCCTCGTCGGCACGCTCGCCGCCGTCTATCGCGGCTCGCCGCTCGACGTCGCCGCGCGCCTCATGGCCTCGGCCTCGATCTCGATCCCGGCGTTCTGGCTGGCGCTCATGCTGCTGCTGCTGTTCTACGGCGTGCTCGGCTGGCTGCCGGGCGACGGGCGCATCGGCGTCGCCTTCGACCCGCCGCCGCACGTCACCGGGTTCTACACGCTCGACGCGCTGTTCGCGGGAAACCTCGCGCTGCTGGCGGACGCGCTCGCGCACCTCGCGCTTCCGGCGCTGACGCTGGCGTTCGCCTCGGTGGGCGGCATCATCCGCGTGGTGCGCTCCTCGATGATCGAGGTGCTGAACGAGGACTATATCCGCACGGCCGTCGCGAGCGGCCTGCCGCGCCGCACGATCATCTTCAACCATGCGCTGAGGAACGCGCTGATCCCGGTCGTCACCATGCTGGGGCTGGAGGCGGCGGCGCTGCTGTTCGGCTCGGTCGTCGTCGAGACCGTGTTCGTCTGGCCGGGCGCGGGCTCCTATGTGCTCGGCGCGATCTTCGCGCTCGATTTCCCCGTCATCATGGGATTCACCGTGATCGCCTCCGTCGCCTACGTGCTCATCAACACGGGCGTCGATCTCCTTTACCGCGTGCTCAACCCCGCGATCCGGGAGATCGGCTGATGCGCCGCCCGCCCTCGCTCGTGATCGGCGGCGCGCTCGTCGCGCTCATCATGCTGGCCGCGCTGCTCGCGCCGTGGCTGGTGCCGGACCCGAACGCCATCGCGCTCGATCAGCGGCTGCTGCCGCCCTCGGCGCTCCACTGGGCGGGAACAGATGAAGTCGGCCGCGACCTCTTCGCGCGTATCCTCTGGGGCCTGCGCGCGTCGCTCGCGGCGGCGATCGCCATCGTCGTCATGGCGAGCGTCGCGGGCACCCTCATCGGCAGCCTGTCCGGCTTCGTCGGCGGCCTCGTCGACACGGCGCTGATGCGCCTGATGGACATGGCGATGGCGCTTCCCGGCCTCGTCGTCGCGATGGCGCTCACCGCCGCGCTCGGCGCCAGCCTGCCGAACGCCGTGCTGGCGCTCGGCCTGCTCGGCATCCCCTATTACGCGCGCGTCTCGCGCGCCGAGGCGCTGGCGCTGGCGAACCGGGATTTCGTGCGTGCATCGGCGGTGATGGGCGCGGGCCTCTGGCGGCAGCTTCGCGTCAACATCATCCCCAATCTCGCCGCGCAGGTGCTGGTGGTGATGACGCTGCACATCGGCGCCGCGATCCTCGCCGTCGCCGCGCTCAGCTTCATCGGCCTCGGCGCGCAGCCGCCCGCCTCGGAGCTCGGGATGCTCGTCGGCACGGGCCGCCGCTACATCCTCGAACAATGGTGGTATTCGCTGTTTCCGGGCCTCGTCATCGTCGTCACGGTGCTGGCGTTCAACCTCCTCGGCGACGGGCTTCGCGACCGTATCGACCCCCGCGCCGGCAAGCGGTCGCTGGTGGGATGACGCGGGTGACGCAGCCCCTGCTCGGCTACCGGGACTTCAGCCTGGAATTCCCGACGCCCGAAGGCCCGGCGAAGGCGCTCGACCGCGGGTCGATCACGGTCGGCGCGGGCGAGATCGTCGGCCTCGTCGGCGAATCCGGCTCGGGCAAATCGGTCGCGGCAATGTCGGCGATGCGCCTGCTGCCGCGCGGCGCGTACCGTGTCACCGGCGGGTCGCTGAATGTCTTCGGGCGCGACGTGATGGCGATGGACGCGCGCGATCTCGAGGCGCTGCGCGGCGCGGAGATCGGCATGATCTTCCAGGAGCCGATGAACGCGCTCAACCCCGCGATCCGCGTCGGCGAACAGATCGCCGCCGTGCTTCGCCGCCACAAGCGGCTCGGCCGCGCGGAGGCGTCGGCGGAGGCCGAGCGCCTGCTCGGCGACATGCTGATCGCGGACCCGGCGGTAGTGATGAAACTCTATCCGGCGGCACTCAGCGGCGGGATGCGGCAGCGCGTGCTGATCGCGATGGCGTTCGCCTGCAAGCCCCGGTTGCTGATCGCCGACGAGCCGACGACCGCGCTCGACGTGACGGTGCAGGCGCAGGTGCTCTCGATCATCCGCGACCGCGCCCGCGCGCTCGGCACGGCGGTGCTGTTCATCAGCCACGACATGGCGGTGGTCGGCCAGCTCTGCGACCGGCTCTACGTGCTCTACGCGGGCACCGTCGTCGAAAGCGGGCCGACGCAGGCGGTGCTCGCCGCGCCGCGCCATCCCTACACGCGCGTATTGCTCGCCGCGCTGCCGGACGGGCACCCGCCGCGAAGCGAGCTCGCGGCGATTCCCGGCAGCGTGCCGTCGCTGGTCGACCCGCCCGAAGGCTGCCGGTTCCGCCCGCGCTGCGCGCGCGCCGCGGACGACTGCACGCGCCGCCCGCCGCTCGGCGAGGCGCCGCACGCCGCCGCCTGCTGGCACCCGGAAATCGCGGCATGACGGACGCCATCGCCGTCGACGATCTCGTGATCCGCTATCCGGGCCGGAAGATGCCCGCCGTGGACGGCGTCTCGCTGCGCGTCGCGCGCGGCCGCACGCTCGGCGTCCTCGGCGAATCCGGCTGCGGCAAGAGCACGCTCGCGCAAGCGATGGCGGGGCTGGTGAAACCGGCGTCGGGCAGGATCGCCTTCGACGGCGTGACACTCGAACCCCGGCGGCGCTTCGGCCGCGCCGCGCCCGCGCCCGCGCAGATGATCTTCCAGGACCCGCAAGGCTCGCTCAATCCGCGCCGCCGCGTCTGGCAGATCATCGCCGAGCCGCTCGCCATCGCGGGCGAGGACACGCGGGCGCAGCGCCTGCGCGCCGCCGACCTCGGCGCCGAGGTCGGGCTGTCGCCCGAACACCTCGACCGCTTCCCGCACGCCTTCTCGGGCGGCCAGCGGCAGCGCATCGCCATCGCGCGGGCGCTCGCCACCGATGCGCGCATCCTCATCCTCGACGAGCCGACCTCGGCGCTCGACGTTTCCGTGCAGGCGCAGGTGCTGAACCTGCTGCTCCGCCTCCAGCGCGCGCGGGGCATGACGTGCGTGTTCATCAGCCACAACGTCTCCGTCATCCGGCACATGAGCGACGAGATCGCGGTGATGCAGGCGGGGAGGATCGTCGAGGCCGGACCCGCCGCCGCCGTGCTCGAACGCCCCGGCCATCCCTATACGCGCGCGCTCATCGCCGCCGTGCCGAGGCTCTGCGCATGATGCTCCGCCCGCCCCTCAGGATCGCCGTCACGCGCGGCGGCCATGTCGAAAGCCGTCACGCGGTCTCGGCGGCGATCGTGCGCGGCGACGCGATCCTCGCCGGGTGGGGCGACATCGACGGCAATGTGTTCGCGCGGTCGTCCTTGAAGCCGCTCCAGGCGCTCGGCGTGCTCGGGCACAGCCCGAAGCTCGATGCGGAACGGCTGGCGCTCGCCTGCGCCTCGCACAACGGCGAGGCGGTGCACGTGGAGGGCGTCACCCGCTGGCTCGCCGATCTCGGGCTCGGCCCCGAGGCGCTCGAATGCGGCGCGCATCCGCCGATCGACCCGCCGAGCGCGCGGACGATGATCGAGGCGCACGGCACGCCGGGGCGGCAGCACAACAACTGCTCGGGGAAGCATTGCGGCTTCCTGCAACTCTCGCAGCAGCTCGGCGTCGACCCGCACGGCTACACGGGCCGCAACCACTCCGTGCAGGCGGAGGTGCGCCGCCAGATCGGCCGCCTGCTCGGCCTCAACATGACGGCGCTGTCGTGGGGCGTCGACGGCTGCGGGGCGCCGATCTACGCGTTTCCGGTCACGGCGCTGGCGCGCGGCTTCGCGCGGCTCGCGGCGCCCGAGAGCCTGCCGCGCGATCTCGAAGCCTCGGCCACGCGCATCTTCGCGGCGATGGCCGGGGCGCCATACCTCGTCGCCGGGCGCGACCGTTTCGACACCGCCGTCATGCAGGCGCTGCCCGGACGCCTCATCGCGAAGGGCGGCGCGGAGGGCGTTCTGACCGCCGCCGACGCGGAAACCGGCCTCGGCATCGCGCTCAAGGTGCACGACGGCGCGAAACGCGCGGCGGAAGTCGCGATGGCGGCGCTGCTCGGGGCGGCGCTCGGCGTGGACGGCAGCGCCGTCGCCGCGATGGCGGCGGTGCCGGTGCTGAATGCGGAGGGCCGCGCCGTCGGCGACATTCATCTGGAACAGGAAGGTTCGCTTTCGTGGACGTGAGGTTTTCCACCGGCGGCGGAGACGGCATCGCCGTCACGCTCGCCTTTTCGGATCGCGGCCTGCCCGAAACGCTGAAGGCCGCGGCGGAAGCGCGCGGCTTCACGGGCAAGGCGGACGAGACCGTCGACTTGGTGGTCGCGGACGGCGCAGTCGCACGGCGCGCCCTGCTGATCGGTGGCGGGCCACAGGCTGATTTCACGCCGGTCGCAGCGACGGCGGCAGGGCGGCACCTGTCCGCGATCGCAGGGCTCGGCGGGCAGGCGCTCGACGTGCGCGGCGTGCCGGATGCCGTCGTCGCCGCCTTCGCGTTCGGCGTGCTCGACGGGGCCTATCGCGACGACCGCTACAAGACCGCGCCGCCCACGCCGCTCGCACCCGCCGCGCTCACCATGATCGTGGACGCCCCGGACGCCTGCACGGCAGACTTCGCGGCCATGCCCGCGCTCGCGGAGGGCATCGCCGCCGCGCGCGACCTCGCCAACGCGCCGCCCAACCGCATGACGCCGCCGCTGTTCGCGGACTGGTGCCGTGCGCTCGCGATTCCGGGCCTCGACGTCGAGGTGCTGGACGCGGAGGCGCTCGCCGCGCTCGGCATGGGCGCGCTCATCGGCGTCGGGCAAGGCAGCGCCGCGCCGCCGTGCGTCGTCGTGCTGCGCTGGTCGGCACGCGGCGGCGAGGCGCCGCTCGCCTTCATCGGCAAGGGCGTCACCTTCGATTCGGGCGGTCTCCTCCCCAAGCCGGCCGAGGAAATGTGGGACATGAAATACGACCGCGCGGGCGCCGCCGCCGTGGTCGGCGCGATGATCGCGCTCGCGCGCCGGAACGCAGCCGTGGACGCGGTCGGCATCATCGGGCTTGCCGAGAACATGCCCTCCGGCGCGGCCCAGCGTCCCGGCGACGTCGTCGTCTCGCACTCGGGGCAGACGATCGAAGTGCTGCACACCGATGCCGAGGGGCGCCTGCTGCTCTGCGACCTCCTCAGCTACGCCCGCGCGCGATTCAAGCCGTCCGCGCTCATCGACATCGCGACGCTGACCGGCGGCCTCACCTCGGTGCTGACCGATCAGTACGCGGGGCTCTACGCCAACGACGATGCGCTCGCAGCATCGCTCACGGAGACCGGCGAGGCGTGCGGCGAGCGGCTGTGGCGGCTGCCGCTCGGCGAGGCGTTCGACCGCATGATCGATTCGCCCGTCGCCGACATGCAGAACATCTGCAAGGTGCGCTGGGGCGGCACCGTCACCGCCGCGCAGTTCCTGAAGCGCTTCGTTGGCGACACGCCGTGGGCGCATCTCGACATCTTCGGCCCGGCGTGGAACCACGGCGCGAAAGGACGGCACGGCGCGACCGGATACGGCGTCCGCCTGCTCGCGGCGATCGCCGAACGGCAGGCCGCGCAATGAACATCGACGTGCGCGTGGAGACGTGGCCGCTGCGCGATCCGATCCGGATCACCGGCTACACGTTCGAGAGCTTCGATTTCCTCGTCGTGACGCTGGAGGAGGACGGCTTCACCGGCCGCGGCGAGGCGAGCGGCGTCTATTATCGCGGCGACCTGCCCGCGAAGGCCGCCGCCGAGATCGAAGCGCTGCGGCCGCGCCTTCGCGGCATCGACCGCGCCGCGCTCGCGGAGCTGCTGCCGCCCGGCTGCGCGCGCAACGCGCTCGATTGCGCGCTCTGGGAACTGGAAGCGCGCAAGAGCGCCACGCCCGTGTGGGCGCTTGCCGGGCTGGAACAGGCACCGAAGCCGCTGAAAACGACCTTCACCGTGGGCGCCGAAGACCCCGACACGCTCGTGAGGATCGCCACCACGGCTTACGCGGACGCGAAAGCGATCAAGATGAAGCTGACCGGCGAGGCCGTGGACGCCGACCGCGTGCGCGCCGTCCGCGCCGCCCGGCCGGACGTGTGGATCGGCGTCGACGCCAATCAGGGCTTCACGCGCGCCAGCCTCGATGCGCTGATGCCGGTGCTCGTCGAGGCGGGCGTCGGCCTCATCGAGCAGCCCTTCGCCATCGGCCGCGAGGCCGACCTCGACGGTCTCGCCTCGCCGATCCCGGTCGCGGCCGATGAAAGCGTGCAGTCGACCGCCGAGATTCCCGGCCTCGTCGGCCGCGCGGACATCGTCAACATCAAGCTCGACAAGTGCGGCGGCCTCACCGAGGCGCTGGCGATGGTGAAGCTGGCGCGCGAGCTTGGCCTCGGCGTGATGGTCGGCAACATGGTGGGCACGTCGCTGGCGATGGCCCCGGCCTGCCTCGTGGGGCAGCTTTGCGACTTCGCCGATCTCGACGGCCCGCTCGCGCTGCGGGACGACCGGGCGGCGCGCGTGCTTTACGCGGGCGGCGAGATCACGTGCCCGTCGGACGTATGGGGCTGAGCCTTTCCGTCAGCGTGAAGGCTTGCCCTGCGGCCTCGGGCGGCGCGGCTGGCCCGGGCGCGGCGCACCGCGCGGACCGCCGGGACCGCGCGGGCCTGACGGCTGGGGCTGCTGCGGCCGGCGCGGCGGCGGTGCGAGATCGGGGTTCAATACCGTGTACCCCTCCTTCTGGAGCCGCGTGAACGCCGCCCGCACGCTCGCGAGGATCGAGGCCTGAAGCGCCTGCGGCAGGTCGTCGAAGGTCGTGTTGGGGTGAATGGCATTGAGGTCGCGCAGCAGCGTGTTGGGCACGCCGCCCGATGCCGTGCGCAGCGCGGACACGCCGTCGATCACCGCCGCGACGATCGCCTCGCGCATCACTTCCGCCGCCGGTTTCACCATGACCTTTCGCTCCTGCCCCGATGCCGGACGCGACGCGCTATACACAGCGGCACGCAGGCGCGGAACCGGAATCATCAATCCGCCCAATAGAGCCGTTCTGGGTTCGTCACGAGCAGCTTGCGCTGCAACGCCTCCGTCACCGCGATGCGCGGCAGCACGTCGACGAGCGTGCCGTCGTCGGGGATGCGGTGCTCCATGTTGGGGTGCGGCCAGTCGGTGCCCCAGAGCACGCGGTCGGGGTAGCGCTCGACGATCGGGCGGACGACCTCCACGAAATCGTCGAACGGCGGGCCCATCGGCGACAGGCGTTCGGCGCCGGAGACCTTGGTCCAGATGTTGGGATGGCTGTCGAGCAGCGCCTTGAACGCGCTGATGTCGGCGCCGTCCGGCCCCTGCGAAATGTCCGGCCGGCCGAGGTGGTCGACGACGATGGTGGTCGGGATCGCTTCGAGGAACGGGATCAGCTCTTCGAGGATGTCCGCCTCGAAATAGACGACGACGTGCCAGCCGAGCGGGGCAACGCGCTTCGCGACCTCGATGAATCTGTCCTTCGGGGCATTGTCGACGAGGCGCTTCAGGAAGTTGAAGCGTATGCCCCGTATGCCGCCCGCGTGCAGGCGCTTCAATTCGTCGAGGCCGATATCGGGATCGACCACGGCAACGCCGCGCGCGCGGCCGCCCGATTTGGCGATGGCATTGAGCGTCGCGGCATTGTCGGTGCCGTGGCAACTCGCCTGCACGATGACGTTCTTCGAAAAGCCGAGGTGATCGCGCAGCGCGAACAGCATCTCGGGCGTCGCGTCCTCGGGATGGTACTTGGCGAGCGGGCTGAACGGGAATTCCGCTTCGGGGCCGAACACGTGCACGTGCGCGTCGACGGCACCGGGCGGCGGCGTCCATTTCGGCTTCGAGGGGAAATCGACCCAGGTCCTGCTGCGCGCCATCGCCTAGAACACCACCCCGTCCATCAGCTTGCGCGCCGTGCGCAGCAGCGCCGCGCGCGTCACCGCGCCGCTCTCGTCGACGTCGAGCACGCAGCTCATCTCGCCGGTCGGATGCTCGACCGAGATCAGCCTCCGCATCCCCTCCGGCACTGCGGCGACGGCGGCGGCGGGAGACCCCGCGATCAGGCAGGCCGTCGCCACGCTCACCGCGCCGAGCACGCCGATGCTCGCGTGCGCGCGGTGCGGGATGAAGCTGCGGACGCTGATCGCCCCGCCGCTGCGCGGCGGCGCCACCAGCATCATCTTCGGCACCGATTTCGCCGCGACATCGCCGAGGTTCATCATCGGGCCGGCCTTCAGGCGGATCGCCTCGATCCGGGCCTTGAGCGCCGACGCGGCGTCGAGCGCCTCGCGGCTCTCGTAGCCGCTCGCGCCCACGTCCGCCGCCCGCATCACGACGCAGGGCATCCCGTTGTCGATGAGCGTGCAGGGCACGCCCTCGATCACGTCCACGGCCTGCCCTGTCGGCAGCAGCGCGCCGCAGCTCGACCCCGCCGTGTCGCGGAACGCGAGCGGCACGGGCGCATGGGCGCCCGGCACGCCGTCGATGCGCGCGGTCCCCTCGTAGGTCACGGCGCCGCCGGGCGTGCTGACCGTCGCCACCGCGATCTGGCCGGTGTTTTCCATGTAGATGGAGACGTTCGTCTCACCGTCCTCCGCCGTCACCAGCCCGCGCTCGATCGCGAACGGGCCGACACCCGCGAGGATGTTGCCACAGTTCTGCGCGTCGCTGACGACCGCCTCGTCCACGAACACCTGAAGGAACAGGTAATCGACATCCACGCCCGGCCGCGCGGATTTCGAGACGACGGCGACCTTGCTGGTCAGCGGATCGGCGCCGCCCATGCCGTCGATCTGGCGCGGATCGGGCGAGCCCATGATCCGCAGCAGCAGCGCGTCGCGCGACGCCGGGTCCTGCGGCAGGTCGGCGCCGAGAAAATAGCCACCCTTCGACGTGCCGCCGCGCATCCACATGCAGCGGACGCCCTCAGACATATTTGAGGCCCATCGCCGCGAGCTTTTCGCGCATGGAATAAATGTCGAGCCCGAGTTCGCCCGCCGCGAGGCGTTCGCGCTTCGCCGTCTCCGCCGCCTCGCGCGCTTCCGCCTTCGCGAGCGTTTCGGAGGCGGACTCGCGCGGCACCACGCAGACGCCGTCGTCGTCCGCGACGATCACGTCGCCCGGCATGATCGCCGCCCCGGCGCAGACGATCGGCACGTTCACCGAGCCGAGCGTCGCCTTCACCGTGCCTTGCGCGGACACCGTCTTCGACCAGACCGGGAAGCCCATTTCGGTGAGGTCGCGGACGTCGCGCACGCCCGCGTCGATGACGAGGCCCCGGCAGCCGCGCGCCATCGCCGAGGTCGCCAGCAGATCGCCGAAATAGCCGTCCTCGCAGGGGCTGGTCGGCGCCAGCACGAGGATGTCGCCGGGCCGGAGCTGCTCGATGGCGACATGCACCATCCAGTTGTCGCCGGGCGGCGCCGAGATCGTCACCGCCGAGCCCGCGATGCGCGCGCCCGCGTAGATGGGCCGGATGCGGCCGGCGAGCAGCCCGGTGCGCCCCTGCGCCTCGTGCACCGTGGCGACGCCGCAGCGCGCGAGGCCGTCGATGACGGCGGCGTCCGCGCGCGCGATGCTCTGGACGACGATGCCGGACATGATCCCTCCCGTTTTGCCGCATCCCGGATGCGCCCGCCCCGCCCCGCCCGCAATTCGGAACTGTGCACTCGCCATAGGCTGATGCTAATTGTCGCTCCGTGGACTACTGGAACTTCAATCTGCGGCACCTCGGTGCCCACGCCATCGTCGCGCGCGCGGGCAGCATCTCGGCGGCCGCGCGCATCATCGGCCTCACCCAGCCCGCGATCACCGAAGCGCTCGCGCGGCTGGAAGGCCGGCTCGGCCTCGGCCTGTTCGAGCGCATCCCTTCGGGCATGTCCCCGACCGAGGCCGGACGCCTGCTCGCCGGGCGGGCGGAGGCCGCGCTCGCGCAGATCGGCTCGCCGCGCGTGACGATGGCGCAGCTCCGCGCGCTGCTCGCGGTCGCGGAAAGCGGCGGCTATGCGGGGGCGAGCCTCGCGACCGGCCTTGCCGAGCCTTCGCTGCACCGCGCGGTCCGCGACCTGTCGGTGGCGCTGAGGCGCACGCTCGTCGAGCGGCGCGGGCGCAGCGTGGCCCTGACGGCGGGCGGCAGGCGCACGGTCCGCGCGTTCCGGCTCGCCCGCGCCGAACTCGCCGCCGCGCTTTCGGAGCTCGATGCGCTGAGGGGCCGCGAGAGCGGGCGCATCGCCGTCGGCGCCATGCCGCTGTCGCGCGCGCGGCTGCTGCCCAGCGCCATCGCCGCGTTCCACCGCGCCCACCCCGGCGTCACCGTCGCCATCGTCGAAGGCTCGCACGCCGAGCTCATCGAGCCGCTGCGCGACGGCGAGCTCGACCTGCTCGTCGGCGCCCTGCGCGCGCCCGAGCCCGGCGGCGACGTTGCGCAGCAGCCGCTGTTCGACGATCATCCGATCGTGGTGTCGCGCGCCGGGCACCCGCTGACGCGGGCGAAGACGCCGGGCATCGCGGCGCTCGCCCGCTACCCGTGGACGATCGCCGCGCCCGGAACGCCGCTGCGCGCGCAGTGGGAGCGGATGTTCCGGGAGAGCGGCGTCGCCCTGCCGGAGGTGCCCGTCGAATGCGGATCGGTGATGACGATCCGGCAGGTCCTGCTCGAAAGCGACTTCCTGACCTTGCTGTCGCGCGATCAGGTCGCGGTGGAGCTGGAGGCGGGCTGGCTCGTGAAGCTTTGCGACGCGCCGCCCGGCCTCAAGCGCACGATCGGCATCACCACCCGCGCCGGATGGCGCCCCACGGCCGCGCAGCAGGCGTTCGCGGACGCCCTGAAACGCTGCGCGGGAACGCTCTGAATTCGCCAAAACCTATACCTCCGGTTGCGTTCCGATTAGCGGACCGGGCGCGCCCGTGCGCATATGCCCGGCATGGCTCACAGGATCGCCCTCATCGGTTTCGGCGAAGCGGCGCAGGCGTTCGCCGCGGCGGCGGGGTGGAACGGCGACGCGGCGGCGTTCGACATCAAGACGGAGGCCGCGGAGACGCGCGATGCGAAACGCGCCGACTATGCGCGGCTGGGCATCACCGGATGCGGGAGCGCGCGTGAGGCGCTTGCCGGCGCGCCTGCCGCGCTGTCGCTGGTGACGGCGGACGCCGCGCTTGCCGCAGCACGGGAGAATGCGGGCCACCTCGGTGCAGGCGCACTCTGGTTCGACATGAACAGCGTCGCGCCCCAAACCAAGCGCGCCGCCGAAGCCGTCGTCACGGCGGCGGGCGGGCGCTATGTCGACGTCGCGGTGATGGCGCCCGTCCACCCGAAGCGCACGTCCGTCCCGCTGCTCGTTTCGGGGCCTCATGCCGAGGCGGCCGCCGCCGCGCTCGGCGCTCTCGGCTTTCGGGACGTCCGCTGCGTCGGCGCGCATGTCGGCGACGCGTCGGCGATCAAGATGATCCGCTCGGTGATGGTGAAGGGCATCGAGGCGCTGACCGCCGAGTGTATGCTCGCCGCGCACCGCGCCGGGGTCGTCGACGAGGTGCTGTTCTCGCTCGGGCCGGACTGGGCGGGGAAGGCCGACTACAATCTCGAACGGATGCTGGCGCACGGCCTGCGCCGCGCCGCCGAGATGGCGGAATCCGCGCGCACGCTCGAAGACCTCGGCGTCGCTCCGCTGATGACGCGCGGCACGATTTCCCGCCAGCGCGGCCTCGGCGCGCTCGGCATGGCACCGCCGGAGGGGCTGGCCGCCAAGCTGGCGGCGCTCGATAGCCTGAAAGTGCCCGCATGACGCTCGTGATCGACTGCCACGGCCACTACACGACCGCCCCCGAACCGCACAACGCATGGCGCGAGGCGCAGAAGGCCGCGTTCAAGGCCGGGAGCGCGCCGCCGCCCTACCCCGCCGTTTCCGACGACGCCATCCGCGAAAGCATCGAGCAGAACCAGCTCCGGCTGATCCGCGAGCGCGGCGCGGACATGACCTTGTTCTCGCCGCGCGCCTCCGCGATGGCGCATCATGTCGGCGACGAGGCCGTCAGCGTCGCGTGGTCGCGCGCCTGCAACGACCTCATCGGGCGCGTCGTCGGCCTGTACCCGGAAACATTCGTCGGCGTCTGCATGTTGCCGCAGTCGCCCGCCGCCGATCTTGCCGCCTCGGTCGCCGAACTCGAACGCTGCGTGACCGAGCTTGGCTTCGTCGGCTGCAATCTCAATCCCGATCCGGGTGGCGGGCATTTCCGGCATCCGCCGCTTACCGACCGCTACTGGTATCCCATTTACGAAAAGATGTGCGACCTCGACGTGCCTGCGATGATCCACGTCTCGGGTTCGTGCAATCCGGGCCTGCACGCGACGGGCGCCTATTACATCGCCGCCGACACCATTGCCTTCATGCAGCTGATCGAGGGCGACCTGTTCCGGGATTTCCCCACGCTGCGCTTCATCATCCCGCACGGCGGCGGCGCGGTTCCCTACCACTGGGGCCGTTATCGCGGGCTCGCCGACATGCTGAAGAAGCCCGACCTCGCGAAGCACCTGATGAACAACGTGTTCTTCGACACCTGCGTCTACCACCAGCCGGGCATCGACCTGCTCGCGGACGTGATCGACACGAAGAACATCCTGTTCGGCAGCGAGATGGTGGGCGCGGTGCGCGGCATCGACCCGACGACGGGCCGGTATTTCGACGACACAAAACGCTACATCGACGCGCTGCCGATCGGCGACGCCGAGCGCCACGCGATCTTCGAGGGCAATGTGCGCCGCGTGTTCCCGCGCCTCGACGCGCTGCTGAAGGGCCGCGGCCTGTGACGCACGATATTCACGCCTATCTTGCCGAATTCGACGACATACCGGGCACGCGCGTGTTCACCGCCGCGCGTGCGCGCAAGGGCTATCACCTCAACCAGTTCGCGATGAGCCTGATGAAGGCGGAGAACCGCGAACGCTTCAAGGCGGACGAGCGCGCCTATCTCGAGGAATGGCCGCTCACCGAAGCGCAGAAGGTGGCGGTGCTGGCGCGCGATTACAACGCGATGATCGACGAGGGCGGCAACATCTATTTCCTCGCCAAGATCTTCGCGACCGACGGCAAGAGCTTCCAGTACGCGGCGGGCTCGATGACCGGCATGTCGCAGGAGGATTACGCCGCGATGATGCTCGGCGGCGGACGTTCGCCCGAGGGCGTCCGCTCGATCCGGGAGAAGCGCTGAGATGGCCCGCATCACCGCCGGAATCGCCACCAGCCACGTCCCCGCCATCGGCGCGGCGATCGACAACGGCCGCACGGGCGAGGACTACTGGCAACCCCTGTTCGCGGGCTACGAATGGGTGAAGCAATACCAGCGGCAGGAAAAGCCCGACGTCGTCGTGCTCGTCTACAACGACCATGCCTCGGCCTTCGACATGAAGGTCATCCCGACCTTCGCGATCGGCTGCGCGGACGAATACGCCATCGCCGACGAGGGCTGGGGGCCGCGTCCCGTGCCGCCCGTGAAAGGCCACGCCGATCTCGCGTGGCACATCGCGCAGTGTTGCATCCTCGACGAATTCGACCTCACGATCATCAACGAGATGGCGGTCGATCACGGGCTGACCGTGCCGCTGTCGCTGGTGTTCGGCGAGGCAAGCGAATGGCCCGCGCGCATCGTGCCGATCGCGGTGAATGTCGTCACCTATCCGCCGCCCTCGGGCAACCGCTGCTGGCTGCTCGGCGAAGCGATCGCGCGCGCCGTCGAGAGCTTCCCGGAGGACCTCAACGTGCAGGTCTGGGGCACGGGCGGCATGAGCCACCAGTTGCAAGGCCCGCGCGCGGGCCTCATCAACAGGGCGTGGGACACGGCCTTTCTCGATCGCCTCACCCGCGACCCGGAAGCGCTTCGCCACATGCCGCATATCGAATATCTGCGCGAGGCGGGCTCCGAGGGCATCGAGCTCGTCATGTGGCTCATCATGCGCGGCGCGCTCGGGCCGCGCGTGCGCGAGCTTCATCGCCACTATCACGTCCCCGCCAGCAACACGGCGGTCGGGCATATCGTGCTCGAACCCGCGTGACACGAAAGCCAAGGAGAAAAGCATGAAGATCGCCCTCGCAGGCGCCGGCGCATTCGGCGAGAAGCACCTCGATGCACTGCGGCTGATCGGCGGTGTCGAGGTCGTCTCGATCGTCGGGCGCACGCTGGAGCCGACGCGGGCCGTCGCCGCGAAATACGGCGTCGGGCACGCCACGACAGACCTTGCCGAAGCGCTCGCGCTGCCCGGCCTCGACGCCGTGATCCTCGCGACGCCGACGCAGCTTCATGCCAAGCAGGCTCTCCAGTGCCTGAAGGCGGGCAAGCACGTGCAGGTGGAAATCCCGCTCTGCGACAATCTCGCCGAGGGCGAGGCCGTACTGAAGGCGCAGCAGGAAACCGGCCTCGTCGCGATGGTCGGCCACACGCGGCGCTTCAACCCGAGCCACCAGTATATCCACAAGAAGATCGAGGCGGGCGAGATCCGCGTCCAGCAGATGGACGTGCAGACCTATTTCTTCCGCCGCCGGAACATCAACGCCAAGGGCGAGCCGCGCAGCTGGACCGACCACCTGCTCTGGCACCACGCCGCGCA
Organism: Sphingosinicella microcystinivorans; assembly: GCF_027941835.1. Lineage (NCBI taxonomy): Bacteria > Pseudomonadati > Pseudomonadota > Alphaproteobacteria > Sphingomonadales > Sphingosinicellaceae > Sphingosinicella > Sphingosinicella microcystinivorans. Next base: position 27,362 of record NZ_CP116005.1, read on the forward strand.
CACGGTCGACCTGTTCGCCTATCAGGCGGGGCCGATCGTGCAGGCGAACGCGATTCAAGGCCCGCGCCATCCCGAACTCGGCATCGCGATGGACATGTCGATCCAGCTCAGGAGCGAAAGCGGCGCCATCTGCACGCTGTCGCTCTCGTTCAACAATGACGGCCCGCTCGGCACCTTCTTCCGCTACATCTGCGACAACGGCACGTGGATCGCGCGCTACGACGACCTCGTCACCGGGCGCGACGAGGCGGTGGACGTGTCGAAGGTCGACGTCTCGATGAACGGCATCGAGCTTCAGGACCGCGAGTTCGTCGCCGCGATCCGCGAGGGCCGCGAGCCGAACGCCGGCGTCGCGCAGGTGATGCCGTGCTACCGGGTGCTGGACGGTCTCGAAAGGCAGCTCGCCGCCGCCTAGGGAATATCGGCGGCCTGCGCCTTGGCGGCGCGGCGCTCCGCGAACCACTGCCGCAGCAGTTCGGCGGTGCAGCCGGTCTGCCCGCCGGTGCCGACCGCCGAGCAGCTGTTCGGCATCGTGGGACGGCTCGCCTCGTCGAGCGTCCGCACGCGCGCCGTCCACGATTGCGAGGGCGGGTCGGACCTCCTGGTTTCGCGCAGGCGTTTCGGGATGCGATACTGCTCGCCCTCGGGCTCCCGCGCGCAAACGACGATCTCGTCGCCGTCGGCCTTGGGGCAGGGTTCATTGCCGTAGACGGTGACGTTGCTGATCCGCTTCGGCACGTCCGCGGCGGCCGGATAGACCGCCACCAGCATGAGGGCGCCCAGCACGCCGATCAGCGGCCGCTTTCCCCGTACTGCCGCACCGCCGCGTTCCATGAGCCCGTCCGTCATCGCCTGCGCGCATCCTTCGCGCACCGGTCATGAGCGGAGGCTGAACGAAGGCGGTGTCATCCGCAAGCGGCGAGGAAGTCCCCGAGAACCCGGTTGTAGCGGTCGCGGTCCTCGACGAACGGGGCGTGGCCGCAATCCTCGAAGTCCTCCAGCCTGCCGCGCGGCGCGAGCGCCGCCGCGGCGCGGCCGATCTCCGGCGCCGCGACGGCGTCGAGACTGCCGACGATCGACAGGAACGGCACGTCGAGCGCGGCGAGGATGCCGCGCTGGTCGATGACGTCGAGGTCGCGGAGCGCGTCGTCGGCGGAGGGCGCCGCCTCCATGAACTGCGCCCACATCCAGTTCACCACCGCATCGCCCACCGGCTTCGCGCAGACGCCCTGCGACAGGCCGAGCAGGAAGCTGGCGCGGTCCGCGCGCAAGGTCTCCACCATGCCCGCGACCGTTCCGGCGGGCGCGCCGTGGGGGAAATCGGGGCCCTGCACGTAGCGCGGCGTCGCGCCGCATGTCGAAACCACGCCCGCGCAGCGCGCGCCGAGCCTGTGCGCCGCCGCGACGGCGACCGCGCCGCCGAGCGACCAGCCGTTCAGCACCGCGCGCGATATGCCGAGATGATCGAGCAGCGCGACGACGTCCCCCGCCGAGGCCGCGATCGAGCTTTCCCGGAAGTCCTTGTCGGACTTCGCGCAGCCGCGCTGGTCGAAGCTCACCACCGCGTGCCCCAGCGCTTGCAGATGGACGAGAACACCGTCCCACGCGCGCAGGCTCGTGCCCCAGCCGTGGATCAGCACCACCGGCGTCTTCGCGCCCGCATAGTGCTCGAAATAGATGCGGCGGTCGCCCTCGACGTTCAGAAAGCCCATGTCATCTCCCCTTGAGGCGCGGCAGCACCTTCGATGCGATATACTCCATCCGCCGCTGGCCGGATTCGACCGGCTCACCCGGGAACTGCGCCCAGAAATGGATGTCGCGGATCTGCGGATACGCCTCGATCAGCGCGTTCAGCTTCACGATGGCGGTTTCGGCGTCCCAGAGTTCGTAGAGGCCGCCCGCGATGGCGTCGGCGCCGGTCTCGAACAGCGGCGTCGTCTCCGGCGGGCCGAACGCGCCCCAGCGTATATATTCGTTCGACTGGTAGAGGATGTGCGGCGCGAGCTTCGCGGCCTCCGCCTCGGGGTCGTCGCTGATGATCGCCCAGTGCCCCGCGATGATCGTGCCCTCGCCGGGCCTCTTGCCGACGCGCTCCAGCGCCGCGACATACTCGTCCTGCCCGATGCCGCCCGTCGAGAGGAAGCCGTCGCCGATCCGCGCGGCGCGCTCGATCGCGGGCCCCGCCATGCCGCCGACGAAGATGCGCGGCCGCTGCTCGGGAACCGGCGTGACCGGATGATCGCCGACCGTGAAGCGCTTGCCTTCGAAGTCGACGTTCCCGCCCGACCACGCGCGGCGGATGATCTCGATCGCTTCCTCGATCAGGCTCGGGCGGTGCCTCAGGTCGCGCCCGAATTCGCGGAACTCCATCTCGCGGTAGCCGATGCCGACGCCGAGATCGAAGCGCCCGCCGGTGAGCAGCGAAAGCGTCGCCGCGTCCTCCGCGATGCGCACGGGGTCGTGGAGCGGCAGGATCATCAGGTTGGTGCCGATCCGCATCCGCTGCGTGCGCGCGCCGATGGCGGCGGCGATGACGAGCGGCGAGGGCGTGTAGCCGTCGTCGCAGAAATGATGCTCGGTGAGCCAGACCGAATCGAACCCGAGCGCCTCGGCCCCGGCGATCTGGTCGAGATACGCGGCGTACATCGCGCCGAACGGCTTGCGCCACTGCGCCGGGTTGCGGAAATCGTACCACAACCCGAAGTTCACCTGACCCATGCTCCCTCCCCTTCAGCGCCTCTTATGCGGGCGGGCTGAGCGTGATCCCGACGAGCGGGCTGAAATGATACATGACGACCCGGCGCTTGCGAATCTTCCAGACGCCGCCGCGCCGTTCGAAATCGTCGTAGTAGGTCGCGGAAACGGTCTGCGCCTGCCCGTCCGACGTGGTGCCGATGCAATCGACGTCGCACATGCCGCTCGCCGTGTCCTTGCCGGTGAATTCGACGCGGTGGTTGGTGGTGAAATGCGAGGACGCCTTCCACGCCGGCCACAGGATTTCCTTCACGGCCTTGGTGATGCCCGCGTGCCCTTCGAAATCGCCGAACGGCGGGCCGATCTCCCACACGCAATCCTCCCACCAGATGGCGAGGAACCGGTCCCAGTCGCGCTTGTCGAAGCCGTGGCAATAGTCGGCGGCGAGGTCCTGAAGCGCGAACCGGCTGGCAACGTAGTCGAGCGTATCGAGAGTCATTCGGCGGCCTCCTTGGCGAGATAGGGTGCGAGCTTGCGCTCCGCCTCCGCGCGAAGCTCCGGCACGAACTGCGTCGGGAACACGCCCGGCGCGGGCTTCACGTTCCTGAGCACGTCCTTCGCGACCGACACCTTGTGGACTTCGGTCGGGCCGTCGACGATGCCCATCTCGGGCACGTACTGCCACATGTTCATCAGCGGCGTTTCGTTGGACATGCCGAGCGAGCCGTGGAGATGCAGCGCGCGGTAGACGACATCGCGCAGCACGCCCGGCATCGCCGCCTTCACTGCCGAAATCTCGCGCCGGACGGGCCGCGAATAGCCGCCGTCGCGGTCGAGCAGCCACGCGGCGTAGAGCACGTGCAGGCGGAATTGCAGGATCTGCGTGTAGCTGTCGGCGATCTTCTCCTGCGTCATCTGCTTGTCGGCCAGCCGCTCGCCCTTGGTCTGGCGGCTGACGGCGCGCTCGCACATCATGTCGAGCGCCTTGTTCAGCATCCCCACGGTGCGCATCGCGTGATGCACGCGCCCGCCGCCGAGCCGCGACTGCGCCACCATGAAGCCGCCGCCGACGGGGCCGAGCACGTTCTCTTTCGGCACCCGGCAATCGGTGAAGCGCAGATAGCCGTGCACGCCCGATCCGATCTCGTCCTTCGGGCCGACCGCGACGTTGCGGACGATCTCAAGGCCGGGCGTATCGCGCTCGACGATCAGCATCGTCGAGCCCTCGTGCACCGGCACCGTGGGATCGGTGATGACGACGACGATCAGGAACTCGGAGAAGCAGGCGTGCGAGGCGAACCATTTCTCGCCGTTCACCACCCAGTGATCGCCGTCGGGCACCGCGCTGCACGTGAACTCCGCCGGATCGGCGCCCGCCTGCGGCTCGGTCATCGAGAAGCACGAGGCGATCTCGCCGTCGAGCAGCGGCTTCAGGTAGCGCGCCTTCTGTTCCTCGGTACCAAAGCGCGCGAGTATCTCGGCATTGCCGGTGTCCGGCGCCTGCGTGCCGAACACGGTGGGCGCGAAGCGGCTGCGGCCGAGAATCTCGTTCATCAACGCGAGCTTCACCTGCCCGAAGCCGTTGCCGCCGAGGTCCTTGCCGAGGTGGCAGGCCCACAGCCCCTTCGCCTTCACGATCGCCTTCAGCGGCGCCATCGCCGCGGCGGCGGGCGACGCGGGATCGAAGGGATCGGCGGGGCCGCGGAAGACGAGGTCGAGCGGCTCGATCTCCTCGCGGACGAAGGTTTCCATCCAGTCCAGCTTTTCCTGGAAATCCGGGTCAGTGCTGAAGTCCCAAGCCATTCGTATTCAAGCTCCGGCAGATCGTGGGAGGGAACAAGGAAGCCGGCGCGGCCTCAGCCGGCGTACCAGCCGCCGTCGATCCAGAGCTCGGCGCCGGTCACGTACTTGGCCTCGTCGGACGCGAGGTAGAGCGAGCCGTAGGCGATGTCCTCGGGTTCGCCGACATTGCCCATCGGGATCGAGGCCTTGATGGCGGCATCCTGCTCCGGCGTGATGTCGCCGAGGATGGGCGTGCAGATCTGCCCCGGGAAGATCGTGTTCACGCGGATGCCCTGCTTCGCGAACTCGAGCGCCGCGCCCTTGCTCATCACGCGCACCGCCGCCTTGCTGGCGTGATAGCTGAGCGCGTCCGGGCTGCCGATGAGGCCGTAAAGCGACGAGATGTTGACGATGGCGGCATTGCCGCTCTTCAGCAGCTCCGGCGCGGCCGTGCGCATCCCGAGGAACACGCCGGTCTGGTTGACGGCGATCATCCTGTCCCAGCCCTCGCGGGTTTCGGTGACGACGCCGCCCGGATGGAAGATACCCGCGTTGTTGACGAGCGTGGTGAGCCCGCCGAATTCCGAGACCGCCCGCGCGACCGCGGCTTTCCACGACTCCTCGCTCGTCACGTCGAGACGCTGGAACACCGCCTTGCCGCCCGCTGCCGTGATCTTGGCCACGACCTTCGCGCCGAGGTCCTCCTGGAGATCGCCGACGACCACCGCCGCGCCCTCGCGCGCGAACAGGCGCGCCTGTCCGGCCCCGAGTCCGCTTGCGGCGCCGGAAATGAGCGCGATCTTGCCTGCCAGTCTTGCCATCGAAATCTCCCCGGATTTTCGCGTGTTTCGTCGGAATGGACTTCCGAACGTCGAGACTCATTACAACACACTTGCTTGTTCATAACAAGAATATTAGTGTCTGCATCGAGATCGGGAAGCGGGATCGAATCAACCGCGTTCGAATCCCCGAAGAAGAGCGCCTCAAGCGCCACTCGGTTCAACGATGCAAAGCAATGCCCCGCACGCGGGGCGCATGGGGAGGTCGTTATGAACAAGCATATCCAAAGAGCACTGCCGGTCCTGCTGGTTTCCACCAGCTTTGCGGCACTGACCCCGGCCCACGCGCAGGAGCAGACCAGCGTCGGCCTCGACGAGATCGTCGTCACCGCCCGCAAGCGCGCGGAAAACCTTCAGGACGTCAGCTCCTCGATCTCGGCCATGTCCGCGACCGAGCTTGCGCGCCGCTTCGACGTCGACGTGCGCGACTTCGCGAACAGCTCGCCGAACGTCGTCATCGACGACACGCAGCAGGGCCCCGGCGGTGTCGCCGCCGTCACCATCCGCGGCATCGGCGTCGCGGACGTCGAGAAGAGCGTCGACCCCGCGGTCGGCGTCGTCATCGACGACATCTACGTCGGCACCAGCACGGGCGGCCTCATCAAGGCGATCGACCTCGACCGGGTCGAGGTGCTGCGCGGTCCGCAGGGCACGCTGTTCGGCCGCAACGCCATCGGCGGCGTCATCAACCTCGCGCGCTCGCGCCCCACGCAGGAGCTGACCGGCAAGGTCCGCGGCACCTACGCCAACCACGATTCGCTCGATCTCGAAGGCCTCGTCAGCTTCGGCCTCAGCGATGCGATCGCGGTCAAGTTCACCGCCGCGCACCGCAAGTCCGACGGCTACATGTACAACGCCACGTTCGGCAAGGACGGGCAGACGTCGGAGTTCACCGCGCTCGGCGTGCAGGTGCTGATCACGCCCACGGACAACCTGGAGTTCAGCTTCAGCTTCGACGACCAGAACACCAAGCAGGACCCGGGCCAGCTTCTCAATCTCGCGAAGTCCACGGACCTGTTCTGCGCCGTCTACGAGCAGTGCGCGCAGGGCGTCGGCGTGCCGCAGTCGGGCAGCCGCTACGTCTCGCTCGGCAACGGCCGCCTCGGCCGCAACGGCTTCTTCGACATGAACCTCGGCATCGCCAAGGCGAAGTGGGACATTTCCGACGATTTCGAGCTGCAATACATCTACGGCCGCCTCGAAACCGACGAGGACGCCTATCAGGACTGGGACGGCACCGCCCTCACCCTGTTCCACACGGACCGGCCCGCCCGCTACCATCAGGACACGCACGAGCTGCGCCTGACGAAGGCCAACGGCCCGCTCACCTTCGTGGTCGGCGGCTACCTCTGGGATTCGGCCTACACGATCAACCTCGTCAGCTACATCGGCTTCGCCGTGCCGGACACGATCCTCGCCATCCCGCAGGACGTGCGCCAGACGACCAAGTCCTACGCGGGCTTCTTCGAGGCCGACTACCGCTTCACCGACGCGCTGAAGCTCACCGTCGGCGGGCGCTACACCAAGGACAAGAAGACGAGCGGCGTCCTCGACGGCACCTTCTCGACGTGGGACGACCCGCGCCGCGAAAGCTGGTCCAAGTTCACGCCCAAGGCGAGCCTCAGCTACGACGTGAACGACGACCTCATGGTCTATGGCCTGTTCTCGCGCGGCTATCGCGGCGGCGGCTTCAACGGCCGTCCCTCGACGCTGTCGGCGGCGACCGTTCCCTACGACCCGGAGACCGTCGACAACTTCAAACTCGGCTTCAAGAGCGAGATGCTGGACCGCAGGCTGCGCCTCAACGTCTCGGCGTTCCTGATGAAGTACGACGACAAGCAGGAGGACGTCGACGTGCCGACGCCGGGCATCGGCACCGGCCGCGAGAACCGCACGCTGAACGCCGCCAGCGCCGAGATGAAGGGCATCGAGGCCGATCTCACGGCCCAGATCACCGAGAACTTCACGCTTTCGGCGAACCTCGGCTACCTCGACGCCAAGTACAAGGACTTCCTTGCCGACACCAACAATGACGGCGTCGTCGACGACAACAGCGCCCTCAAGCTGCGCCGCGCGCCGAAGTGGACGTGGGCGGTCTCGGCGAACTACGAGGCGGAGATCGGCCCCGGCACCGGCTGGATACAGGCGGACCTGCACTATCTCGGCGCGCACGAGATCACCTTCCTCAACAACCCCGCGTTCCACAACAAGGCGCAATACCTGATGGACGCGTCGCTCAACTACCGTATCGACAAGACGCAGATCAGCGTGTTCGGCCGCAACCTCTTCAAGGAGGACGGCTGGACGATCGGCTATGACGCGCAGGGCCTGTGGAGCTACGGTGCGGCGCGTCCGTCGCGGACCTACGGCGTTTCCGTGACGCAGAGCTTCTGAACGAAGAAAGACCGGCACAGGTGCGCAAATCCCTCCCCCCGAAACCGCGTTCCTGGGTCGTCACCGGCGGATCGCGCGGCTTCGGCCGCGCGATCGCCGAACACGCGGCAGCGAAGGGAGACCGTGTCGCCATCCTCGCCAGAAACGGCAATGTCGAAGCCGTCGCGCGCGAGATCGGCGACACGGTCGTCGGGATCAGGGCGGACATCACGCGCCCCGACGAGCTTCGCGCCGCCGCCGAGCGGCTCGCGGCGGACTGGGGGCACATCGACGTTCTGGTGAACAACGCCGGGCTGCACCGCGGCGGCCTCGTCGACCAGATCGCGGAGGAGGACTGGCAGGCGGTCCTCTCGACGAACCTCTCCGGCCCCTTCGGCATGATCCGCGCGGTGCTTCCGCACATGGGCGCGGGCGGCTCCATCGTGAACGTCGGCGCCGTCGTCGGCTTCCGGGGCTTTCCGGGGGACAGCGCCTACGGCGCCTCGAAGGCGGGCCTCGCCGGGCTCACGCAGGTGCTCGCGGTCGAACTCGCCCGCCGCCAGATCCGCGTCAATCTCGTGGTGCCGGGCTTCGTCTCGACGGAAATGACCGCGGGCATCGACGAGAAGGCGCGCAAGAAGCTGCACCAGCGCATCCCGATGCGGCGCGAGGGGCGCCCCGAGGAGATCGCCGAGGTCGTCTGGTGGGTCGCCGGCTCCACCTACATGACCGGCTCCGTCATCACCACCGACGGCGGGCTCTCGTGTGCGCTCTAGAGACGGCAGACGCCCGCTTTTCGGAATGGATGCGGGACACGCACGGCATCGGCGGCGCAAGGCTCGGCCCGCGCCTCAGCGGCGGTAACGTCAACGTCACGCGCCTCGTCGAAAGCGACGCGGGCCGCCTCGTCCTCCGCCACGCCCCCGCCGAAACCGTCTCCGAAAAGGCCGCGGCGGGCATCGAACGCGAATTCCGCATCGTCGAGGCGCTGACCGGCGTCGCGCGCGTGCCCCGCGCCGTCGGCTACTGCTCTGACGCAAGCATCATCGGCGCGCCGTTCGCGCTCACCGCCTTCGTGGACGGCACCGCCATCAGCACCGAACTCCCCGCTCCTTACGCGAATGACCCGGCGACGATCGACCGCATCGGCGAGGAGCTCGTCGACGCGCTCGCCGAGGTGCACGTCGCCGACTGGAAGGCGCGCCTGCCCGCCGGGTTCGGCAAGCCGCAGAACTTCGTCCGCAGGCAGGTCGAGCGCTGGACCGCGATCCGCGAGGCCGACGCGGTGCGCGACCTGCCGCTGATGCGCGACCTCGCGGGCTGGCTTCTGGAGAACCTGCCGCCCGAAGGCCCGGCGGCGATCGTCCACAACGACTATCATCTCGACAACACGCTGTTCGACACGGACGCGCCCCGCCTCAACGCCATCATCGACTGGGAGATGGGCGCCGTCGGCCACCCGATGATCGACCTCGGCCTCGTGCTGATGTTCTGGGGCCGCCCCGACCGCGCCGACCTCGGCTTCGGCTTCGTGCAGAAGGTCTCGAACCGGCCGGGCGTCGTGTCCGCGCGGGCACTCGCCGAACGCTGGAGCGCGCGCACCGGCTTCGACAGCGGCGCGCTCGACTATTTCCGCTGCCTCGCCTTCTGGCGTCTCGCCGCGATGGTGGAGGGCGCCTACGGCCTCTACCGGCGCGGGCAGGTGGACACGCCCTACGCGCGCAGGCTCGAAGCCGATGTCCCCGCTTTGCTCCGCGAGGCGGCGGCGCTGATCGACGGATCGACAAGGGAAGACCGATGAAAGCGACCATGATGCACCTGCCGATGACCGTGCAGATGATCATGCGGCACGGCGCGCGTATCCACGCGGCAAGCGAGATCGCCTCCTACGACGGCGCGCGCCTGCACGCGGCAAGCTACGCCGAGGTCGCCGAGCGCGCGGCGCGGCTGGCGCGCGCCCTCCTCGCACTCGGCGTGAAAGACGGGGACAGGGTCGCGACCTTCTGCTGGAACCATCAGGCGCACATGGAGGCCTATCTCGCCGTGCCCTCGCTCGGCGCGGTGCTGCACACGCTCAACATCCGCCTGTTCGCCGCGCAGGTCCGCTACATCGTCGAACATGCCGAAGACACGGTGCTGATCGCCGACGCCTCGCTCCTCGAACAGCTTCGCGAGGTGCTGGCGGCCCCGACGCCGATCCGCCACCTGATCGTCGTCGGCGACATGCCTGACGAGATCGCGTTCCCGGGCGCCGTACACCGCTACGAAGACCTCCTCGCCGCCCACGATCCCCTCGATGTCTGGCCGGACATCAGCGACGACGAGCGCGCAGCGGTCATCTGCTACACCACCGGCACGACCGGCAACCCGAAGGGCGTCGTCTACAGCCACAAGTCGATCTTCGTGCACAGCCTCGCCTCGATGGGCGCCGACACGTTCGCCGTCGCGCAGGCCGACCGCATCCTGCTGCTGCCGCCGATGTTCCACGCCAACGCATGGGGCCTGCCCTACACGGGCTGGTTCGCCGGCGCGCGCTTCGTGATGCCCGGCGCGCACCTCCAGCCCGATCACATCCGGCGGCTGATCGAGGAAACCCGGCCGACCTTCACCGCGATGGTGCCGACGCTCGTCAACGACCTGCTCCTGGCGCACCGGCGCCAGCCGCTCGACATGTCGTCGTTCCGCGTCATCGTGTCGGGCGGCTCGGCGGTCTCGCCCGCGCTCATCGACAGGGTGCGGGAGACGTGGGGCCTGCCCGTGCTGCAAGGCTGGGGCATGACCGAGACCAGCCCGCTCTGCGCGCTTTCCGTCCCGCCGGTGGGCACGCCGCCGGAAGAGCAGGCGGTGTGGCGCGCGAAAAGCGGCCGTCCGGTGCCCGGCGTCGAGGTGCGCATCGTCGATGCCGCGGGCGCGCCGGTTCCGAACGACGGCGAGAGCGTCGGCGAGCTCCAGCTTCGCGGCCCGTGGATCACCGGCGCCTACCACAAGCAGGACGCCGCCGACGCCGTCACCCCCGACGGCTGGCTCAGGACCGGCGATGTCGGCACCATCGACGCCCGGGGCTACGTGCAGATCACCGACCGCGCCAAGGACGTCATCAAGTCCGGCGGCGAATGGATCTCGTCGGTGGAGCTGGAGGCGCATCTCGCCGCGCATCCCGCCGTCATCGAGGCGGCGATCGTCGCCGTTCCCGATCCGCGCTGGGAGGAGCGGCCGCTCGCCGTCCTCGTCGCCGACGACGCCCCCGAAATCGGCGCGCTTCGCGCCTATCTCGCCGAGCGCGTCGCGCGCTTCTGGGTGCCCGAATACTGGGTGTTCGTCGAGGCGCTGCCCAAGACCAGCGTCGGCAAGGTTGACAAGCTTGCGCTTCGCAAGCAAGCGGCACTCGGAGAAATCGTCTACAGCCGCTATCAGGATCGTTAGTCGCGCAGGGCGATGACAACGGATGGGGCAGTGACGATGGCCGACAGCGCCGCCGCGGCAAGGAAAACACCGAGGAAGACAACGGCAGGGAAGGCGGCCGCACGGAAAACCCCGGAAAAGGCGCCCGCCGAAGCCGAGCCGAAACGCACCCGCATGACGCAGGCGGAACGCAACGCCCGCTCCGCGAACCGGATGTACGAGGCGGCGATGCAGCTCATCGTCGAGCGCGGCACGCACAACACGACGCTGAAGGAGGTCGGCGAGCTTGCCGGCTACAGCCGCGGCCTCGCCGGAAACCGCTTCGGCTCCAAGGAAGCGCTGTTCAGCGCGCTCGTGGTGTATTTCAACAAGAAATGGGCGGCCGAACTCTGGAAGTTCGTCGGCGGACGCACCGGGCTTGCCGCCTTCTGCGCCGCGCTCGACGCGGTCGAGCACTATCTCGAGACCGAGCCGGTGAACATGAAGGCCATGTACACGCTGTGGTACGAATCGATCGGCAGCCACAACGAGGTGCGCGAACGGCTCGCCGCGAACCACCGGGCCTACAAGCACGACGTCGAGCAATGGCTGCGCGAAGGCATCGAGCAGGGATTCGTGCGGCCCTACATCAACCCGTCGCACATCTCCGTGCAGTTCCTCTCGTTCATTTCGGGCACGATCTACCAGTGGCTCGTCGACCCCGAAGCCATTGATGTGAAACAGGCTTTCGCGGACTATCGGCAGATCACGCTCGACGCGATCACCGAGCGGCGCCGCGCGCCCCGCCCCTAACCGGACGGCGCCTTCCAAAACTTGCTAGCTTTAAACAAGTAAATGTTGCCGACCCTCTCCTTCTGGGTTAGCATGATGCCATCCTGAACATCACAGGAGTCGCCCGCAGCCGGAACAGGCGCGGGCCGCGAGGCATCACGCTGGGGAGGTTTCAAATGAAAGTCGGATTGTTGATGGTGTTCCAGAACTTCATGGATCAGACCTCTGATCGTGAAGCCTACGAACGCGACCTTGCCCTCGCCGATCTCGCCGAACCCCTCGGCTTCGATACGCTCGGCGGCGTCGAGCACCACTTTTCCAACTATGCGATGATGGCCGACAACGTCGAGTTCCTCGCCTACATGGCCGGGCGCACGAAGACGATCGGCCTGCTGACGGGCGCCGTGATCCTGCCGTGGAACGATCCGCTGCGCGTCGCGGAGAAGATGATCCTGCTCGATTACCTCAGCAAGGGCCGCGCGCTGTTCGGCATCGGCCGCGGCCTCGCGCGCCGCGAATACGATACGTTCGGCATCGACATGAACGAGGCCCGCGACCGCTTCGACGAATCCGCGGAGATGATCATCTCCGCGCTCGAAACCGGCGTCATCGAAGGCACCGGCCGCTATTACAAGCAGGCGAAGACGCCGCTTCGTCCCGCGCCCTACGCCAGCTTCAAGGACCGCTTCTACAGCGTCGCCATGTCGTCGGATTCCGTGCCGGTCTGCGCGCGCCTCGGCGCCAAGATGATGAGCTTCGCGCAGAAGCCGTGGGAACAGATGGCGCCGCATTTCGACAGCTACCGCACGCTGTATCGGGAGCATCACGGCCGCCCGGCCCCCGCCCCGGTCTGCGTCGACTTCCTCGCCTGCGACGAAAGCGCGGACCGCGCCGAGGCGCTCGCCCGCGAGCACATGTCGAACTACTATCTCACTGTCATGCACCATTATGAAATGGCGGGCGACCAGTTCAAGAACCTGAAGGGCTACGGCGACTATGCCCAGAACGCCCAGATCCTGAAGGACATGGGCCAGGAAGCCGCGGGCAACGCCTTCGTCGACGTCAACACGTGGGGCACGCCGCAGCAGATCCTCGAAAAGCTCGAAAGGCGCCGCCAGGCGCTCGGCGAGTTCGACCTGACCGTCCAGATCACCTACGGCGGCATGTCCGGCGAGAACGCGCAGAAGAGCATGAAGCTCTTCGCCGAAAAGGTGCTTCCGGAGCTGCACTCCTGGACGAACAGCAACGGCTGAGCCGACCCGGGACCCGCACGCCGATGACCCGCGAACTCGCGATCCTGCTCGACGATGCCGCTCTTGCCGGGGCGGGCCGCGGCATCTTCTTCGTGGACGCCGCCGGCATCACGGCGGCCGACGTGAACCGCATGGCGACGCACGGGCGCGGCGTGATCAGCGCGTCCATGTCGCTTTCGCGGGCGTTCGCGCTCGGGATCGGCCGCATGGAGCGGGCGCGCGTGCGGCCGGATTGCCCGGTCTTCCTCGCCAGCGTCGAAGCCTCGGCGTGCTGCGAGACGGGCATTTCCGCGGAAGAGCGCGCGCTGACGCTGCGCACGCTCGGCCGGGCGGACACGGCGCCCGGCGACCTCAAGTCGCCGGGGCACATCATGCCCGCGGTCGTGATGGAGAACCGGAGCGTGCTCCCGGATTTCGGTCAGGCCATCGTCGCCGCATCCGGCGGGCTGGTCGCGGCGTGGTGCGATATTCTCGATCACCGGGGCAACGTGGCCGGCACGCGCGACGTGCTGGCCCTCGCCGCGCGGCTGCAAATCGAGGTGATGCGCGCGAACGTATCGGTTCCGGCGCTGCATAGGCCGCAGCGGGAACCGGTGCTCGCCGATTGCGCCTAGAGGCTGCCTTCCGCGCCCGGCCTGTTCAGAATCCGTTCCGGGGTTGCTAGACTGCCGGCGTGTCCGCCGTGCGCAAGATCATCCATATCGACATGGACGCCTTCTATGCGTCGGTGGAGCAGCGCGACGATCCGGCGCTCCGGGGCAAGCCCGTCGCCGTCGGCCACGGCGCCGCGCGGGGCGTCGTCGCGGCGGCGAGTTACGAGGCGCGCGCATTCGGTGTCCGCTCGGCCATGCCGTCCGTCTCCGCGCTTCGGCGCTGCCCGCACCTCATCTTCGTGCGGCCGCGCTTCGACGTGTACCGCGCCGTCTCGAAGCAGATCCACGCGATCTTCGCCGACTACACCGATCTCATCCAGCCGCTCTCGCTCGACGAGGCCTATCTCGACGTGACCGCGAACCGCCGCGGCATCGCGACCGCGTGGGAGACCGCGAAGGAGATTCGGGCGCGCATCCTTGCCGAAACCGGCCTCACCGCATCGGCGGGCGTCTCCTACAACAAGTTTCTCGCCAAGCTCGCGTCGGACCAGCGCAAGCCGAACGGCCAGTTCGCGGTCACGCCCGAGATGGGCGCGGCGTGGGTCGAAACGCTTCCCGTCGCGCGCTTCCACGGCATCGGGCCGGCCACGGCGGCGAAGATGAAGCGGCTCGGCATCGAGACCGGACTCGACCTCCGTGAAAAGCCCCTCGCCTTCCTCAGGCAGCATTTCGGAAGCGCGGCGGAATGGTATCACGCGATCGCGCGCGGTGAGGACAACCGCCCCGTCGATCCCGACCGGGTCCGCAAGTCCTCGGGCAGCGAGACGACGTTCGACCGCGATCTCACCGACGACGCGGAGATCGAGACCGGCGTGCTCGGACAGGCCGACGAGGTCTGGGCATGGTGCGAGAAGGCGCAGGCGTTCGGCCGCACGGTCACGGTCAAGGTGAAGTATCAGGATTTCACGCAGATCACGCGCAGCCGCAGCGACTCCGCGCCCGTCACCAGCCGGGAGCGCCTGCACCAGCTCAGCCTCGCCCTGATCCGCAGCGTGCTGCCCACGCGCAAGGGCATACGGCTCGTCGGCGTCACCGTCTCGAACTTCGCGCCTGCCGAAGCGGACGCCGCGCCCCTGCCGCTGTTCTAGGACGCCTCGTCGAGCCTCGGCCGGAACAGCATCGGCCCGTAGGCGAGCAGGAACAGGATGAACGCGCCCGCCCAGAGCGTGCCGGCGGCCTCGATCCCGACGCGGTGATCGACGAGCCCGAGCGAGGCGGAGACGCGCAGCAGCGCGCCGAGGGTGACGCACGCATAGGCCGCCGTCGTCGCCGGTCCCGCCTTCAGCGCGCGGCCGGTGTGGCCGAGCGTGGCGCGCGTCATCACCGCGAGGATCATCGAGGCCATCGCCCCCGCCGTCAGCGCGTGGATCGCCGCGGTGCGCGGGACGGCCGCGTCGAGCGCGCTCCAGCCGAGCAGCAGCAGCCCGACCGGCACCCACAGGTAGCCGACGTGCAGCACCACCACGATCGGGTCCGCAAGCGTGCGCCAGCCGCGCCAGCGCGCGAGGCGGACGAGTTGCAGCGCCCCGGCCGCTGCCAAGACCGCGCCCGTCGCGCGCGCGCCGGGCGCGACCACCCACGCGAGCAGCGCCAGCCCCGTCAGCGCCAGTACGATCTGGTCGAACCGGCCGGGCTGCGTCGGCAGGCCCGCGGTCCAGCCCTGCTTCGCCATCCAGTTGCGCGTGAACGAGGGCACGATGCGCCCGCCGATCAGCGAGATGATCATCACCACCAGCGCGATGCCGGCGCGGAAGCCCGCCTCGCCGTCGGCGATCAGCCCGGCGGCGGCGGCGTAGTCCACCGCGTTGGCGGCGCCCAGCAGCAGCACCATGCCGACCACCGGCAGGTTGCGGTTCTTCGCGGCGACGACCTCGCACCCGGCCAGCAGCGCGAACGCCGCGTAGAACCCGACATCGAGCACGGCCGCGAGGCCGAGGCCGGTCTCGCCCGACCAGAACAGCGCGAGCCGCCCCGCCAGCCACAGTGCGAACAGCGCGGCGAGCGGCGGCCCGGCGATCGGCAGCCGCCCGGTCCAGTTCGGAATGGCGGTGAGCAGGAATCCGGCGATCACCGCGCCGACGAAGCCGAACAGCATCTCGTGCCGGTGCCATGCAAGCGCGTCGAACGCGGACGGCAGCGCGCCCCCGCCGAGGAACGCGAACAGCCACACGGCAAGGGCGATCACGGCCCACAGCGGCCCGCCGAAGAAGAACGGCCGGAAGCCGCCCCTGAAGAACGGGGGCGCAGCCGCCATGCGCGCCTTGCGCAGCGCCAGCATCTGCGCGCCCCGGGTCGCGAACGTACCGCTTTCCGTCATCACTGTCCTCCCGGCGTGCGGCTGCACGCGAAGTTTCAGGATCCGCGGTCTCTATTCTTTCACCCGAACCGAACCGATGTCAAAATCCACGGTGTCGCAGCAGGGGACCGGCATCCGGCCCCCTGCCCGCCGATCAGAACTGCGCCGAGACGCGAACGCCGAAGGTCCGGGGCGCTCCGGGGAACAGGTTCTGCCCGAGCGCGCCGAGCGTGGACCCCCACGGCGAATATTCTTCCTCGGAGAGGTTCTTCCCGTAGATCGTGAACGTGATGTCGGAGGGCAGCCTGTAGGACAGGCTCGCGTCGATCAGCGTGTACGCGTCCTGCTTCAGCAGGTTCGGGTCGTCGTAGAAATACGAACCCGTGTAGCTTGCCGAAACGCGGGCGGAGAGGCTGCCGCCGTTCTCGAGCTCGCGCTCGTAGTTGAGCCCGATGCTACCCGTGTGCCGGGGCACGCGGACGAACCGCCTGTCCTCGGGATTGGGGACGCCGATGAACGTCTTGTAGTCGGCATCGGTGTAACCGTAGTTCGCGTCCAGCGACAGTTCGTCCGTCAGGATCGCGGTCAGCTCGAGCTCGAGGCCCTGAACGGTCGCGTCGGCCGCGTTGAACACGGACTGGATCACGCCCGCCTCGGGGCTGACGCCCAGCACCGTGCGCTGCAGGTTGCTGTACTCGTTGTAGAACAGCGCGGCGTTGAAGCGCAGCCGCCGGTCCAGAAGATCGCTCTTGAAGCCCCCTTCATAGGCCGTGACGGTTTCGGACTGATAGGGCTCGATCAGCGGGGTGCCGCGAAGCGAGAAGCCGCCGCTTCGATAGCCGCGCGTGACCGACGCGAACAGCAGCATGTTGTCCAGCGTGTACGACACGCCGAGCTTGGGCGAGAAATTCCCGTCGCTGTACTTGCGCGGCCCGGTGAACGTGCAGGTCAGGAGATCGAACGAGCAGCTTCCGAACGGCGCCGCCGACGCCGTCTTGGTTTCGTCCGTGTAGCGCGCGCCGACCGTCACGGTGAGGTTTTCCAGCGGCGTGATGTCGGCCTCGGCGAAGAACGCGTAGCTGCTGTTCTCGAGGACCGACCGCGTGCCGAGCCGTTGCAGGCCGTTGTTCAGGTCCCGCGCTTCGCCGAAATGAATGTCCTGCTCGAAATAATATCCGCCGATCGTGAAGCTGAGCCAGTCGCCGACCTCGCGCGCGTAGCGAAGCTCGGTGCTGAACTGGTCCTGATCGTACCGGATCTGCTGAAGGAAACCGCGGCTCGGCGTGCCGTCGTAATCCGTCTCCACCCGCGTGCGGACATCGCGGTATCCCGATATGGATGTCAGCACGCCGCCGCCGAGCTGCCAATTGAGTTCCAGCATCGCGAATTTCACGTCGATGTCGTTGTAGCCGCGCGCGTTCGGGGAAACGCTCCAGTAATCCTTCGGCGTGACGTAGCCTTCCACTTCCGGCAGCGTGACCGGTCCGCCGGGAATCGTGTTGGGCGCGATGCCCCGCGCGGCGGTGGGGTCGCCCTCTTCGGAATACCACTCGGCGAGCACGGTGATGTCGAGATCGGGACTCGGCGTCAGGCGGATGCTCGGCCGCACGAGATAGGTGGTGCTCTTGCCGTAATCCGTGTTCGTGTTCGTATCCGTGAAATATCCGTCGAACGTCCGCGCCTGAACGGCAAGCCGCGCGGCGAGCACGTCGGGCGCGATCGGCGCATTCAGGACCGCCGAGCCTTCGAACAGGCCGTAGTTTCCGATTCCCGCGCCGAGGCTCCCTTCGAATTCGTTGCGGGGCCGCGCGGACCTCACCGCGAGCGCGCCGCCGGTGACGTTGCGTCCGAACAGCGTCCCCTGGGGCCCGCGCAGCACCTCGACCCCTTCCATGTCGAAGAGATCGCCGACGGCGCCGTAATTCGATCCCCAATAGACGCCGTCCTGAAAGATGCCGACGGCCGGTTCGTCGGACGGCGTCGAGCCCGAAATGCCCATGCCGCAGATCGAGAAGTTCTGGATGCCGCGCTGCGACGAGGGTTGCAGGGATGCGTTCGGCGTCATGCGGCCGACATCGACGAGGTCCTTCACGACGGCGCGATCGAGCTGGCCCGCGCTGAACGCCGTGATCGAAAGCGGTGTTTCCTGCACGTCTTCGGCGCGCGCACGCTTGCGGCCGGTCACGACGATTTCTTCAAGCTGGACACCGGTGTCCGAAGACCCGGCGCTCTGCGTCGCGGCCTCCTGCGCCGCGCTGCTGCTCGCCCACGCGATCGCGGCAACGGCAACACCGACGGACAATACGGATTTGCTGTTCATGCTCTTCCTCCCTCCAGGACCCCAATTGTATAACATGTTATATTCGACCTTCTGTTTGGTAGATTAAACGGCCGGCGACGAACTCTGCAACTGTTTTTGACCGTGCGATCATCCGGGGGGTTCGCGCTTGCGCGCGAAAGTGCGTCACCCGTTGCCGATATGCGACAACTCCAGCGCACCGAGCACCTGATGGCGCTCCGATGCGGCATTGAATCTCGATGCGACGGCGTCGCAGACCTCGGCGGTCTGCATCGCCGGCGGTACGACATTCCAGATGAGCCCGTACATGGTGTGCCTGCGATAGCTGAGCCACGCATCGTCCCGGTCCATCGGCGGCACGCCGAGCGCGGCACGGCAGGCGAGATAGTGACGCAGGAGATCCTGCTCGTGCGCCGCGCAGTCCTCGATGCTCATCGACGAAACGAGCAGGTAATTGATGTCGTGCGCCCAGTCGCATTGCATCAGGCGCTGCCAGTCGAGAAAGCCGGGGCGCCCGTCCTGTTCGAAGAACAGGTTGCCGGGATGCGCGTCGCCGTGAACCATGCACAGCCCTGCCGACGTCCGATCGAACGCCCAGAGCGCTTCCATGCCGCGGCGCACGTTGCCGACATCGCGCAGGCGCTTCTCCAGCGCGTCGGCGGCGGGGCGGCGCATCGCGGCCTCCCACGCTTCGGGGGTGAGCAGGCGCAGGATGATTCCGTCCGTCGCCAGCGTGCCGCCCGGCGCGCCCAGCATGTCGAGTTCGGGCGCCCGCCACCAATGGGCATGGAGCCGCGCCAGCATTTCCAGCGCCTGCGCCGCGGCCTCGGGAGACAGCGGCCGCAACGCGGTGCCGAAGCGCGCGTTGCGCTGCAACAGGTCCTCGATCAATTGGGCGGAATGGCCGGTTTCGTCGGTCGCGGCGAAATAGCCCGCGGGCGCGTTGACGAGATTGAGCGGCGCGATCCGGTCGTAGAAAAGCGACTCGCGGACATGGCTCGTCCGCACGTGGTCGGAATGCGGTTCGAGACCGCCCTTGTACCACATCGTCGCCGGAAGCCGGTGGGCATGGCCCGCGTCGTTGTATTCCAGCAGAAGCCGCTGCTTGGTGCCCGTCGCGCGGACGGCGCTCCCGAACGTCAGGCGCGTCACCTCCGTGCCGGGATAGCGCACGGAAAGCGCTTCCGAAACCCACGCGGCGGTGACGTCCTCGATGGCGTGCGGCAGCTTCATCCGCTTTTCCCCAGCTTGCGTTCGTCGAGGCCGAGACCGCGGCCGATGATCTCTTTCATGATCTCGCTGGAGCCTGCGAAGATCCGCGAAATGCGTGCGTCCGTGTAAAGGCGCGAGATGCGGTATTCGTCCATGTAGCCGGCGCCGCCGTGAAGCTACACGCCGGCATCCGTCATCCGCCCCTCGGTTTCGGAGGCGAGCAGCTTGGCCTCGGCCGCGAGCTCGGCGGTGAGTTCGCCCGCGTTGTAGAGCAGCACGCACTGGTCGACGAAGGTCTGGATGGCGTCGATCTCGGCGCGCAGCCCGGCCAGCGTGAAGCGCGCGTTCTGGAAGGTGCCGATCGGGCGCCCGAACGCCTTGCGCTCCTTGACGAACTCCAGCGTCGTCTCGAACGCCACCTGCGCGGCGGCGATCGAACCGACCGCGGCGATCAGCCGTTCGCCCGCGAGGAACCGCGTCAGGTAGCGGAACCCCTCGCCGGGATTGCCGAGGATGTTCGCCTTGGGCACGCGCACGTCGTTGAAGAACAGTTCCGACGTGTCCTGCGCGGCAAGGCCCATCTTGTGCAGGCGCTGGCCGCGCTCGAAACCCGCCATGCCCGCCTCGACGACGAACAGGCCGAGTTCGTGGCTCCCCGCGCCCGTCCGCGCCGCGACGATGATGAGATCGGCAAGCTGGCCGTTCGAGATGTAGGTCTTGGAACCGTTGAGCAGCCAATGGTCGCCGAGGTCCTCCGCGCGGCTCCGCATCCCGGCGAGGTCGCTGCCCGCGGCGGGCTCCGTCATCGCGACGGCGAGAATCGAATCCCCGGAAATGCAGCCCGGCAGCCAGCGCGTCTTCTGTTCGTCGTTCCCGAGCTTGGCGAGATAGGGCGCGACGAGGCCGGAATGCAGGTTGATGTAGAACCCCGGCTCGCCGTAGCGGACGTTTTCTTCGAAGATGATCTGCTCGTAGCGGAAATCCGCGATGCCGAGGCCGCCGTAGGCTTCGTCGGCCCACGGCAGCAGATAGCCCTGCGCGCCCGCCTTGCGGAAGATCTCGCGGTCGACGAAGCCCTGCGCGCGCCAGCGCCCGGCGTGGGGCGCGACTTCCGCCTTGTAGAAGCGGATCACGCTGTCGCGGAACGCCTCGTGCTCGGCCTCGAAGATCAGCCGGCGCATCAGTAATCGAATCCTCGCCCGGCGGCGGCCATCGCGCGAAGCCCGTCCGTCGGTGCGAAGCGCGCGCCGTAACGCTGCGCCAGCCTGTCGCAATCGGCAACGAAATCGGCGACGCCGACGGTCTCGATGAGCGAGAGCGTGCCGCCCGTCCACGTCGGGAAACCCCAGCCGAGAACCGCGCCGAGGTCGCCGTCCGCCGGATGCGTCAGGACATTTTCCTCGAGGCAGCGGACGGTTTCCAGCGCCTGAATGTAGAGAATGCGCTTCTTGACCTCCTCGACGTCCGGCTGCTCGGCGGCGGGCGGGAAATGCTCGGCAAGGCCCGGCCAAAGGTGTTTCGCACCCTGTTCCGGATAGACGTAG
Organism: Sphingosinicella microcystinivorans; assembly: GCF_027941835.1. NCBI lineage: Bacteria > Pseudomonadati > Pseudomonadota > Alphaproteobacteria > Sphingomonadales > Sphingosinicellaceae > Sphingosinicella > Sphingosinicella microcystinivorans. The sequence goes on from NZ_CP116005.1 coordinate 48,480, forward strand.
AATCCCCCACCGGCTTTCCGGCTGGAACGCCCGAGCTGCTCGGCCATCTTTTCCATCACCGCCATCGAGCCGGGGCGGCGATAGTCCGGGTCCTCCGCCTCGCTCTGCCGCACGATCTTCATCGGCAGGTCGAGCGTCACCTCGTCGAGCACGGCGAGCGGGCCGACCGGCATACCGGCCTGCCGCGCGCCGTTCTCGATGAGCGCGGGCGCGACGCCTTCGCGAAGCAGCTCCATGCCTTCGTGGATGAAGGTCTGGAACACGCGGCTGGTGTAGAAGCCCCGGCTGTCGTTGACGACGATCGGCGTCTTCCTGATCTGGGCGACGAAATCGAGCGCGTGCGCCAGCGTCTCGTCGTTTGTCTTGCGGCCCATGATCACCTCAACGAGCGCCATCCTGTCGACCGGCGAGAAGAAGTGCAGGCCGATGAACCGCTCCGGCCGCGGGAACGCCTCGGCGAGCCGGGTGATCGGCAAGGTCGACGTGTTGGAGGCGAACAGCACGCCCTCGCCCAGCACCGCCGCCGCCGCCTTCGCCGTCACGTCCGCCTTGATCGCCGTGTCCTCGAAGACGGCTTCGACGACGAGTTCGGCGCCCGCCAGATCGGCATAGTCGACGGTCGGGTGAATCCGCGCGAGCAGCGCATCGGCGGCGGCCTGCGCCATCGCGCCCTTCTCGACCGCCTTGCCGACGATCTTCGCGGAATAGGCCTTGCCCTTGTCCGCCGCGTCGAGGCTCATGTCGAGCAGGACGACCTCGATTCCCGCCTTCGCGGCGACATGGGCGATCCCCGCGCCCATCATGCCCGCGCCGAGCACCCCGATCTTGCCGACCTTGCGGCGCGGCACGCCCTGCGGGCGGCGGGCGCCCTTTTCGGCGAGGCCCTTGTTTACGAAGGTGGTGCGGATGATGTTGCGGCTGACCGGATCGGTCAGAAGACGCGCGAAATGCCGGCTTTCCACCGCGAGGCCCTTGTCGAACGGTACCTGCACGCCTTCGAAGATGCAGGTGAGGATCGAGATCGGGGCCGGATAGTTGCGCCCGTAGCGCGCCAGCAGCTTGCCGGTGGCGAGCGTGAAGAGCCCGGCCGTGCTCTGCTTGAGGAGCCCGTCCGATTCCTTGGTCCTGAAGCCCTTCACGTCCCACGGACGCACCGGGTCGGGTCCGGTCTTGAGCCATGCGCGCGCGGCATCGAGCAGTTCGCCCGGCGGCACGACGGCATCGACGAGGCCCATGTCGAGCGCCGCCTTCGGCTTGTAGCTGCGGCCTTCGAGCAGCACCTCCATCGCGCGCTCGGCGCCGATCATGCGCGGAAGCCGCTGCGTGCCGCCCGACCCGGGGAGCAGACCGACGCTCACCTCGGGAAGGCCGACGACGGCGCCCGGCGCATCGGCGAGGATACGGTGCGTGCACGCCAGCGCGAGCTCGTATCCGCCGCCGAGCGCATAGCCGTTCAGCGCCGCGACGACGGGCTTGCCGCACGTCTCGAGCAGCCGGTGCATCCGCGTCGCGCGCTGGCTGAACGCGAACGCCTCCGCACGCGACAGGCCGGCGGCGTGTTCAAGGATATACTTGAGGTCGGCGCCCGCCATGAAGCTGGGCTTCGCCGAAGTTATCACCAGCCCCCTGACGGCCTCGTCATTCTTCACCCGGCCGATAACTTCGACAATTTCGTCGATCCAGCCCGGCGACACCGTGTTCACCGGCGCATCGGCCTCGTCCAGCGTGAGCGTCGCGATACCGTCTGCAACGTCGAAGCGGAAATATTTGGACATGTCAGACTCGCTCAATGATCGTTGCCGTTCCAAGGCCGTTGCCCGCGCACAGAGTCACCAGCGCCGTCGACAGCCCGCGTCGTTCCAGCTCGTCGAGAGCCGTGCCCAGGATCATCGCGCCGGTCGCGCCGAGCGGATGGCCGAGCGCGATCGCACCGCCCGCGACGTTGACCTTTGCGGGGTCCAGATCGAGCTTCCGCATGAACCGCAGCACCACGCTGGCGAACGCCTCGTTGATCTCGAAAAGGTCGATGTCCGCCTTCGTCATGCCGACCTGCCGGAGCAGCTTTTCGGAAACGGCGGCAGGCGCCGTCAGCATGATCGTCGGCTCCGAGCCGATATTGGCGAAACCGACGATCCGCGCCCGCGGCTTCAGTCCGGCAGCCTCTCCGAATGCCGCACTGCCGACCAGAACCGCCGAGGCGCCGTCCACAATGCCGCTCGAGTTTCCGCCGGTATGGACGTGCCTGACGGCCTCCACGCCCGGATAGCGCTGAAGCGCGATCGCATCATAACCCGCAGCGCCGAGGCCGACGAACGCGGGCTTCAGCGCGGCGAGGCCCTCCATCGTCGTGTCCGGGCGCAGATACTCGTCGCGGTCGAGGACGGTCTGGCCGATCACGTCCACCACCGGCACCACCGCCCGGTCGAAGTGCCCGGCCGCCTGGCTGGCGGCAGCACGGCGCTGGCTCTCCAGCGCATAGGCATCGACATCCGCGCGCGAAAAGCCGTCCATCGTGGCGATGAGGTCGGCGCCGATGCCCTGCGGCGCGAAATAGCTGTGGTAGCTGCGCCACGGGTCCGCCGACCATGCCCCGGTATCCGCCCCGATGTAGGTGCGCGACAGGCACTCGACGCCGCCTCCGATCGCGGCGCCGGCCGCACCGACCATCACCTGCGCCGCCGCGTTGTTGACCGCCTCCAGCGCCGAGGCGCAGAAGCGATGCACCTGCTGCCCGGCCACGTTTTCCGCGTAGTCCGCGGCGAGGACGGCTGCCCTTGCGATATTTCCGCCCTGCTCGCCCACCGGCTGGGCGCAGCCCATGATCACGTCGTCGATCAGCGCCGTATCAAGCGCATGGCGCGCGGCGAGCGCGCGCAGCGGGGTCGCTGCCAGCTCCACCGCCGTGATCTCGTGCAGGGCGCCGTCGGGCCGCCCGCGCCCCCGTGGCGTGCGGGCATGGTCGTAGATATATGCGGTCTGCGTCACGCTCACGTTCTCCCTTTGCCCGTTTATCTACCATCCGTTTGATGGATTTCAAGATGAATGATGCCTCCCGCGGTTCATTTTTCCTCTTGGCAACGGCCAATAATTTTATCAAACGTATGGTAGATAAAAAGCCGATCGCCGGGAGATTACCGTTATGAGCATCCTTTCCGAAGAGCACCTCGCCTTCAGGGACATGGCACGCCGCTTCGTTGAAGCCGAGATGCCCAAGGACTGGGCGCGCGCGCTCGAAAAGGATGAGCACAACTACCCCTTCACACTTTGGGACAAGTTCACCCAAGCGGGCTTCCACGGCCTCGGCATCGACGAGAAATACGGCGGACAGGGCGGCGACATCCTGATGCAGATGCTGCTGGCCCGCGAGCTTGCGCGCACGCTCGGCGGCCTCTCCTGGATCTGGGGCATCACCTCCTTCGCAGGCGTGAAATCCATCGGCCTCTACGGCACCGAGGAGCAGAAGGACCGCTTCCTGCCCGAGATCGCCGCAGGCCGGCTCCGGGCTGCGATCGCCTTCACGGAACCGAGCGGCGGCACCGACCTTCTCGGCGGCCTGCGGACCACCGCGACCAAGGTGGACGGCGGCTGGCGGATCAGCGGCGAAAAGATCTGGAGCTCATCCGCGCACGTCGCGGACTATCTGCTGCTCCTCGCCCGCAGCGACAAGAACGCCGCCCGCCCGCAGCAGGGTCTCACCCTCTTCTGGATCCCGACGAAGAGCGACGGCCTCACCATCACGCCGCTCGCGAAGCTCGGTATGCGTTCCATGGGCTCGTGCAGCGTCCACCTCGACGACGTGTTCGTCCCCGACGACCTTGTGCTCGGCGAGCCGCACAAGGCATGGTATACGCTGCTCCCTACGCTGAACAACGAGCGCCTGATGGTCAGTGCCTTCTGCCTCGGCATTCTCGACGGCGTTCTGGAAGACGCCCTCGATTACGCGAAGGAACGCAAGGCGTTCGGCAAGCCGATCGGCCAGATGCAGGCTATCCAGCACATGATCGCCGACATCAGGATCGGGCAGTACCAGGTCGAGACCATGCTGATGGACTGCGCCACCAAAATGACGACCGGGCAGCCGGCCGTCATTGAGACGACCATGCTGAAGGTCGCGGCCTCGGACATCGCCAACAGGGCGGCGGACGCGGGCATCCAGATCCTCGGCGGCATGGGCTATTCGGCCGAAACCGACATGCAGCGGTACTGGCGCGATTCGCGGCTGTGGCGGATCGGCCCGATCACCAACGAAATGGCGCGCAACTCGATCGCGGAGCAACTCGGCCTGCCGAGGTCGTTCTGATGACCGTGGAAGGCCGCGCCTTCCCGGGCGGCACCTACCGCATCACGCGGCAGGAAAACGCGGCACTTTGCGAGGCTGTCGGCGCCGCGCCCGACCCGGACGGGCGGGCGCACCCGATCTTCTACTACATCGCGACGCAGGTCGGCATGGGGATGACGGTCGCGGACCTTCTGGACCTCTGCGACTTCGACGTGAACGACGGGCCGATGATGACGGGCAGCAGCGCCAGCTTCGCCGGCGATCTCCTGATCGAGACGGACTACCGGATCGACGGCGAGATCGTGTCGCTAACCCGCAAGCCCAGCCGTACCTTCGGCTTCGCCGACACGCTGCGCTTCCGCCTGCGGATGACGCCGGGCGACGGCGCACCCGTCCTCGAATGCGTGAACGAATGGATCCTCCCGCGCAGGCAGGCAGACGCATGACAGAGCCGGACACCCCCCTCCCCACGCTGACGCACACGGTCCGCGCCGCCGCGATGATGCCGATCGCCGACATCCTGCGAGACCCGAACCCGATTCACCTCGATCCGGCGGCCGTGAAGGCGGCAGGGCTCGGCGACCGGGTGATCAACCAGGGGCCGGCCAATCTCGCCTATGTCATGAACATGCTCGCGACGGCGTTTCCGGACCATCGGCTGGAGCAAATGGAAAGCCGCTTCCTTGCCAACGTCAGGGACGGCGACACGGTCGAGGCCGGCGGCATGATCACCGCACATGAAGGCGACCGCATCACCTGCGATGTCTGGCTGAACGTCGCCGACGCGGGGCCCGCCGTGAAGGGACGGGTGACGCTGGTCCGGCGCTAGCGATCCGCCCGCAGCAATTCGAGGCCTTTCGCCGTGGCGATCCCTCTCAACATGATCGTGACGAAATGGTTGGCGATCTGATCCATTGGCTTGCGCGGCTGGGGCCGATACCATTGGTAGAGCGAATTCGTCCAACCCATCATGGTCTGGGCGGTCAGCTTCGGATCGAGGCTGTCGAGGATCAGGCCCTCCGCCTGCCCCTTCTTGATCAGCGCGAGGAACTGATCGCGGAACTCGTGCCCGCGGAACAGCGACTCCCGGCGCTTCGGGTCGAGCGCCTTCAGCTCATGAAGGTAAACCGTGGTTTTCGCCTGGTTGCGGCACATGTAGTCGATGTGGCTGCGAAACATGGCTTCGAGCTTGTCGAAGACCGTTCCGGACTCTTCGGAGCGCTGCCTTATCATCGCGACGCCCTCGTTGTGCACTTCCGTCAGCAGATGATCGAGAAGGTCGCTCTTCGTCTTGATATAATAGTATATGCTGCCTTTCAGGATACCCACCCGGTCGGCGATTTCCTGCAATGTCGCAGCGTCATATCCTTTTTCGTAGAAGACCTCGGCAGCCGCCTTCAGTATTTCCTGCCACCTCTTCTCCCTGGGCTTCCTGTCGTTTGCGCCGCGTCCATTGCCGGGCGGCGCAGGCTCCGTTTTCTTCATCGCTTTCGGCACTATCATTCGCCCCTGCTCTGTTTCAGCATATCGTCGGCCCGCGAATATCTCGCGTCAACAGAAAAACCCGTATATGCTCCAATAACGACCATACGTTCGGTAGACATGATATCCTTGAAAGGCTGGATTTCAGACCATGACGGAAAATGCGAACGGCTCCGGCCTCTTCGACCTGTCCGGCAAGACCGCGCTCGTGACCGGCGGCGCCAACGGGCTGGGCCGCATGATCGCCGAGGCTCTGCTCCGGGCGGGCGCGCGCGTGGTCGTCACGTCGCGCAAGGCTGATGCCTGCGCGCGTGCCGAAGCGGAGATGTCGGCGTATGGCGCGTGCCGCGCGATTGCCGCCGACTTTTCGGATCCTGCCGCAGCGGAAGCGTTTTCGGCCACGTTCCGGAACGATCACGACCGGCTCGATATCCTGATCAACAATGCAGGGAAGACGTGGGGCGCGCCGCTCGACAGCTTTCCGGACAAGGCCTGGCCCGGCGTCATGACGATGAACGTCCAGATTCCGTTCAAGCTCACCCAATTGCTGCTTCCATTGCTGGAGAAAGCTGCGGCGGACGGCGACCCCTCCCGTATCATCAATATCGGCTCGGTCGCGGGAAAGATCATCGAGCCGCTGCACGCCTACAGCTACTCCGCCAGCAAGGCGGCCATCCACCAGCTCAGCCGCCAGCTCGCGAGCGAGCTCGCCGCGCGGAACATCACGGTCAACACGATCATCCCGGGGTATTTCCCGACCAGCATGACCGCCCATCTTCAGGACAAGGACGGCGCGCCCACCGGAATGCTCGCGGACCATATCCCGCTGCGCCGGTTCGGACGGCCGGACGACATCGGGGGCGTCGCGGTCTTCCTCGCATCGCGCGCGGCGGCCTACCTCACGGGCAGCGAGGTGGTCGTGGACGGCGGGCTGAGCGGCTGCCGCTAGACCAGAAAGGTAGACGAACGTGCGTGTCATCATCACCGGAGCCGCCAGCGGGATCGGGGAAGCCGTGGCGCGGCTGCTCGCCGGAGGGCATGGACCCGTCGCGGCTGAAAAGCTGCTCCTCGTCGACCGGGACGCCGCAAAGCTCTCGGCGCTGGCCGCAGACATCGGGGCAAGCTGCACCACGATGACCTGCGACCTTGCCTCTCCCGATTCCGGCGAACGGATCGTCGCCGAGGCCGTCCGCACACTCGGCGGCGTCGATGCCGTCGTCAGCAACGCCGGGATCATCCAGAATGCGCTGCTCGCCGATCTCGAAACGGCCGACTTCGACCGGATGTTCGCCATCAACACGCGCGCGACCTGGCTGATCGCGAAGGCCGCGTATCCGTACCTGCGCGCCGCATCCGGCGCGATCGTGGCGACGGGCTCGATCTCCGCCGCGCACCCGACGCCGCCGCTCGGCGCCTATGCCGCGAGCAAGGCGGCCTTGCAGATGCTCGTGCGGCAGCTCGCCAACGAATGGGGGCCGGACGGCATCCGCTGCAACTGCGTGTCGCCGGGGCCGACGATGACCGGTCTCACGCAAGCGGGCTACACGAACGAAGACCTGAAACGCCGCCGGGAAGCAACGATACCGCTGAGGCGCATCGGCAGCCCGGAGGATATTGCCGAAGCCGTCGCCTTCCTGCTCAGCCCGGCGTCACGCTACATCAACGGCATCGACCTGCTCGTCGACGGCGGTCTCTCGACGACGCTGATGACGAACAGCGGCGCCGGCAGCGGCCACGGTACGAACGCCGCCTAGAGGGCCTCCAGCGAACCCAGGAACCGCCGGAGCGCGGGCAGATAGGCGTCGTTGTCATCGCCCGAGACCATGTGGCCGACCCCGGCAATGCGTTCGTAGCGCAGATCGGGCACGACCTCGCGAAATCGTCGCACCTGACCGGCGGTCACGACCGTGCTGAACTCGGCGTGCATCAACAGGGCGGGAACCCGAAGCGCGGCAGCGGAGGCAGCGAACAGCCCGCCCTCGCCGCCATGACGCACGAACTCATCCCGGATGAACCGCGGATCCCAGCGCCAATACAGGCGGCCGTCATCGCCCTGCCGCATGTGCGCGCGCAGGCGTTCGGCGCTGCCGTGCGAGGCAACGCCCCGAAGCGCATCGACAGCGGCAGCGGCGTCCTCCACGGTATCGAAGCCCTCGGCCGATCGGCGCATCGCACCGCGCAGTTCGTCGGCGTCATCCTCGTCGATCCAGGGAGTGACATCGGCAAGCGCGAGAGCACGGATACGGTGCGGCATCCTTGCCGCCGCGATCAGCGCGATATGGCCGCCGAGCGACGCGCCCACCAGGATCGCGGGCCGGCCGAGACCGGAGACGATCGCGTCGAGATCGGCGACGTGACGATCGAACGCATAGTTTCCGTCCGGCGCCCAGTCGCTGTCGCCATGCCCCCGGAGGTCGAGCGAAACCGTGCGGTAGCCGTCGCTCGCAAGCGTGCGTGCGGCGCCCCGCCATGCCGACCGGCTCTGTCCGCCGCCATGCAGGAAGAGCACCGGATTCTGCCCCTGCTCCCCGAAGGAGTCCGCGGCGATCGCATTGCCGTCCGCGCCGCGCAGCCACAACAGAGCCATGCGCGGATCAGGCGAAAAGGCGTGCGTGAAGCGGACCCATCGACCGCATGTAGAGGTGCCGGAAGACGGGCTCTCCCTTCGCGCGGTCGAGGGCCAGCGCCGGATAACGGTCCAGCAGCGCCGATATGGCTTCGCGCATTTCGACGCGCGCAAGCTGCGAACCGACGCACGACCGCGTGCCCTTCGCGAAGGCGAGGTGATCGGTCGGCGCACGGCGGTCGAGGTCCATCGCGTGCGGGCATCCGTATTTTTCCGGGTCGCGGTTGGCGGCCGCGTGGACGAGGATGATCATTTCCCCCTTGCGGATCGGGACGTCGCCGATCTCGGCGTCCGCCACGCAGAAGCGGTGCCGGAACTGGACGACGTTGAAGAGGCGCAGCGACTCCTCGATGAGCGCCGCGAGCGGCTTGCCGCGATCCGCGCGAACCCGCGCCATTGCCGCGTCGTCGGTGAGCAGCAGGTAGAGCGCGTTCGAAATCCCGTGAACGGTGGTGTCGGAACCGGCGAAGTAAAGCTCGCGGCAAAGCCCCAGCGCGCCTTCCTCGTCCAGCGCGATTCCCGCCTCCGGCGCTTCCTGCCAGACTCGGCTGATGAAATCGTCGCGGGGCTGGTCGCGCCGCGCGCGGACATAGGGAAGCAGCATGTCGTTGAGTTCGTGCGAGGCCGCGAGCGCACGGTCGCGCAACGCCGCGTCGCGGTAGCCCGAGGCGATGAAGTTGACGATCTCCTCGTTGAGGAAGAGGATTCGCGCCATCATGGCATCGTCCTCATAGGGCATACCGAGCAGCGAGCAGATCACGCGCGGCGGTATCTGCGCCGCGAAATCCGCCGAGAGATCCGCCTCGGACCGGCCTTCCAGCCGCCTGAGCGCGAAGTCGATGATGGGGCGCACGTGCGGCTCGCGGAAGCGCTCGACGCTCGCCGGGGACAAGAGCTTCAGATGGAAGCGCCGCAGTTTGTTATGCTCTTCGTCGCGGCTGATGGTGATGTTTGCACCACCGCCCTTGATCTCCTTCACGAGATCGTCGGCGAAAACATACGCGTTGGCGAAATGGCTCTCGTCCTTTTCCGCGGCCGCGCACTGGTCGAAATCGAGCACCAGCCACGCGTTCGCCTTCGCGTCCCACACCGGCGAGCCCTGCGCGCGCATACGCTCGTAGAAGGGAAACGGATCGGCGTCGGCGAAGCCGACGATGGTTTCATGGGCCGGGCAGGCGCGGGCCTCTTTCAGCAACTCCGCCGATTCAGACATACGACCTCCCATGTTTTCAAAGCCCGCCGTGGACATCAATGGTCTCGCCGGTGACGTAGGACGCCTCTTCGCCGGCGAGGAAAGCGACGACATTTGCGACTTCCTCCGGCCGCGCGCCGCGTTTCAGCGGCGTTTGCGCCAGAAACGCCTCTTTCACATGCGGCGGCAGCCGCTCGCCCATGCCTGCATCGACGAGCGCGGGGGCGACGGCGTTCACCCGTATGCCGTGCGCGGCAAGCTCGCGCGCGAGCGTCATGGTGAGGTTGATCACGCCCGCCTTGGACGCGCCGTAGTCGACCTGGCTCGACCCGCGCCGTCCCGCGATCGAGGCAATGTTCACGATGTTTCCGCCTTCGCCGCGCGCGATCATGCGGCGGGCGACCGACTGGCAAAGCAGCAACGTCGCCGCGACGTTCACCGTCAGCGTGCGCCGGATCTGATCCGCCGTGAGCTCGAGGAACGGCGTCGGACGCCAATAGGCGGCGTTGTTCACCAGCAACGCCACAGGCCCGGCATCGGCCTCGATGCGGTCGACGAGTGCATCGAGGCCGCCGAGATCGGTAAGGTCCGCCCGGTAGTGCCGAATCGCCTCGGGCGGCCCTGCCTCGGCGAGATCGACGCTCGCGACCGCCCGGCCGTCGGCATGGAGCCGCCGCACGATGGCGGCCCCCAGCCCCCCGGCAGAACCGGTCACGATCGCGACGCTCATGCCGCCGCGCCCCGGAAGCGTTCGGGAAGCATGTCCCTGAGCCTGAACTTCTGCACCTTGGTGGTCGACATCGGCCATTCGGTGACGAACACCACGTCGCGCGGAATCTTCCATTTCGCGATCTGGCCCTGACACATTCCGATCAATTCCTCGGCCGTCACCGTCCCGCCCGGCACGCGCTCGACGAAAGCGACGGGCACCTCGCCGAGACGCGCGTCGGCGCCGCCGATCACCTGCACCATCTTCACGTCCGGGTGCTGATTGAGGAAGAACTCGATCTCGGCCGCTGCAACGTTCTCGCCGCCGACCTTCAGCATGTCCTTCAGGCGGCCGAGGAAATAGAGATAGCCCGCGCCGTCCATCTTGCCGCGATCCCCGGTCCGCACCCAGCCTCCCGGCAGGATCGTCGCGGCGGTCGCCTCGGGGTCGCGGTAGTATTCCTTGAGCGCACCGCCGCCGCGGAACTGGATTTCGCCCGGCTGATCGGGGCCGCAGACTGCTCCGCTCTCCGGATCGACGATCCTGACCTCGGTATGGGCAGGCGCCTTGCCGCTGGTCGTCGCGCGCACATCGAGCGGGGCATCCATCGGCGTGAACGTCACGATGCCCGATCCTTCGGTCATGCCGAACAGGTTGAGCACGACCGCGCCGTCCGGCAGCAGGGCCTCGATCTGGCGCTGCATCGCGGGCGGCCCCACGTTGAGAAGCGAACGGACGTGCGAGAAGCGCGCCTTCGAATAGCGCGGATGCTGAAGGACGGTGAGCGACATCTGCGGGAAGCCGGGGTAGAGATGATCAATCCGGTATTTTTCCATCAGCGCGATGACGCCGTCGGGGTTGAAATGCGGCTGGGTGACGAACGCCGCGCCGCGCGAAAGATAGGCGGTCATCGGGCCGATCCCGCCCGTGTGGAAGAACGGCATCGGCATCCAGACCCGCTGGCCGCGCTTCAGGTCGACGATCTCGGCGAACGTGTACCAGCTTCTTTGCAGGCTGCCGTGCGTCAGCACGCAGCCCTTCGGGTTGGCCGTCGTCCCCGACGTATAGATGATCGCCGCAGGGTCTTCCGGTCCGACCGCGTCCATCGCCGCATCGACCTCCGCGTCGGAGACCGCCGCACCGGCATCGACGAGGCCTTGCAGGGACAGGAAACCGTCCGCACGCGCTTCCCCGAACAGCACGAGAGACCGCAATTCCGGCGCACCCGTCAACCGGGCGGCGGCGACATCGTCCTGCGTTGCAATGTCGGGATAGAGATTTGTGAGCAGGCCCGCGAAATCGACGTAATCCTCGATCGCGTCCGTGGTCATCAACACGCGCGAACGGCTGTGGTTGATCGTGTAATCCAGCTCGTGCCGCTTGTAGCGCGCATTGAGCGCGACGACCGTGGCGCCCGCATAGAGGGCGCCGAAATAGGCGAACGGCCAATGGGGGTGGTTCGGCATCAGCGTGGCGACGTGATCGCCGGGGCGCACGCCGAGCGCGATCAGACCCTTCGCGATGCGCCGCGCCCCGGCATCGAGCTCGCCGAACGAAATCTCGCGATCGGGAAAAATGCCGTAGATGTCGTGCGGAATTTCCGCCGCCTTCTCCCTCAGAAGCGCAGCGATCGTCTTGATTCCCGGAACCGGCGGCGCATCGGCGGCACTCATGCCCTGGCGTTCCTCCCTCAGCTTTTCTTTACGGCATATTTGCCGATAACGCAGCACGTTTCAATACGTTTATTGATCAAACATTTGTTTGATTGATTTCCGGGCTTGCGATAGGCTGCCCCTGAAAATGGCGCGGATTCGCGCACTTCAGCGACGGGAGACTCTTCAGTGAAAGCCCTCTTGCTCTCTTCGGCGGACGGTCCCGCCTCGGCGGCGCTTCAGGATGTCGAGACGCCCGCGCCGCGCGCGGGCGAAGCCGCCGTCGCGCTGCGGGCGGCCTCGCTCAACCACCGCGAGCTGTGGATTTCCCGCGGCCTTTACCCGGGGATGACGCTGCCGACGATCCTCGGCGCCGACGGGTCCGGCATCGTCACTGCTGTCGGCGAGGGCGTGGACCCCGCCCTCGTCGGCCGGGAAACCGTCCTCTATCCGGCGCAGCACTGGGGCGAGAACGAAGCGTTCCCAAGCGACCGGTTCGGCCTGCTCGGTATGCCGGGGCCGGGAACCATCGCCGAGACGATCTGCGTGCCCGTGGAAAACGTCTTCGCCAAGCCCGCACACCTCTCCCACACACAGGCCGCGGCGCTTCCCGTCGCGGCGCTGACCGCGTTCCGGGGCCTGACCGTGAAGGCGAACGTGAAAACGGGCGACACCGTGCTCGTCACCGGGATCGGCGGCGGCGTGGCGACCTTCGCGCTGTTCTTCGCCAAGGCGCTGGGCGCGCGGGTTTTCGTGACCAGCGGTTCGGAAGCCACGCTCGAAGCGGCCCGCGCGCACGGTGCGGACGGCGCGTTCAACTACCGCGACGAAAGCTGGGGCAAGGCCCTGCGCAAGGCCGCCGGCGCGATCGACGTCGTTTTCGACGGCGCCCCGGCCTCAGCATTTTCAGGCTATGCGCGCACGCTGGCGATGGGCGCGCGCGTCGTGCTCTACGGATCGACGGGCGGCCCGAACTTCACGGCCGCCGCGCCCGACCTGTTCCTGCGCCACGCGTCCGTTATCGGAACCGCAATGGGCAGCCCGGCCGATTTCGGCGCGATGCTGGACTTCGTTTCGGCGCACCGGCTGGCGCCGGTGATCGACAGGACCTTCCCGTTCGCCGAAGCGCGGGACGCGCTGCTGTATCTCGAAAACGGCCATCATTTCGGGAAGGTCGTCGTCGAGATGCCGGCGGGCGGCTGATGCGCACCATCGTTACCGGCGCGGGCAGCGGCATCGGCCGGGCGACGGCAGAAACGCTCGCCGGGCAGCCGCACGCGCGGCTCCTGCTCGTCGACCGGAACGCCGAACGCCGCGAGGCGTACCTCGCCGCGCTGAGGGCACGCGGCACCGATGCCCACGGCATCGGCGGCGACATCAGCGATCCGGCGTTTCCCGCGGCGATCGTCGCGGCTGCGGTAGAGCGATTCGGGGGAATCGACGCCATCGTCAGCGCGGCGGGCTCTATCGCGAACGGCGCGCCGCTCACCGACCTGCCGCTTGCGGATTTCGAAGGCGCTTTCGCGGTGAACGTGCGCCCCACGCTGCTTCTGGCGCAGGCCGCCTTTCCCCACCTCAAGGCAAGCCGGGGCAGCCTCGTCGCCGTGTCGTCGACCGCGGCCCGTCATCCCGTGCCCGATCTCGGCGGCTATTCGCCGAGCAAGGCGGCGCTTTCCATGCTGGTGCGGCAGCTCGCGCTGGAATGGGGGCCGCATGGAATCCGCGCCAATTGCGTATCGCCCGGACCGACGGCAACGCCGATGGCGCCCGCCTATGCGGACGCGGCCGTGCGCGCGGCGCGGGCCTCCACCTTGCCGCTGCGGCGCATCGCCGATCCCGAACAGGTCGCCGCGACCATCCTGTTCCTGCTCGGCCCCGGCGCGGCCGCGATCACCGGGGTCGATCTCGACGTCGATTGCGGCATGGGCCTCACCACCATGCAACTGAGCGGCGCCGCGCTCGGGCGTTCGACGAATGGCTGAGGCGCGGTTTCGGGTCGAGATTCCGGAAGCTGACGTACTCGACCTGAAAGCGCGTTTGCGCGGGGTCCGGCTCGCTGACGATTTCGCCAACGCCGACTGGCGTTTCGGCGTCGAGCGAGGCTGGCTCGCGGACATGCTGGCCTATTGGGCCGATGGCTACGACTGGCGCGCCGAGGAGGCGGCGATCAACCGCCTCTCGCACCACCGCATCGAACTGGACGGCATCCCCATCCACTACGTTCGCGCCGAAGGAAACGGCCCGCGGCCCCTGCCCGTCATCCTGACGCACGGCTGGCCGTGGACGTTCTGGGACTGGCGCGACCTGATCGGGCCGCTGAGCGACCCCGCCGCGCACGGCGGCGACCCCGCCGACGCCTTCGACGTGATCGTCCCGTCCCTTCCCGGCTTCGGTTTTTCCGCGCCGCTCCGCACGGCCGATGTCGGCGTGCGCGAAATCGCGGCGCTTTGGGTGCGCCTGATGGAAAGGCTCGGTCACAACCGCTTCATGGCGGCGGGCGGCGACTGGGGTTCGCTGGTGTCGGCGGAGCTGGGGCACGCGCACGCGGCGCGGGTCGCAGGCGTGCACCTGACGCTTCCGATCCTGCCCGGCGTCGATCGGGGCACGGTGCAGCCTTCGGACTTCGACGCTTCGGAAAGCTGGATGCGCGACCGCAACCGGGAAGCGCAGGCGGTGTCCGACGGTCATATCCTCGCGCACCGGCGCAGCGCCCAGACGCTCGCCTACGCCTTCACGGATTCGCCCGCCGGCCTCGCCGCGTGGATCTGGGAGCGTCGACGCAACTGGAGCGACTGCGGCGGCGATGTCGAACGCGTCTTCAGGCGCGATTTCCTGTGCACGACGGCGTCGCTCTACTGGTTCACGCGCACGATCGGGACCTCGATGCGGCTTTATGCCTCGCACGGCCCCGAGCGCTGGACGCCGCTGCATGACAGGGAACGCGTGATCGACGTGCCCACCGCCTTTGCCGTCGCGCCGCGCGAGCTGTTCCTGCTGCCGCGCCGGGTCGCCGAACGGAAAACCAATCTGGTCCGCTGGACCACGCTTCCCGAAGGCGGACATTTCCTGCCGTCCGAAACGCCGCGGCAATTGATCGACGAGTACCGCGCCTTCGCGCGAACGCTCCGCTAGGCGGCGTCGATCTCGATCAGCATCTGGCCCTTCGACACGGCCTCGTTCGGCGTGCAATTGACCACGCGCACGACACCGCCGTGCGGCGCGGCGATCACGACCTCCATCTTCATCGCCTCGAGGACCAGCACCGTCGCGCCTCGCTCCACCGCATCGCCGGCGCGGACCGGCGCCTGCAACACCATGCCGTCCATCGGAGACAGGACCACACCCTCCTTCGCGGAGGCTCCGCCGACCGATGCGGCAGCACGCGCGGCGCGCGGGCTGGGCGAGACGCGGGGTGGCGGCGAATGGGCAAGCCCGAACACGGACACCGTCCGGTTCGCGGCGCCCGTAAGCCTCACCTGCCGTTCCGTAAGGCGGGACGTCACGATATCATCCTCCTCGGCATAGGCTGCGCTCTCAGCGACCGGGGGAAGCGCGATCGCCCAGTCCTGCTCCACCGACCCGGTAAAGTGGCGCACCGACCTGAAATCCGGTTCCTCGAGCACGGCCGCGGCATAGGCCGCCGTCGTCGGCACACCGGCAACGCGCAGGCTGCTGAGCGCCCGGTGCAGCCGTATCCGCGCGCTTTCCCTGTCAGGCCCCCACGCCAGCAGCTTGCCGATCATCGAATCGTAGTGCGGCTGCACGCTGTCGCCGCGCTCGACGCCGAAATCGGCGCGCGTCCACGGTGCAAGCGGCACGGAAAGGTCGGTGATGCGGCCCGGCGCAGGCCGGAAATCGTCCGCGCAGTCCTCCGCCGAAATCCGCGCCTGTATGGCGTGGCCGGAGATGCGGGCCTCGTCCTGCCGGATGCCGAGCAGCTCTCCCGCCGCGACGCGGATCTGCGCCTCGACGAGGTCGATGCCGGTGACAAGCTCGGTGACGCCGTGCTCGACCTGAAGGCGGGTGTTCATTTCGAGGAAGGCAAAGCGCTCCGCCTGCCTGTCGACGAGGAACTCGACGGTCCCGGCGCCCGCATAGTTCACCGAGCGGCAAAGCGCGACCGCCGCCGCCTGCATCGCCGCGCGCATCTCGTCCGGCAGGTCCGGCGCGGGCGCTTCCTCGATCATCTTCTGGTGACGCCGCTGGACGGTGCAATCCCGGTCGCCGAGATGGATCACGTTGCCGTGAAGGTCGCCGAGCACCTGAACCTCGACATGGCGCGGGCGCGGCAGGAAGGCCTCCAGAAAAATTTCCGACCGCCCGAACGCTGCCCCGGCCTCCCGCCCGGCGGCCATCATGGCCGCCTCCAGTTCGTCCGCGCCCGCGGCCACGCGGATGCCGCGTCCGCCGCCGCCGAACGAGGCTTTCACGGCGACCGGAAAGCCGATCCCGCGCGCGATCGCCTGCGCCTCGTCGAGGCCGGAAACGGCGCCGTCCGATCCCGGCAGCACCGGGACACCGGCCGCGATCGCCGCCTTGCGGGCCGCGACCTTGTCGCTCATCGTGGCGATGGCGTCGGCGTCGGGACCGATGAACGCGAGGCCGGCGGCCGTCACCGCGCGGGCGAAGTCCGCGTTCTCGCTGAGGAAGCCGTAGCCGGGATGAACGGCCTCGGCACCGCTTTCGAGCGCGGCCGCGACCACCGCCTCGATCTTCAGATAGCTCTGCCGCGCGTTCGCCGGCCCGATGCACACGGCATCGTCCGCCATGCGGACGTGAAGCGCGCCCGCATCCGCCTCGCTGTACACCGCGACGGTTCGTATGCCGAGCGTCTTCGCGGCGGCGATGATGCGCACGGCGATCTCGCCGCGGTTCGCGATCAGGATCGAGGAGAACATCAGGCGCGGCCCAGCGACCGGGCGAGTTCGAGGCGGTTGCGGATGATGCGTCCGCGCTTCACCCGCCCGTCCCCGACATGAACGAGGCCCGCCATGTGGAGGCGCACCGGCATCCCCGCCTCGCCCGCCACGTCCGCGTCCGGGATCAGGCCGCCGTGCTGGGTGAGATGGAAGGCCACGGCCTTGCCGCAGGAGAAGAAGTCGTTGATCTCGACATGGCTCTGCGCGACGAGCGGCGACGCGGGAATGCCGGTCCACTGGTCGTCGAGCAGCACGCCGGGCGTATCGGCGAGAGCGCCCGTATCGAGCCACGCCTTCACCACGGCTTCCGCCCCGGCATCGGGCGCCTCCGCGACCGTGTTCCACGGCGACAGCGCCGGATGATCGACGAGATCGGGAACGCCCGTTCTGAGCTGCCGCTTGCGCGCCAGATAATCCTGCTCGACGTGATTGCTGACGAGCCTGGAACCGTTCCACGCATATAGCCCGATGCCGCCCCACGCGCAGCCGCGATCGCCGTGCAGGCGGGACCGGCCGTGCTCCGAGAAGCGCATGACGAGACGCTCCCCGGACGTCGCGATCTCGTGAACCGTCAGGCAGAGATTCGGGAACTGCTCCATCTGCTTGGCGGTGGCGGCATGATACTCCGTGTCGCGCCCGCGCACGAAATGGTCGCCCATCCGCAGCAGATAGCCCGCCTCCATGATGGCGGGCGTCTGCGACTGGTCGTTGCGGTTCGTGTAGTCGAGCACGTAGTGCTTCATCAGCCGGAGAAAGGCCGGCGCGTCGGCGAGCGACAGCGTCATGGACGGACCCTTTCCGCCCTGACGCCCCAGGCATAGTCGATGGCCGACACCAGCTTGGCGCGGGTTTCTCCCGGCTCGATCACGTCGTCGAGCGCGATGTGCGCGGCGGCCTCCCACGGCTCCGATTCGGTTTCCCATTCGCGCCTGAGCTCCGCGGCGAGCGCGGCCGCGGCCTCATCCCCCGCTTCCGCGCGCACGGCGTCGATCTTCCGCCGGTACACGGTCCTGACGCCGGTGTCGGGCGCCATGAACCCCATTTCGGCGGACGGCCACGCGAACAGGAAATCGGGATGCGTCGGCCGGCCGCCGAGGGCGAAATGGCCGCCGCCGTAGGCCTTGCGGATGATCACGCCGATCTTGGGCACGTTCGCGGTCGAAATGCGGAGCGCGAGCTTTTCGTAAGCCTTGAGGATGCCCGTCCGCTCCGCGCTGGTGCCGACCATCAGGCCCGGCACATCGTGCAGGAAGATGATCGGCAAATTGAACGTATCGCAAAGGTCGACGAACTCGCGCTCCTTGTTCAGCGCATCCGCATCGAGCGCCCCGGCCCGCACGATGGGCTGGCTCGCAATGAGGCCGACCGGCTGCCCTTCGATCCGCGCGAGGCAGGTGATGACGGACCCGCCCCATTCGTCCGCCCACGGGAAGATGCTTCCGGCATCGGCGATCGCCTCGATCACCCGGTACATGTCGTAACCGTCCTTCGCGCCGAGCGGGACGATGTCGGCGAGGCGCGCCGGATCGACCGCCGGATCGCGCGCGGGCGCGGCGGGCGCAGGCAGGCTGCTGTTCGAAGGCAGGAACGACAGGAACGCCGCAATCGCGTCCATCGCCTCCGCCTCGCTGTCCGCAACGGCATGGGCGTTGCCGACCGCGAGCGCCTTCGCCGGGCCGCCGAGTTCCTCGTCCGTCAGCTTCTCGCCGGTCGCCGGCTCGATGACCGAGGGCCCGACGAGCGCGAGCGAAGCCGAGCGCAGCATCACGACGAAATGCGCGGTCGACGCATGGAGCGCGGAATCGCCGTAGGACGGCCCCAGAACGGCCGCCGCGCGCGGGACGAGCGGCCCGCCGTCCGTCGGCGCGAGGAACGTCTTGAAATCGAGCGGCAGATGCGAAAAGCGCCAGCCCATGACATCGGGAATGCGGCCGCCGTCCGCGTCGCAGAGCAGCACGATCGGAAAGCCGTTGCGCTGCGCGATCTCGATCAGCCTGCCCTGCTTGCGCATACTGGTCGGCGCCGTCGTCCCCGCGACGATTGAGCTGTCGATCCCGATCACGCCGACATGACGGCCGTCGAGCCGCGCGAACCCGGTGACGACGGCATCGCCCGGCACGTGCTTCGCCGTGCGCAGTTCCGGCAGCGCCAGCGCGCCGATCTCGAACCAGCTCCCCTCGTCGATCAGCAGGTCCACGCGTTCGCGGACGGGAAGACGGCCCGATGCGCGATGGCGGGCGAGCGCATCCGCGCCGCCCATCTCGCGCGCACGCGCCTGCCGCGCCCGAAGATCGGCGATCAGGGCAGCCATCGTCCGGTCTTCGCTCATGCCTTTTCTCCGAAGCTGGACACGGCGGCGCGCGATTCCGGCGTGGAATGGAGTGCCGTCACCGTTTCGACCGACAGCGCAACACGGTCCGGATCAATCGCCGCATTGATCAGCGCCTTTCCCGCCGCAATGGCAGCGGGCGGCACCGCCGCGATCGTCCGCGCGAGGGCGCGCGCATCATCCATCAGCCCGTCCGCCGTCGAAAGGCGCTGAACGAGGCCGTGGCGCAGCGCGCTTTCCGCATCCAGTCTCTCTCCGGCGAACACCATGAGTTTCGCCATTTGCGCGCCGACGACGGACGGCGCCCGCAGCACGCCGTAACCCGGAACAAGTCCGAAACGCGCCTCGGGCATCGCAAAGACCGCATCGTCCGCAGCGATCACCATGTCGCACGCCATCGCCACTTCGCACCCGCCGCCGAGGGCAAGGCCGCGCACGGCCGCGATCGTCGGCAGCGCGCATTGCGCGATGGCATCGAACGTCTGCATGGCGTCGATCTGGAACGCGCGGCGCTCGTCTTCGGTCGACAGCGCCGCGAAACTCTTCACGTCGCCGCCGACGGAAAAGGCGCGCGTTCCCGCCCCGCGGAACACGATGCAGTGCGCCGTCATCTCCTCCGCCCACGCCAGCGCCGCGCGAAGGTCGGGCCAGAACGCGCGGTCCATCGCGTTCAGCTTTTCCGGGCGGTCGAACGTGACGAACGCAACCGTATCCTCAAGATCCACGCGCACCATGCCGCGCTGCCAGTTTGGCGACCGGCTCATATCAATTCCTCCAACGCACGCCGCTCGAAACGGTGCAGTTCACCGAACCGCCCTTCCCGAACCTTCTCCGCCCACGCCGGGTCCGCGATGAGCGCGCGGCCCACGGCGACCAGATCATAGTCGCCTCTTGCAACGGCGTCCGCCAGCGGCTGCAACTCATCGTCCGCACCGGCCTCGTCGCCGATGTCGGTGACGGAGAGCGGGGCGCTGAGACCGACGCTGCCGACGGTGATCGTCGGCCGCCCCGTCAGGCGTTTGACCCACCCGGCGAAGTTGAGCGGAGACCCTTCGAATTCGGTTTCCCAGTACCGGCGCTGGGAGCAATGGTAGATGTCGACGCCCGCCGCGGTCAGCGGCGCAAGGATCGCGCCGAGAGCCTCCGGGTCGGCCGCAAGCCGGGCGGTATAATCCTGCTGCTTCCACTGCGATATGCGCAGGATGAGCGGAAAGTCCGCCCCGACCGCGCGGCGCACCGCCGAAACCACCTCCGCGGCGAAACGCGTCCGCTGGGCAGCGTCTCCGCCGTAGGCGTCGTCCCGGCGATTGAGCGGCTCCCAAAGGAACTGGTCGAGAATATATCCGTGCGCCCCGTGGATCTCGACGCCGTCGAATCCGAGACGCCGCGCATCATACGCGGCCTTGGCGAACGCATCGACGACATCCGCGATGTCCTGCGCACTCATTTCCCGGCCGAGCGCAGCGGCGCCGGGCTTGTGCAGTCCCGATGGGCTCATCGCCGCGAGGTGCCGGTTGGGGAGATCCTGTTTCGGGTGCCGCATCGCGCCGACGTGCCAGATTTGCGGCACGATCCGGCCGCCCGCCGCGTGCACCTCGTCCACGACCCGCCGCCACCCGTCGAGCGCCGCGCCGTGGAAGGCCGGGATTCGCTCGGAGTGCGAGGAGACCGGGTGGTCGATCGTCGTGCCCTCGGTGACGATGAGGCCGACGCCATGCTCCGCACGCCGCCGATAGTATGCCGCGACGTTCGGACCCGGCACCTCGCCCGGCGAAAACCAGCGCGTCATCGGCGCCATGACGATCCGGTTCGGAACGTCGAGGTTGCCGCCCGAAAACGGCGTGAACAGCGGCTCGAGCCCGCTCATCTTGCCAGCCTCTTCCTGTCCATGTCCCAATCCGAAAGCCGGGCGGCCGTATCGCGGCCCGGTCGAATCCTGCCGAAATCGCGCGTCATCGTCGAGCATCCGCAGGCAGCCGGAGCGTGGCGCGGTAATGGGGCAGCGCGCGAAATGCCAGCCATGCACCGATCGCGGCGCTGGTTCCGCAAACGATGGACAGCGAGACGCCCACCTTCGCCGGATCGCGGAAGACGACATCGGTGAACAGCGCCACGATCGTCGGCGCGATGCCGAGCCCGACCACCGCGACGAGGAAAACATACATGGCGGAGGCGAGCCCGCGCATTCCGTTCGGCGAGGCGAGCTGCAACGCGGATGCCGCCATCGCCTGCGGTAGGCTGAAAAAGAAGGTCGCGACGGCCGCCGCCGCGAGCGCGGTGCCGTAGGTCGGCGCAAGCGAAAGCGCGACGCTCGCGGGCACCAGCGCCACGGCCGCCACGGCGGCGACGATCACCGTGCCGCCCTCGTGCCCGCGCCGTTCGATCCACCGCCCGATGACGGGTCCGCTGAGCACGCCGAGCGTGCCCATCACCAGCACGAGCGCGCCGTATTCGAGCCCCATCGACGCGGACTCCGCGCCGTGGCGCCGCATCAGGAACGCAGGCATCCACGCCGGCAAGGCATAGAGCACGATGATGATTCCCGTCATCGCCGCATAGAAACGCCCGAAGAAGGCACGGCCGGCCCAGAAGAACGCCAGCGTTTCGCGAAGCGTGTAGGTTTCCGCGGGCGCGGCGTCGTTCCCGAGGCTGCGCCGCGGCGGCTCGCGCACCGCCAGCGTGGCCACGCCGAGCAGCACGCCCGGAAAGCCGATGGCGATGAACACGAATTGCCAGGGTTCGAGGCCCGACAGAATGTCGTGCGCCGCGATGACGCTGTCGGCGGCGCCGATCAGCAGACCGCCGAACACGAGCGCGAGCCCGGCCCCGAGGTACGGCCCGATCAGGAAGATGCTCATCGCGCGCGGCAGGCGCTCGCGATTGAAATAGTCGGAGAGCATCGACCACGCCGCGGGCGACACACAGGCCTCCGCCGCACCGACGACGACCCGCGACGCGAACAGCGCCCAGTAGTCGTCCGAAAGCCCGCACGAAATCGTGCCGAGACTCCAGACGATCGCCCCGGCAACGAGAATGTTCCGCCGGTTCGCCCGGTCGGCCAGACGTCCGAAGACCGGGCTGAACAGCACGTAGGCCGACGTGAACGCCAGCCCCTGAAGCAGGCTGACCTCGGTGTCCGAAAGCACGAGGCTGCGCTTGATCGGATCGACCAGCAGGTTGAGAATCTGCCGATCAATGAAGGCGACCGTGTAGATCGCCGTCAGAAAGCAAACGACAACCCACGGATAGACGCCGGACGCCGATTCTTCCTTTCCGTTCAGTTTTTTAGCTACGGCTTGCAACACCGGCCCCAACGTCATCCTGCCCGACCAAGGCGTTCAGCCGTAACACAGTTATCAAACTGCTGGAAGGTAGAATATTTGCGTATGATTCTCGTGCTGCGCGTCCTGCCTTGCGATGCCGCGGGCCTACGCCTCCGACCGGTTCAGGCTCTGCCGCAGATCCTGGATCGCCGCCTTGAGGTCCGCCGGGGGCTTGGGGATGAAGCCCGCGACGAGCGACAGGACCGCGAGCTTCAGGCAGGCGCTGAGGTCGGCGAGCGGAATGCGGCCGCTGAGCGCGTCATTGATCACGGCGAACTCGATGTTCGCCATCTGCGCGATCAGAAGGTCCTTTTCGCCCTCGCTCAGCGCATTGGCCTTCGAGGACGCCAGCTCGCACACGAAACTCTTCACATGCGAGATCGCGATCTCTCTCAGGATGTCGTAGATTCCCGGGTCGATGTTCGCCGAGAAGAATATCGGCGCGAGCGCCGACGAATAGGATTTGCTCCCGATGATGATGTCGGTCAGCCTGTCGAATCGGTCGAGCAGGCTGGCAATCGTCTTCGGCTCGGGATCGGCGCCGGATTCCTCTATGTTCTTGTAGAAGAAGTCCTTTATCGCGACTCCGATGATGACTTCCCGGCTGCCGAAGTAGAGGTACAATGTCCTGAGGGCGACGTCGGATTTCTTGCTGATCTGCCGGATCGTGACGCCGTTCACGCCGTCCTCTTCGATGAGCTGCAAGGTCGCCTTGAGGATTCTCTGCCGCCGTTCGACCATCGAGCGGCTGTTGTAGGGCCGCTTCTGCCGCGGCGGGTCCTCTGGAGCCTTCGTCTCCGGCGTGGTCTTCTTCCTGTACTTCATAAGGATCCTGCTCCAAAACCCGGCATCGGAAAAGCGATCTCCTGAGACGCGCTCCGGAACGTCCCGGCCCGGCAACAGGCTATAGAAAGAACCGCCGCCGGAACTCAAGTCATGCCGCGCGCAAACGCCGCTTGATACACCTCCACCGTTTCGCGGACACGCCCGAACGCTTGTCACGCCGTCCGCAAACGTTATAACTTGTTATAACAACACTTGCCGAGCACCGTCAGCGATGCGCACCCGTGCGGATGGCGGAAGATTTCGGCCGACGGCGGGAGGATACCATGCAACCGACGCTGCAAAGGCGCGTCTCCGTGATCACCGGCGGATGCGGCGGCATGGGGATCGCCTGCGCCCGCGAATTCGGCAAGTCCCACGACCTGATCCTCGCCGATGTCTCTGCCGACCGGCTGGCAGACACGGGCGCGCGGCTGAGGGACGAAGGCTACAGCATCCGCGCCGCGGTCGCGGGGGACATCGCGGACGCGAAAACCGTCGCCGCGATCGGCGACGCGATCGACGCGCACGGGCCGCTCGGCGTCGTCATCCATGCCGCCGGCATCTCATCGGGCATGGCGGACTGGCATACGATCCTGCGCACGAACGCCCTCGGCACCGCGCTGCTGCTCGATGCGCTGGAAGCGCGGCTCGTTCCGGGGACCGTCTGCGTGCTCATCGCCTCCATCGCCGGCCACCTCGCACCAGCGGACCCCGAGGTGGATGCCATCCTCGCCGCGCCTTCGGCGGACGGTCTTCGACGCATGGAATCGCATCTCCAGCGGCTGGCGGCGATGATGACGGACGGGAAATCCTTCGCCTATTCGGGGCTGAGCGGCCCGGCCTACGGCGTCTCGAAACGGGCGATGATCCGGGCGGCGGCGGCCCGCGCACCGGCATGGGCCCGCAAGGGCGCCCGCATCGTATCCCTGTCGCCCGGCCTCATCTGGACGCCGATGGGACGATTCGAGGTGGATCACGGTGAGGCGGCCGGCGATCTCCTCAAGGAGACCCCGATACAGCGGTGGGGCACGCCGATGGACATTTCACAGGCGGCCGCCTTCCTCGCCTCCGACGCGGCCTCGTTCATCACCGGAACGGATCTCCGGATCGACGGCGGCATGGTGCCGTTCCGGCTCAGCGAGAACAGTTGACGCCGCGACGCGCACCGGCCGCAAGGCCCTGGAATCATGGAGAACATCAGGCGCTCCATTGATTTGCATAATGTGTATAACTTGATATAACGATATGCGATTCAATCGCGAAAAACAGACAGAAGAAACAGCCAGGAGGGAAGGATGAGCGAAACGCCTGCGGACGGGGAGGTTCTCGACGTATTGATACTCGGCGCCGGCTTCGGCGGCCTTCACGCCCTGCACCGGCTCCGCGAGGACGGGTTCAAGGTCCTCGCGATCGAGGCGGCGCCGGACACCGGCGGCGCGTGGTACTGGAACCGCTACCCCGGCGCGCGGTGCGACGTCGAGAGCCTGGCCTATTGCTATACGTTCTCGCCGATCCTCGACGCGGAATGGAAATGGACCGAGCGCTATGCGGGACGCGACGAGATCTGCCGCTACCTGCAATGGGTCGCCGACCGGCTCGACCTTCGCAAGGACATCCGCTTCAATTCCAGACTGACGAAGGCGGCGTTCGACAAGGCGAGCGGCCTCTGGACGTTCGAGACCGGGAACGGCGACCGCTATCGCGCGCGGCACTTCCTGTCGTCGCCCGGCCCGATCTCGACGCCGATCATGCCCGACATACCGGGTCTCGACACGTTCCGGGGCCAGGTGATCCACACCGCCCGCTGGCCCGAGACCTATCCGGATTTCGCGGGCAAGCGCGTGGGAATCATCGGAACCGGATCGTCGGGCACGCAGGTGATCCCGATCGTCGCCGAACAGTGCGGGCATCTGACGGTTTTCCTCCGCACCCCCAATTTCTATGCGCCGGCGCGCAACCGGCCCCTGACGCAAAACGACTACGACTGGTGGGAACAGAACCGGGACCTGACCCGCGAGCGTCTTCAGAACTGCCAGCGCTGGGGCGGCGGCGACCTGATGCTCGACGAGGCCGTCAATGACGTCATGTTCCGCAAGGCGTCGGAATTCACGCCGGAGGAGCGCCGGGACATCTACGAGCGCCGCTGGGAATGCGGCGGCGGCGTCGTCGGCTGGGCGTTTTGCGACGCCATGATCGACAAGGCGGTCAACGACGAGGCGGCGGACTTCCTGCGCGGCAAGATCAAGACGATCGTGAAGAACCCTGACGTCGCGGAAACGCTGACGCCGCGGGGGTTCGCCTACGGCACGAAGCGTTGCACGGTCGGCACCGATTTCTACGAGACCTTCAACCGTGAGAACGTCGAGGTCGTCGACGTGAAGGCCGAGCCCATCGCGCGGTTCACCGAAACCGGCGCCGTTGTCGGCGCGCGTGAGATTCCGCTCGACATCCTGATTTCCGCGTCCGGGTTCGATGCGCTCACCGGCGCGCTCACCGTCATCGACGTCCGCGGCGAGGACGGCCGGTCGCTCGCGGAGGTCTGGGGAGACGGCCCGCACACCTATCTCGGGATCAGCGTACAGGGCTTCCCCAACATGTACATGATCGGCGGACCCGGCAGCCCGTCCGTTCTCACCAATGTCGTGATGACCAACGAGATGCAGGTCAACTGGATCGCGGACCTGATCGGGTACGCGGAAAGGAACGGCTACGCGCGCTGCGAAACCACCTCCGAAGCGCAGGACACGTGGACGCAGCACGTCAACGATCTCGTCAAGGGCAATCTCTGGGAAACGGCGGACAGCTGGTATGTCGGCTCCAACGTCCCCGGCAAGCCGCGCGTCATCCTCGCCTATGTGGGCGGATACGGCACCTACAAGCAGCGCTGCATCGAGGAGCGCGAGCAGGGATACCCCGGCTTCCGCTTCTCATAATCCCGCGTGCCTCCCGCCGGTTCGCAGGCCCGGCGGGAGGTGGCGGCGGTTCAGCTCGTCCAGACCGGCGCGCGGCGTTCGATGAAGGCTTTCGCGCCCTCGGCAAGATCGGGCGAAGCAAGCACGTTCGCCACCACCTCGTCCTGAAGCTTGCGGTTTTCCGCCTCGCCGCGATCGGCGGCGGCGCGCGTCAGCCGAAGGCTTTCGCGAACGGATAGCGGCGCGTTGCGGGCGATGGTCTCGGCGAGGCGGAGCGCCGTGCTCACTTCCTCGCCCTCGTCCACGAGGTGATTGACGAGACCCAATTCATACGCGCGCCGGGCGGCGATCGGCTCTCCGGTCACGACCATTTCGATGGCGACGGGGCGCGGCAGCACATTGGTCACGCGGTACGCGCCGCCCGCACCGGCGATGAGGCCGCGCTTCACTTCGGGAAGGCCGAAGCCGGCCTTCTCCCCCGCGACGATCATGTCGCAGGCGAGCGCGATTTCCGTCCCGCCGCCATACGCCGGCCCCTGAACCGCGGCGATCCACGGCTTGGTCCTGCGGGCGTAGACGAAACCGGCGAACCCGGTTTCCGGCCGCGCGAGCTGAAGCGCGCGCCCGGCGGCGACTTCGCGCAGATCAGCGCCCGCGCAGAACGAGCGGCCCCGCGATGCGAGCACGGCCGCGCGGATGCTCCTGTCGGCCTCGATCTGCAAGACACAGGCTTCCAGCGCCTCGGCGACGGCCACGTTGACGGCATTGTGCACGTTCGGGCGATTGAGCGTCACCAGCGCGACGTGATCGCCCACGCGCTCGAACAGGACCTCCGCCTCGGGCGTTTCCACGGGATCAGCCACGCTCATTCCTCTTCGCCTTTCCAGATCACCAGACCGTCGAGGGCCTCGACATCATCGCCGCGCACGATGAGCGGATTGACCTCCAGCGATTCGAGCTTCGGCCCCAATGCGAGCGCCGCATCGCCGATGCGGACGACCGCGTCGGCAACGCGGTCGAGATCGGCCGCGGGCGCGCCCCGGAAACCCTTCAGCAGCTTCGCGCCGCGCAGACGGTTCAACATGCCGGTCACGTTGCCGCGCGTGACCGGCAGCGGCGAAATCGCAACGTCGGCCAGCAATTCCACCAGCACGCCGCCGAACCCGACCGTGATCATCGCGCCCCACGTCGGATCGCGGGTCACGCCGACGAGCAGCTCCACGCCGCCCTGCCGCATCGGGGAGATGATCACGCCCTCGATGCGCGCGTCCGGGCGGGCGGCCTTCACGGCGTCGAGGATCGCATCGTATGCGGCCCCGGCGTCGGCCTCGGCGACATTGAGGCGAACGCCGCCCGCCTCCGTCTTGTGGGCGATGTCGGGCGACAGGATCTTGAGCACCAGCGGTCCCTCGATGCCGGCGGCTTCCGCCTCGGCGCGGGAGGTCGCCACGACCGCCGGAATCACGGGAACGCCCTTCCCGGCGAGATAATCGAGAACCGCGCGTTCCGAAGACAGCGGCGGCGGGGCATCGACAATCCCCCGTTCGGGATCGAGGCCTTGCGCGGGCGTTTTCAGCGTCTGCGACCACCATGCCGCGCGCGACGCCGCGCGCAGCATGGCGTCGATACCGCAGACGACATGCGGAAGCGCGTGCTCCCTGATGGCTGCGCGGGTCACGTCCGTCAGCGATTTCGTCGTCGTCGTGACCATGATCGCAGGCTTGTCGAGCCCCTTCACGGCGCGCCCTATCGCGGTGAGCGCAGGCGGAAGCCCCGCGCTGTCTTCCGATGTCGGGACGGCGATGTTGATCCCGATCAGCCCGATCTCGGGCGCTCCGGCGGCGACCGGGATGATGCGTTCCAGCATCGTCGGATCGCCCATGACGGCGCCGGTCACGTCGAGCGGATTCATCGCGGAGGCGAAGTCCGCCATCAGCGATTTCAGGGCCGCGGCCGTTTCCGGCGGCGGCGGCGGCACCAGAAGGCCCACGGAGTCCGCCCCGTCCGCGACGAGCGTGCAGGCGCCGCCGGAAATCGAGATGAAGCCGAGGCCGGGCTTCGGCAGCGGCCCGGTTTCCGCGAGCATTCCCGCCGTGATGATCAGGTCCTCCGTCGAATAGACGCGGATGATCCCGAGGCGCTCGCACACGGCATCGAAAACGCGGTCGTCCCCGGCGAGCGAACCCGTGTGCGCCTTCGCGACCTGCGTCGCGAGTTCGCTGCGGCCGATCTTCAGGATGACGATCGGCTTCTGCCGCTCCCGCGCACGCAGCGCGGCGCGCGCGAACGTGGCGGGATCGCGGATCGATTCCGAAAAGATCGCGATGGCGCGCGTCGGCTCGTGATCGACGAGATAATCGACGACATCGGCGAGGCTGAGCTGCGCTTCGTTGCCCGTCGCGGCGACGAAACTCGTGCCGATGTTCTGGCTGTTCGCGAACTCGTTGAGCTCGCTCGCCGTCGCTCCGCTCTGCGATACGATCGCGATGCGCGGCTCGAGGATCGGAAAGGCCGCCGGGATCGACGACACGGGCGCGCTTGCGCTCACGTTGTTGAAGCCGAGCGAATTCGGCCCCCAGAACGTCACGCCGAGTTCGCGCGCCTTTTCGAGGAGCGCCTGCTGCAAGGCCGCTCCTTCCTCGCCTGTTTCCGCATAGCCGGAGGTCAGGATCGCCATGTTGCGGATACCGGCCGCGGCGGCGTCCTCCATCGCGCCGAGCACCGCGGATTGCGGCACGAAGAGGAAGGCGACGTCGACCGGCTCGCCGATCTCCCGGCACGACGCATAGCCCTTCACGCCCAGAACGTCGGACCCGTTCCGGTTGACGGCATAGACCTTGCCGGCAAAGCCGAAGTCCTTGAAGTTCCGGATGATGAAGGCGCTCCACATCGAGCGTTCCGTCGCGCCGACGAGGGCAACGCTGCGCGGCTCGAACAGGGTGGAAAGACGGTGCGCGGGCCGCGCGGTTGCATCAGCCATAAATCTCTCCCGGCAGCGGGCGGCATTCCCGCCCGCGTGATGTTTTCAGCTTTCGATCGTGGTCATCAGGCTTTCGACGGCGTCGGCGAAATCCTGCTTGAATTCCTGCACCACCGCCGTCGCGGAGCGCACGGACTCGACGAGCCCGACACCCTGCCCCACCCAGTAGCTCACCAGCCGCTTCGCCTGTTCGTTGCCGGTGTCGGCAGCGCGGTCGATCCGTGCGAAGGTCGGAATGCTGATCATCGCCATCATGGGCATGGGTAGCGCGCCGGGGCTCTGCGGCCCGTCCCATGCGTCGTGCCATTCGGAGCGCAGCTGGCGGCTCGGCTTGCCGGTGCGCGTCTTGGATCGGATGGTGTCGCGCGATCCCGCCGCCACCATCTTCTCCTTGAAGGTCTCGCTGGTCTCCGCCTCGCTCGTCGCGAGCCAGACAGAGCCGGTCCATGCGCCCGCCGCGCCCATCGCCATGCAGCCCGCCATCTGCGCGCCGGTCATGATGCCGCCCGCGGCGAGCACGGGCACCTTGCGGATCGGGGCGATGGCGCGGATGACTTCCGGGACGAGCACCATCGTGGACACCTCCCCGCAATGGCCGCCCGCCTCACCACCCTGCGCCACGAGGAGATCGACGCCCGCGTTCACCTGCCGGACGGCATGTTCCTTGGCGCCCACCAGCGCGCCGACGGGAACGCCGTGGCGGCGCGCGCGCTCGATCATCGAGGGCGGCGCGATGCCGAGCGCATTGACGATCAGGCGAATAGGATGGCGGAACGCGACATCCATCAGCGCCTCGCCGACTTCGGGCAGGGTCGTCGGCGGGATACTGGCGACCACGTCTTCCGGCTTCGCAGGAATATCGTGCTTCTTCAGAAGATCGACGGCGAAGTCGACATGCTTCTGCGGAATCTGCTGGAGCAGGCTGTCCATGTCGACGTCCGCCCCCAGCGCCTGGTGCTCCGGTATCAATATGTCGACGCCGTAGGGCTTGCCGTCCACGTGGTCGTCGATCCAGCGCAGCTCCTCTTCGAGCAATTCCGGCGTGAAGCTGCTGCCGCCGAGCACGCCGAACCCTCCCGCCCGGCTGACGGCGGCGACGACATCGCGGCAGTGACTGAAGGCGAACAGCGGGAATTCCGCACCCACAAGACTTTTTACAGGTTCCATCGTCTCTCGCTCCCTTCCGGCATCCGCCGGACATTCCTATCGCCCCAGACCGAGGCCGCGCTGCGCGATCATCGACCGCTGTATCTCGTTGCTGCCGCCGCCCACGACGTACATGATCGACGTGCGCAGGATCTGTTCGATCGCTCCCTCCGCCGGAACGCCCGGCGCACCGGCGCCGAGCAGCGCCTCGCCGCCGACGAGGTCGAGCGCAGTCTCTGTGAGCCTCTGCGCGAGCTCGCTCGCGTAGACCTTCGCCATCGCGGCTTCCACGAGCGGCACGCCGCCGTCGTTCATCAGCGCGATCGAATTCAGCGCGAGCTGGCCGCCCGTCACCAGTTCGGCGGTCAGCCTGCCGATCGCTTCGGCGACAATGGGGGATTCACCCCGATCCCCGGCCTCCCGGAAATGATCGACCAGCGCTTCCAGCAGCACGCGCAGCTGGAACACGAAGCCGCCCATCGCGATCCTTTCGTTGGCGAGCGCGCGAGAGAGAATCTTCCAGCCGCCGTTCTCCTCGCCCAGCCGCCAGCTTGGCGGCAGGCGGACGTCGTCGAAGAAGATGTTGCAGAACGTCTGGCCGTACATCGCCATCATCGGTCGGACAGTGATACCGGGGCTGTCCATCGGCAGAATGAACAGGCTGATGCCGCCGTGCCTCACATCCGGGTCGGGATGCGTGCGCGCCGCGAGGATCATGTGCGAGGCGCGGTGCCCGTCCGTGGTCCAGATCTTCTGGCCGTTGATCACGTAGTCGTCGCCGTCGCGCACCGCCTTCGTGCGAAGGCTCGCGAGGTCCGATCCCGCTTCCGGCTCGCTGTAACCGAGGCAGCCCGTGACCGTTCCGGCCCGCAGTCCGGGCAGCAGCGCGGCCTGCAATTCCGGCGTGCCGTGCGCGATGATTTCCGGCGCCATGATCCGGCAGCCGCAGATCAGCGGATAGTCGGACACGCCCGCCTTCAGCAGTTCCTCGCTGAACGCCAGTTGCTCGAACGGCGTGGCATCCAGCCCCCCGGCCGCTTTCGGCCAGTTCAGCGCCGCCCAGCCGTCCCGTCCCAGCCGCTCCGCAAATACCAGATTCCAGTTGCGTTCGCTGAGGGGCTTGCCGCGATGCGCGGCGCTTTCCGCCGCCGACCAGTTCGCATCGAGCCACGCCCGCAGCCGTGCGCGGAACTCCGCCGCCGGATCGTCCTCCCGTGCGAAGAGCGCGTCGATGGCCTCTGCGCCGCCGTTCAGGACATGGCGGCCGAGATCAAGCCGGGCATCGAGCGCGCCGCCGCAGCGCGCGACGTCGCCGTGAACGCGGCGGAACAGCGCGGGCGCCTCATGCTCTTCCGCAAATCCCACGGCGCCGAAACAGTGCTGGGTTTCGAGCGCCACCTGCCGCAGTGACAGGCCGGCGAAGGCCGCCGCGGACGTCGCGAGCGCCCACCAGTCGGCCGAGCCGCAATCATGGGCCTGCGCGGCGGCGGACATCTGAAGCCTGCACCCTTCGAGCGCGATATGGCTGTTCGCCAGCTTGTGCTGGAGCGCCTGGAAACTGCCGATCGTCTGGCCGAACTGGCGCCTCACCCTCGCATAGTCGACGACCATCTCGAACCCGCGCTGCGCCGCGCCGAGCGCACGCGCGCCGAATCCGAGGCGCAGGATCGCGACCAGCCTGCGCGCATCGGCAGCGGACAGGGGGACGGCCTCGCAGGGAACGCCGTGCGCGTGAACGTCCGCGAGGCCGGGCAGCAATGCGGGCGTGGCGGCGATCTCGACGCCGGGCGCCCCGGCGGGCAGGATGCACAGGTCCCGCCCCCCGCACAGGATCATGAGCCGATCTGCGTCCGCCGCCCCTTCGACGAGGCGCACCGTTCCGCTCAGCCTGCCGCCGTCGTACCGGGCCTCGCCGTCCCGGCCGATGCCGATCGCGATCCGTTCGTCCGGACCCACACGGCCCGGCGCGAAGATGTTGGCGATCGCCGCCTCCAGAACCGGCAGCGGCGACGCCGCCCGCCCCAGCTCGTTCATCACCGGCAGCAGGTCCTGGAGACCGGCATCGTCCCCGGCGCAAAGCATCGTCAGGCCCTGATCGACGGCGCCCCGCCACCGGCGTTCGGGCGGCGATACCGGTGCAGAAAACTCCGCGAGCATCTTGCGGACGGCCGTCCGCAGGATCTCGTCATGGCTGCGCCCGGTCGACATCAGAACGCGCCGCCCCGCCGCCAGAAGACGTAGCCGTCCTCTCCCGGAACCGCCGTGCCCGTCGTGCCGACCGGTTCCGTTTCGCCCGAGACGAGGAAACGAAGCGTCTCCTCGTCGCTCCGCGGAACGCGGCAGACGAAGCGCACACCCTGCGGCGAGAGCCCGACGACGGTTCCATGCCCCGGCAGGCCGTCGCGGCCGTAGGGGACCGTATAGGCCTCGATCCGGCCCGGCCCCGCATAAGCCTCGTCGAGCGGCGGGATCGCGCCGCGCAGGCGGTCCGCTTCGGACTGACAGTCGAAGTCCTGCGGGAACAGGCCGTCCTGCATCCGGCGGGTCAGCACGATCGAATGATTGTGCGTGGCGAAGCCTCCGTTCGCGAAAATGAGGCCGCTGCGTCCGCCCGCCCGCAGCTTCTGCGTCATGACGACGGCGGCGTGCATCATGCAGTTGCCGATCGGCCCGCCGCCGAAGCTGAGCCCGCCGTAGACGCTCGGCGACCTGTCGAGCGGCCAGCCGAGGACACGCCGCGCCATCTTCGCAACGCACGGGAAGCAGTTGTAGAGCTCGACGAAATCGAGGTCGCCCGCGGCAAGGCCGTTGAGCTCCATCGCCCTCCGGATCGAAACGGTCATGGCCGCCGATCCGGCATAGCTGTCCCGCGCGAGGAAATCCTCGTCCTCGTGCGCGGCGGCGCCCGCGCCCACGAAGACGATCCGGTCTTCGGCGATGCCGAGTTCGCGCGCCTTGCCGAGGCTGGTCAGGATGACCGCGGCCCCCTGGTTGACGGCGCTGTTCGCCACCATCAGCTTCGTATACGGATAGGTGACGACGCGGTTGCGGGGCGATGCCGTCGTTATCGCGTCCGGTTCGAGCGCTTCGCGTATCCAGGCGCCCTCGTTCGCGGCCGCGGCGCGCGAATAGTGCGACCACAGGATCCCGGTTTCGCGCTGCGCGTCCGCGAAGCTCTGCCCCCATGCGGCGCGCGTGCCGGTTTCATACAGGGGATAGACGTCCGCGGGCGTCATGAGGCCGTATTTCTTCAGGAACGGCCGCACCGACCGGTCGAGAAGGTCGCGCATGACATTCGATTTTCCGGCGCCATCGTCCTTGCGCGCGGCATTCCGGTAGGCCGCCGTCCGCAAGGCTTCGGCGCCGACGATGGCCGCGACCTCCGCCTCGCCGGTAGCGATCAGGTTCGCCGCATGGTTGAGCAGGAACACCGGCCCGTCGCCGCTCGGCTCCCGCGTCAGCAGGGTCGACCGGGGGGCGACACCGATGCGCCGCAGGAGATGGGGCGTGATCGGCGCCTCGGCGGGCCATGCCGTGATCTCGCTGCTCACCTGATTCTCGATGCCGAGAAAATCGGCCCGGGCGAGCAGGCCGCCGCCGGCGTCATGATCCGCGCGTTCGAGCGCGAGCGCCATCAGCTCCAGCGTATCGAAGCCCGATGCGGAATCCTCCCGTGCATCATTGATCTGGCCGACGCCGACAATGACGGGAACCGCGTAAGCTCCATTTCTACTCATCAGATACTCTTCTGAACGCTTCCGACAGTTGTGCAACGCCTGGGGAGAGGGAGAGCCGTGACGCTCTCCCTCTCCCACGACCTCAGAACTTCACGGTGCCCTGCACCATGATCTGGCGGCCGCGGTTCGGCAGGCCCATGATCTGGACCGTGTCGCCCGCGGCGGGCGCCGGGGCGCCCGGCTTCTCGGCCATGTAGGACGTGTAGTACTCGTTGGTGAGGTTGCGTCCGATCAGCGCCACCTCCCACTTGTCGTCGGAGGTCTTCAGGCGCACGCTCGCATCGAACAGCCAGAAGCTGTCCTGAACGCCCGCCGGGTTTCCGTTTTCCACCGCGAAATAATTATCGCTGTACCGCGTGTTTCCGGAAAGCCCGATCACGAAGTCGTCGCCTGCCGGAACATCCAGATTGAAGCCGGCGGTCGCCGTCCAATCGGGTGCGCGGGCGAGCGGCTGACCGGCGCGCTGCTGCGAGAACGTGCCGTTTCCGTTGTCGACATTGCAGCCCGTCGCGGCCGTCTGTCCGCCCCAGCACTGCGAGAGGTAGTCGAGGAAGCGGGCGTGGTTGTAGGCGATGCCGCCGTTGAAGGTCAGCCACGCGTTGGCGCGCGCGCTGAACTCGACCTCGACGCCCTTGACACGCGCCTCCGCGGCATTGGTGATGATGAAGCTCGTCGTCGCCGGGTTGAACGAGTTCACCTGCAGGTTGGAATATTTGTAGGAGAAGATCGAGCTCGTCACCGTCAGCGCGCGGTCCAGCAGCCTCGCCTTCACGCCGCCCTCGAAGCCCCTGATCTTCTCCGACTTGAACCGGATGGAATCCGAGGTGATCGCGGCGGGAATGAGGTTCGTGCTGATGCCGAACCCGCCGGACTTGTAGCCGGTCTTGTAGGCGATGTACGTCGTCAGGTCCGACGTCGGCCGCCATGAGAGCGTGGCTTCGGGCGAGTAGTTGTTGTCCTTGAACTTGTCCGTGAAGACCTTGCCTTCCGGCGCAAGGACGGTGCCGGACAGCGGCGGGTGAACGTAGGTGTTCACGATGTCCGAATCCTTGGTCTCATGCGTGTAGCGAACGCCGCCGGCCAGTTCGAGCTGGGGGACGATCTCCCAGATCAGCTGACCGAACACCGAATAGGTGTTGCCCTTCGTGTTGCCCGGCTTTTCCCACGTGTGATACTTGCCGGTCGCCGCGTCCACGGGCAGCGGCGCGATCAGGCTGGCGTTGAAGAAATCGTGGTCGGTGTGCTGATAATAGGCTCCGATCATGAAGTTGACCGGCGAATCGAACGACGACAGAAGCCGGAATTCCTGGCTGAAGGACTTGAATTTTTCCTGCTCGGCCGCGTCATAGGCCATGTACACGGTCGCGTCGTAGTTATCGAAGTATTTCGTGTTGTTGGCGAAATACCCGGTCACTGACGTCAGCGTGAGATTCTCGAAGTCGTAGTTGGCGGTCAGGCTGGACAGCAGCATCCGCGTCTTGCTGTAGGGGTTCTGCCGGGCGACCGGCCAGTTGTCCGCATAGCCGTTCGGCAGGGCGCCGTTCGAATAATTCCGGTCCAGCTTGCAATCGCCGTAAGGATCGACGGCGACGGTGGGGATGCCGGCATAGACGACGACCGGCGTGGTATAGCCGCCGCAGTTCACGAGCTGCTGACCTGCGGACGGACCGTCGTCGTTGCGGATCATGCCCGCGACCTTCAGCGTGGCGCTGAAATTGCTTCCTTCCGGCTCGTAGGCGAGGCTCACGCGGCCGAGGAATTCCTCATCGCCGGGGCGCGACGTCTTCGGCGCCTGCGGCAGATTGGTCGGCCCGGCGAACGGCGAGCTCGTCAGCTGGCCCGCGTTGTTGCGCAGCCAGCCGTCCATGTAGCGGTAGCGAACCGCCACGCGGGCGGAGAACGCGTCCGAAAGCGGCCCCGACACCGCACCTTCGACGAGCGCTTCGTCGGCCACGAATTCATAGCCGACCCGCGCGTAGCCCTCGAACGTGCGCGTGGGCGCCGCGGACGTGATGCTGATCACGCCGGCGGGGCTGTTCTTGCCGAAGAACAGCGCCTGCGGCCCCTTCATCACCTCCACCTGCGCCAGGTCGAGCATACCGAGTTCCATGATACGGGAACGGCCGGTCTGGATTCCGTCCACGTTGATGGAAACGGCCTGATCGAAGCCCGCGTTGCTGGGCGATGTGCCGATGCCGCGCAGCGCGATGACGCCGCCGCCGCCGCTCGACGAGCGGTCGATGGTGAGCGATGGCGCCAGCTTCACGAGGTCGCGCGTGTCCGTCGCTCCGAACCGGCTCAGCGTCTCGCTGTCGATCGCGCTGACCGCGACCGGCGCCTCAATCAGCGTCTCCTTGCGCTGGCGGGCCGAGACGATGATTTCGCCGGCATCCTGCGCGACCTGCTCCGTCGTCTCGCCCGTCGCCTGTGCGGCGGCGGGCAATGTTCCGAGGACGAGCGCGGCGGCCGCCGACGTGCACATCAATCCAATCCGACAAATCTTCCCTGAAACACCCGTCTCATTATTCGTCATTTCTCACTCCCCTGGTCTTGATTCCGGTTTCACGAGATTTTCTGATCAAGTCCGCTGTACCAACGTCCCTACACACGTCGGTCCTCTCCCCCTCCCGTTTCGAGATTGATCCGTTCGCCGCGATCTCCGGGCCGGCTATCGCGCATCGTTTGTGCCGCCTTCCCGGTCGGCGAGCTTGCGCGCCTGCATCTGGACATAGGCGCGGATCTGTTCCGCATCCCCGGCCGAGAGCCTGTCCTTGAAGCTGACCATCCCGACGCCCGACAAGGCGCCGTCGATAACGATGGCGCGCCACGTCTCGGCGTCCGGGAGCACGCCGCTGCGCCGAAGATCGGGTACGACGTTCGCCGACATCGCCCCGGCGGCGTGACAGGCCGCGCAGGTCTCCGCGTAGAGAACCCGGCCGCGCTCGACGGCGGCTGCCGACCATGTCTCCTGCGTGACGCTCGGAGAGCCGACCGGCGGCAGTTCCGGCAGCACCGCCTTGCCGTCCAGTTTGAAGACGAGGAGCCGCCCCGGGATGCGCGGTCTCGGCTCGTAGAAGTTCGGCAGCGCAAGCGCCATCGCGCCGCCGTATCCCGCGAGCACGGCGACATATTGCGTGCCGTCGATCGTGTAGCTCATCGGGGCCGCGACGACGCCCGACTGGGTATCGAAGCGCCACAGCTCCTTGCCGTTCGCGGCATCATAGGCGGAGAGAATCCCACTCGACTGTCCCTGAAAGACCAGCCCGCCGCCCGTCGCGAGAACGCCGCCGTTGACGGGGCGTTGGTGGTCCACCTTCCACGCCATCGTCTGCGTGACGGGATTCCACGCGATGAGGGCGCCGCTCAGCGCATCCCGCGCGGCCTTGATCGCGTCCTTCGTATCCGGCAGGGGCGCGGCATTCATGTCGACACCGAGATTCCAGCTTCCGGGGCGGAAGCGGAACTGCTTGTCCTCCAGATAGAGGAACGGGATCGACTGGGCCGGAATATAGACGAGGCCGGTATCCGGGCTGTACGCCATCGGCTGCCAGCTATGCGCGCCGGGGCTGCCCGGAAGCCCGACCTCCGGATCGGGATAGCGCGCGTTCGCCGTTTCCACCGGACGGCCGGTCTCGAGGTCGATCGAGGTCGCCCATGTCGTCGGCACGAAATTTCTGGCAGAGATCAACTTTCCGGTATGCCGGTCCAAGACGTAGAAAAACCCGTTCTTGGGCGCCTGCATCAGGACCTTGCGGTCCTGTCCGTCGATCTTCAGGTCCGCCAGGATGATCGGCTGCGTCGCCGTGAAATCCCAGGTCTCGCCGGGATTCTGCTGGTAGTGCCAGAGATATTTCCCGGTGTCCGGATCGAGCGCGACGATGGAGGAGAGGAAGAGATTGTCGCCCCGCCCGTCCGAACGGATCCTGTGATTCCACGGCGAACCGTTGCCGACGCCGATGTAGAGCTGGTTCAGTTCGGGATCGTGAACGATCGCATCCCAGACCGTGCCGCCGCCGCCGTATTTCCAGTACGATCCGAACCACGTGGGCACCGCCTTCGTTTTCAGGACCTCGTCGGAGACCGAGCCGTCCGGTCCCTTCGCGGGATCGCCCGGCACCGTGTAGAAGCGCCACACCTGCTTCCCGGTCTGCGCGTCATAGGCCGTCACATAGCCCCGCGCGCCGTAGTCGGCGCCGCCGTTGCCGATGATCACCTTGCCGCTCGCTATGCGCGGTGCGCCCGTGATCGTATAGGGCCAGACGCCGTCCAGCGTCTGAACGCTCCAGACCAGCTTGCCCGACCGGGCGTCGAGCGCGATCAGGCGGCCGTCCAGCGTCGCGGAATAGATCTTGCCGTCGAAATAGGCCGCGCCGCGATTCACCACGTCGCAGCAGGCCTTCACCGCGGTTTCGCCGGGGACCTCCGGATCATGCTGCCATTTCAGTTTCCCGCTGACGGCATCGACCGCGATCACCTTGCTCCACGCCGTCGTGGCGTAGAGCGTGCCGTCGACGACGAACGGCGTCGCCTCCTGACCGCGGCTGGTATCGAGGTCGAGCGACCACGCGAGGCCGAGCCTGCCGACGCTCTCGCGGTTTATGTCCGACAGGGGCGCGTAATGCTGTTCGAGCGGCGACCCGCCGATCGACGGCCAACCCGCGGGGTCCGCGATCCCGGACGACTCCGGCCCCTCGCGATCGCAGGCCGAAAGCACGAGCAGTGCGGCAAGGCCGAGAGCGGCGGCGCGCACGGCGTCAGGCCTCGCCCAGATTGACGTACACGGACTTGGATTCGAGGAAGGCCGAGAAGCCCTCGTCGCCCATTTCGCGGCCGATGCCGGATTGCTTGAACCCGCCGAACGGCATCGCGGGATTCATCACGCCGTAGCAATTGATCCAGACGTTTCCGGCGCGCAGCCGCGCGGCGACGCTGTGCGCCTTGGCAAGGCCAGATGTAAAGATACCGGCGCCGAGCCCGTACTGCGTATCGTTGGCGAGTGCGATAACTTCATCAACATCGTCGAAAGGAGTCGCAACAACAACCGGGCCGAAGATCTCTTCACGGACGACACGCGCACTGGAAGAGAGATTCGTGAACACCGTGGGCTCCACGAAGAATCCCTGCCCCTCGCGCGCCTTGCCGCCCGCAACGACCTGCCCGCCCTCCTCTTCGCCGAGCGCGATATAGTCGCAAACGCGCCTGCGCTGCTTTTCGGAGATCAGCGGCCCGATCTGGTTTGCCGCGTCGAGGCCGCTGCCGATCTTCAGGGAGCGCGCGAACCGGGCGACACCTTCCACGACCCTGTCGAACGAGGCGCGCTGCACATAGAGGCGCGAGCCGGCGAAGCAGACCTGTCCGGTATTGGCGAAGATCGCCATCGCCGCGCCGGGAATGGCCTGTTCCATATCGGCGTCGTCGAAAACCACGCAGGGCGATTTTCCGCCGAGTTCCAGCGTCACGCGCTTGACGCTGTCCGCGGCCGAACGAAGCACGCTCTTGCCGGTCTCGGTGGACCCCGTGAACGAAATCTTGTCGACGCCTTCGTGCGCCACGAGCGCAGCGCCCGCATCGCCGAAGCCGGTCACGACATTGAGTACGCCCGCAGGGACCCCCGCTTCCAGTGCCAGCTTGCCAAGGCGCAGCGCCGTGAGCGGCGTGTCCTCGGCAACCTTGACGACGCATGTGCAACCTGCCGCAAGCGCCGGCGCCACCTTTATGACGAAGGTCCCGATCGGCCCGTTCCACGGAATGATGAGGCCGACGACCCCGACCGGCTCGAGCGCCGTATATGCATGGAAATGCGCGCCTCCGCCGGATACCGCAGCAGAAGCGTTCCGACCGATTGCTCGCCCCGTCATCCCGGCAAAATGACGCAGCCAGGACGCCGAAGCCGCGACGCCCCACTCGGCAAACGCCCTCGGCATTCCGTTGTTGAGCACTTCGAGTTCGACGAGCTCGGCGGCATTGGCTTCGAGAAGCTCGGCGAAACGCCACAAGAGCCGCGCCCGCGCATCGGACGACAGGCCGCGCCACCGGGGATTTTCGAACGCCCGCCGCGCCGCGTTCACCGCGCGGTCCACATCGCCCCCATCACATCGCGCGACATTGGCGATCGGCATCCCGGTCGCAGGATTCAGGGCGTCATAGCGTGCGCCCGAGGCCGAAGCCTGCCACTCACCGTCGATCAGCAGATCATGCCGGCGGGCAAGGAACCTCTCCACCCGCGACCCCGGATTCGCCCCCGCTGGCTCCACTGGACACCCTCCCTCCGCCGATGCGGCCGCACGCTGCAGACGATGTGCCGGGAAAACAGCCCACGAATGGTCGAAGAACGACCGCCTCCCCTTCGGCTCATCAACCAGCCGTTTTCGTTGCTTGGGTGATTTTTACATCGCAGCCATAACCGCGGTCAAGAGTTTATATCAGTGTGCAAACTTTTCAGCGACGCTATCAAACATCTGGATGGTTGTTAAATATATATGGACAATTTTTCCATATTATCTTTATATATCAGTATATTGAAAGAAATTCTCTTGGAAGGTCATTATCCAAAATGGTAGCGCTCAGGGTAAATTCGTGTGGCCGCACACCCACACGAATACACGCCATCGTCGTCCCGCAACACACAACCAACCAATCGGTAGGTATCTCGAATTCGCAACCTGCAGCCAACTGCACCGCTCGCCGAGCAGCGGATGCTGCCCAAGCACTATGCGAAGTGGCTCGACGACGCTGACGCGATCCGCGAGGCGAGCAAACTGAACAGCCTGTTCGGCGAATTTGGTCAGATTTTGGTCACGGAAATCAAAAAGATTAATGATTCCAATGGATTAATGGTGACCCCTACGGGACTCGAACCCGTGTTTTCGCCGTGAGAGGGCAAATCTACTTTTTTTCTGGACATCTGTGGATATCTGTAAATTATTATAAATACAGGATAAATTTATCACCATCTTCTTTATGTCCTTGCCTATCCACGCCAATCCACGTAGGTTTATTACCCGATTGTTACCCGATTTTATTCGCCCCGGAACTGCCCATGACTCGTCATGTTACGGAAACACGTCTACAAGACCGCGCTGCACGAGCACGGTTACGACCGAGGGAAGAGCCCTACTGGCGCGCCATCAGCGAAGGACGCCATGTCGGTTACTTCAAAGGAATCCGTGGCGGGAAATGGGTGACGCGTTTCTGGGAAGCCGCCCAAAACAAGTATGTCAAGGATCGCCTAGGCGATAGCGACGATACGGTGGAAGCAGACGGGATACAAATCCTCAACTGGAAGCAAGCCGTAGATAAAGCCATGGCATGGTTTACGGCCCAGGAGACCAAGGAACCTGCCGCCGAGGCAAAGGCGGATCAGATCAGGCCGAGTCTCCGTGTACGCGATGCCATTAATTCTTATATCGCAAAGCGAGATACTCGACATCAATCAAGAACAGAGACGCGAGGGAAATCAGATGCACATCGTCTGGAACGACATGTGCTTAATGATGCCAACCTTGCTAATACTGATCTTGTCGACCTTACAGAGGTCGCGCTGCAAGATTGGCAGGAACACCTTCCAAACTTGAAGGCATCTGGCCGCCGACGAATCATAAACGACTTCAAGGCCGCGCTTAATGCGGCTTATATTCAGCATCGTCGTATTCTTCCTGCGGACTTCCCAATCACTGTGAAGCATGGCCTCAAGTGTGCTGCGGTCGAGGACGGTGAAGCCCAATCGGAAGCACGGGAGAACCAGATCCTGGCCGACGAGCAGGTCCGAAAACTGATTGAGGCTGCCGCTTCGATTGATGAGGATGGTGATCTTGCGCGCATGGTAATCATACTCGCGGCAACAGGCGCACGCTTTTCACAAGTACGGCGCATGTTTGTTCGTGACGTGCAGATTGACCAATCACGTCTCCTTGTGCCTCCATCCCGGAAAGGCCGCGGAAAAGCCTGCGTTTACTTGCGGATACCAGTCGGCGAGGATGTTCTCACGGCATTAGCTCCAGCGGTTTCCGGACGCAGCGCTAACGAACCGCTTCTCGAACGTTGGCGTCACGTGCAAACCGCCCCCATGACGTGGGAGCGCGATAAACGCGGTCCATGGAACAGCGCCTCTGAATTATGTCAAACGGCGTTCAAAAGGGACCCCCGATCGGCGTCGAAGAGGGACCCCCTTTTCGGATAATATGATGCTGGTTTGTTGAAGATGGCCTTGCGCTGCGTGCGGCGGAGGGCGGGCGTAGCCCGACCGGAGGCGCGCGCAGCGCAAGATAGATTTTTGAAGGCGCCGAAGGTGGCTGTCAGCTGCGGTTTTTGAAGCGCCAGCTGTCGTTGCCCGTCTCGACGATATCGCAGTGGTGGGTGACGCGGTCGAGCAGCGCCGTGGTCATCTTGGGATCGCCGAACACGGTCGGCCATTCGCCGAAGGCGAGGTTCGTGGTGATGATGACGCTGGTCCGCTCATAAAGCTTGCTGATGAGGTGGAACAGCAACTGCCCTCCCGAGCGGGCGAACGGCAGATAACCGAGCTCGTCGAGCACGATCAGGTCGAGCCGCGACAGCTGCGCCGCCAGGGTCCCGCCTTTGCCGATCCGGGTCTCCTCTTCGAGGCGTGTCACCAGATCGACGGTGTTGAAGTAGCGGGCGCGAGCGCCCCTTCGCACGACATTGGCGGTGATCGCGATGGCGAGGTGGGTCTTGCCTGTCCCCGTGCCGCCGACCAGCACGATATTGCGGCGAGGCGGGAGGAAGGAGCCATCGTGAAGGGAGCGGATCATCTCCTCATTGATCGGTGTGCCCTCGAAGCTGAACCGCTCCAGGTCCTTCACCACGGGCAGCCTCGCAGCCGTCATCCGATAGCGGATGGAGGCTGCATCCCGGTGGGTCGCCTCAGCACGGAGCAGGTCGGTCAGTATCTCCATGGTGGTGCGCTTGCGCTGGAGGCCGGTGGTGACCGCCTCGTCGAACGCCGCCGCCATGCCCTTGAGTCCGAGGCCGCGCATCGTGTCGATCATATCATGCCGCTGCATCATAGCCTCGCAGCAGATCATAGCGGGCACAGTCGGCGAGCGGAGGATGCTGCAGCATCCGGTCTTCCGAAGTGACGATGCTGTGGGGTGTCGCCGGCTCGCGGCGCCGGGAGAGGATGTTGAGGATCAGCTCGTCGCTGGCCGTTCCGTTCGCCAACGCTTCGCGCACGGCAGCCTCTACCGGCTCCAGGCCATCGGTGAGCACCGCCGAGAGGACCCGCACGAACCTGCGATCGGCCTCGTCCCCGGTGCCGAGCCTTCGCCGTAATCGGTGCAGGGCGGGCGGCAGATCCCAGTCCTGGAACGGTGCGCCGTTACGCAGCGCGCCGGGCTTGTGCGCGAGGACCGGCAGATAATGCCAGGGATCGTATATCGTGCGGTTCCGACCGAAGTGGCGCTCATGCTCCCCGACGATCGCATCGCCGCAGCGTATGACGATGCGATCGGCATAGGAGCGCACCTGAACGGTCCGGCGTGCGGCCGTCGACATGACCGAGTAGCGGTTGCGATCGAAGCTGATGAGGCAGGTGCCGGTGACGGCATGCTCGCTCTCATGGAAGCCGTCGAACGGTGCCAGGATCGGCTGCAGGGCCGGTCGCTCCATATCCAGCGCCTCGGCGACGGTAATATCCCCGCGTTCGGGATGGGCATGATGCTCGGCCCAGCGCCGGCACTCGGCCTCCAGCCACCCGTTGAGCTCGGCCAGGCTGGCGAACCGGAGTCGCGGCTGGAAGAAGCGGCCTCGGATCGTCTGGACCTGCTGCTCGACCTGGCCCTTCTCCCATCCCGCCGCCGGCGAGCAGGCGGTCGGCTCGACCATGTAATGATCGGTCATGATCAGGAAGCGGCGGTTGAACACACGCTCCTTGCCGGTGAACACGGCCGTCACCGCCGTCTTCATATTATCGTAGATACCGCGTC
Source organism: Sphingosinicella microcystinivorans (assembly GCF_027941835.1). Lineage (NCBI taxonomy): Bacteria > Pseudomonadati > Pseudomonadota > Alphaproteobacteria > Sphingomonadales > Sphingosinicellaceae > Sphingosinicella > Sphingosinicella microcystinivorans. The sequence goes on from NZ_CP116005.1 coordinate 92,535, forward strand.
GCGGCACACCGCCGAAGAACGCGAACGCCCGGGCATGGGCATCGAACAGCATCTCCTGGCCCTCGCGCGGATAGGCCCGGACATAGGGTGCGCGCGAGTCGCAGAGACGCATATGCGCCACCTTCACCCGCATCGGCTTGCCGGCGATCTCCACATCCTCGTGGCTCCAGTCGAACTGGTAGGCCTCACCCGGCTGGAAGGTCATCGGGATGAACGCCGGTGCGCCTTCGCCAGCATCCTTCCGCCGCGCAGCACGCCAGCGCGCCGCATAGCGGCGCACCGCATCATAGGATCCATCGAACCCCTCGCGCACCAGCAGGTCATGGATACGCGTCATCCGTAGCCGATCGCGGCGGCCGCGACCTTCGTTCTCCTCAAGCAGCGCATCGAGACGATCCTGATAAGGACCGATCCGCGGCAGCGGCTGGACTTTGCGCTGATAGTTGAACGCCGCCTCCGGCGACCGGATCGCTTTGCGGACGACCTTCCGCGACAAACGAAGGTCACGAGCGATCGCCTTGATCGCCTTACCCGCTGCATGCTCACGCCGAATCCGAACCACTGTCTCCACGATCAACATCCCGTTCTCGCCAACTGATCAAAACCAGTCGGCCGACTAAATCCCCGGGATGAAGGGGTCCTTTTTGCACGCCGATCACCCCACGAAGGGGGTGCCTATTGCACGCTGATCCTCAGAATTAACACGTCCGTGGAAGAAAGTCATCGCTACAGCAGGTATTCCAGACATTGTACCCTATGCTCTACGTCATAGTTCTATAGTCAGGAGCATTCGGGTCGGCCTTCCCATCCGGTTGGTGGCAGCGCTTCATGATACTTCTGTAGCCATGATCGAGCGTCACTATTCCAGATGGATTACAGAGGGTTTGGACGAGTTGGCAGCGAAAGCCGTCGTTCCGTTGGTGAATATTGAAGGCCCAACCGCAGCTGAGCTACCGACATTATCAAGGTGACGAGATAGTCCAGCCATACCACGCATAGATTTTTTTGCGTGGTATGGCTGGACAAGTTGCCACACGAAAATTATAGTGTGTGGCAATATGAGCAAGCCTCGCCGCCATTCCTTGACTGCACAGACAGCCTATCATGAATTGGTGTCCCTGCTGCTGGACGATGCCGCCTCGGATATCCGCGGATCGCCAACCCTGCGCGTGCGGGGAGAACGGCGCTATTGGTACGACCGCTACCGGATCGGCACAGACACAAGGGAGCGCTATCTTGGAGAAGACAATGAGGCGCTGCGTCAGCGCATCGAACGGCATGAACAACTGAAAGCTCAGCAAGAGGAGCGTCGGGCCGAACGGGCACGTCTCGTTCGCCTTTTGAGGAGCGAGCGCCTCCTGGGCATGGATAATCTTTCAGGTAGCCTCGTTGCAGCAATGAGCAAGGCAGGCGTCTTTCGCCTTGGCGGTGTTCTTGTGGGCACCACTGCATTTCGCTTCTACGAAGGTGAGCTTGGCCTCCGACTCTCGTTCGACCAGACGACGCGCACACAGGACATCGACATTGCAAGCTTTGAGAGGCTCTCACTTGCAATCAGCGACACCGTCGAACCCAGCCTTGTGGACGTCTTCAGCGATCTGGATTTCACACCTGTCCCCGGCCTTGACCATAACAAGACCTGGCGCTGGAAGCAGTCCCGTGGCGCTGCCCTTGTCGAGTTCCTGACACCGTCTTTTGACGCCGAAGAGAGTCTCCGTGACCTCGCGGCCTTAGGCGTAAGCGCACAGTCCCTTCATTACCTCAACTACGTCCTGGCAGAGCCCATTGACGCCGCTGCGGTCTACCGCGAAGGCGTTCTCGTCAAGATACCGCGGCCCGAGCGCTTCGCCATTCACAAGCTGATCGTCGCCGATCGGCGCCGGGAGGGGCCGGACAGCTTCAAATCAAGAAAGGATCTTATGCAGGCGGAGTTTCTGATCGCCGTGCTCGCAGAAGATCGACCGGAAGATCTTCAGAATGCCTGTCAGAACGCGCTTGAACGTGGCCCACGCTGGCGGGAGCGCATCGAGCGAAGCCTTACCCGCATTCCGGATGCTGCCCGGTATATGCAAGACATTCGGTGACGGTAGGCTAGGAACCCTGCTGTGTGGTACCGACGTCTCGAACGCACGACCAGCGTTGCCACTGTCGCCAGGACGCAGGAAATACTTGCATGAGTTGTTTAAAAGCCTCTCACAGCAAGAACATACTATCAGAAGCGAGCGAGGGCTTCCGAAAGTCAACGCCTGTTCGGTAATGCCCACGCACCGGATCAAATCCGTCATCAGCATGCCAAGCTCGACCTGCTTCAATACCGATACAATCTGCTCCGTGGAAAATCGTTGCTTCTTCATCGACGTACTTCCTCATCAAGGAAAATGCGCTCGGCGGAAGTGCTGCTACCATGAACATTCTGATCCGGGCCTAAGAACACTTCGAAGCAGGAATCGGGCGTGTTTCCTATGTGCGACGGGTCAGCTTCGCGACTGCAACGGACAGTGACCCGCGCGCTAGTCTTGTAGCCATACCGCCACGCTCTCCCCAGTTCACAAGCTGACGACGATCGTGATGGCCAGCCCGCGTGACCTTGCAGTCTAAGTCGAGGACTAGATGGAGATGCCCGAGACACGAGTGTTAATCAGCAGCTTTGTCCGTCTTGCCAGGGATCCTGTGACCCATGTCCTTAACCGTGACCTGTTTGCGGAGATGTGGCTCCAAGAAAATGGCGCTCAGGTGGACGGGACGCTGGCACAGCTGCGCTTCAAACTTAAAAGGGAGTCTAGAGAGCGATGTGCGTGCGAATAACCCGTTAGTCCATCTCAATTGGAAATTGGTGACTTTTAGATCACTTTATGGGATTTGAGTTCCTAGGTTTGCCGCCGCGATGCCCGCCAACGCGCATGTTTCGTCGTTGTCCGAAGTATCACCGGTGATGCCGACAGCGCCGATGACAAGCCCGGTGTCGTCAACGACGAGAACGCCGCCCGCCGCCGGGATGATGCCTGCTTGCGAAACTGTGCCGAGCGCCGCGACGAATGTCGGTCGCTCCGCTGCCATGTCGCCGATCTTGCGGCTTGAAACGCCGAGCGCCAGTGCACCCGACGCCTTGCCTACGGCGATCTGCGGGCGAAGGTTCGAGGCGCCGTCCTGCCGTTCGAACGCGATCAGGTGTCCGCCTGCGTCGAGCACCGCAACACTCAGCGGTTTCAGCCCCAGTTCTTTGCTGCGCATCAGCGCGGCGGCAATGACGGTTCGTGCCTGATCGAGACTAATGCGGCTCATGCGTTGTTCCTTTCACGATGGGAGAGAGCTTGAGGCGCGAGGCCCCCGGTCGCCCAGTCGACGAGTTCGACCGTGTGCACGACGGGAACGCCGGTGCCGCCGCCGATCTGGACGGCACAACCGACGTTGCCGGCGGTGAGGCTGTATTTCAGGCAATGCGCGCTGCCCGAGTTCTCCTCGATATTGCCGCCGATCGAGCAAGCGATCTGGCTGGAGAGGCCGGGCACATAATAGAAGCCGCGGCCCTCCACCGCTCGCGTCATGGCGAGGTTGGTGACGCCCGGCTGCACCACCGCGACACGGTCCTCGTGGTCGACCGCGAGCACACGGTTCATGCGCGAGAGGCCGAGCAGCACCGCGTCGGCGAGCGGCAACGCGTCGCCCGAAAGCGAGGTTCCCGAGCCGCACGGCACCACCTTCACGCCGTTCGCGCCGCACCACTCGAGGATGCGGGAGACCTGATCCGTCGTTTCCGGCAGAACCACAACTATCGGCGGCGGGCGATCCGCGGTGGGCACATCGGTCTCGTAGGGGCACAGCGCATCCACATCGTCGATGACGCCTTCGCTGGGCACGATGGCGCGCAGCGCGGCGACGATTTCGCCGCGGCGTGCAAGCACCGCCTCGTCGGGTTCGGGCATCCTGATCGTCATCGCCATGCCTTCATAGACGAGGCATGACTGATGCGGTAGGCGATCAAGAATTAAAGCAGTTTTTCACGAGAAGATAAAATCGGATGGATGCCGACCATGTGCTGTTCGCCAAGATCGTGGAGCAAAGTATTCCGTGTCTAGGTGGTTTTGTGTGCGTGTCAGACGTCCAGCTTAGAGCTCGGCCCCGAAGCGATGTTGCAAGTGCAATGCCACACCTTTGGCATAGCGCCGTTGCCGCCAAGCCGTCGGACTATGATAGACGCCGATTGCCTTCCAGTAGTCTCCGGTGACCGCGAGCCCCGACAGGAAGATCCAACGCGCCGCCTCAGCGTTGAAACATGCGTCGTGCTGCAGCCAGTGACGGACATGCGTTTCGGGCCGCTCGACGAGCACCGCAATCTTCGGCACCCACCAACTGTTCACTTGGAGCGGGCCGAGATCGTGCGTGCCGTTCGTGTTCTCGACCGCGGCGCCGATCCAGCCGCCCTCCTGGTCGCGCAGCCCCCACAAGGTCCGCTCGAGCCACGCCCGGCCTTGCGAGGCCTTATGAATGCAGCGCGCGACCTCCTTTTCGCCAGCCGGATCGCGCACCGCCTTTGCCTCGGCCAGACCGGCCCTCACCAACACGGCAGACAGCAACGCGAGCATGACGGTGAACTTGTTCCGCCGCAAAATCATGCCCCGATCCTCCGCATCGGACGCTCCCATCGCGGCGCGAACGGCGCCCCGGTAAGGAGGTCGACCAGCCACTCGCCCGAGACGATCACGATATGCGGCGTTTCGGAGAGGATGACACGGCTGGTATTCCCGGTGCGGCCTGCATGGATGAACAGCCCACGTACCTTGCGCGCCGCGCAGACATTGGCGAACGCGTGGACATGCTCGGGGCGCACGGCGCTATGGTAGCGTTTCATCTGCAGGAGCAGACGCTCCCCGCTCATCACGACCTCACCGTCGACACCGCTGTAGCACTTGCTGCGAACGACGCGGTGGCCGCGCCGCGCGAAAGCCTCGATGACCAGTTCCTCGAACGCGAGCGGATCCATGGCCCTCAGCCGCGCATAGATGAGCGACCGCGGCTGCCCTCGATCGCGTCCTTGCAGCTGATCGCACATGACGCAAGCCTGTCGCCGTCGCCAGCGATGGGTGACCGGCGTGCGAAATCGAAGGGCAAGCTGGATGAGCAGAACGGCAGCGACAAGGATCGCCGCCAGGATCAGCATCATGTCGGTCATCGGTCATGTCCTTGGTTAGCGGGTGACGGTTCGTGGGGTTGAGCGGGAGGCTGCGCCTGCTCGGCGCCTCCCCGGTCGGCGCCCGCGAGGACGCCGCGCAGATAGGTGTCGAAATTGCCCGCCGCATCGCGCGCGCGTCCCGCGAGCATCTCGGCAAGCGACGGCGGGCGGAACACCTCGTTCCACCCGCGCTCGCGCTCCGTCTTCCGCGCCGCCCGCTCGGTCCGCGCGCGCAGCATGTCGGCGCGGGCCACGCCGAACCGCTCCTCGTGCCGCGCGCTGCGCGCCCGTTCGCTGTCGCGTTCCAGCCGGCCAAGGCCTTCGAGCGACGAGGTCTTCTCGCCCGAGTGCTGGAGGAGCTTTTCGATGAGACGCTCCACATCCTCGGTCCAGAGCTTCACGCCGAACCTCGCACGCGTGATCGCGGTATAGTAGTTCTGGCCGTGGACCAGCCCCGAGTTCACCGGCGCCAGCAGATAGACGCGGTCGTAGCTTTTCGACTGCGCCGAATAGACGGTCTCGGCATAGCCATGGTCCCAGGTCTTGTAGACCGAGAGGTCGACCGTCTGCGGCCCCGCCTTCCGGTCCCAGCGGATGGTCGCGATATTCCCGTCGAGCCGCACGACCGTGCCGCGCTCGGCGTTCTTGAGATCGAGATCCCGGGTGGCCAACCGCCACTGGATGCGGTCTCCGGCGGCAAGGTCGCGCTTCTCCTCGACGAACACATTGACCTGGCTCGCCTTGCCGACCCGCGGATTCCAGAGGATCGTGCGGCCGTTTTCGTCGATCAGCCGCACGAGCTGGCGTCCTCGGGCATCGCGCTCGATGCCGTCGACGCGATATTCGGCGCCCCTGGCGATGCCGAACCCGGCATCGTCGCGGGCAAAGGTCACGACCTGCCCGCCCGAATAGAAGCGCGCGAACCGCTTTTCCTGGTCGGTCATACCCGATGGCGTGAGCACCTGGAGCCGTGCATCCTCGGCCGCGACCGCGCCCTCGCGCTTCAGCACCTCGCGGATCCGGGTGTTGACGACGAGCCGCGTGGCATTGTCGAGCACGAGGATATTGGTGGCGGCGCGCGAGTTCGATCCAAGGCGTGTCCATTCCTCGACCAGCTGCTCAGCAAGCTTGTCCGCGCCTTCGCCGCTCACGATCTTGTCGAGATGGCGCAGGCTTGCGGCATAGTCCCCGCTGCGCGCCGCGGCCACCGCCGCCTTCATCTTGCCGGTCTCCTGCCGCACTGTTTGGGCAAGTTCGCTGGTCGGAAGGCCGAGTTGCTGCATCAGCCAGTAGGCCTTGCCCTGCTCGATCGCCCCGGTCTGCTTGTTGTCACCGAGCAGCATGATCCGGGCGCCGCTCTCGTGGCTGATCTGCAGCAGGCGGAGCGCCTGCCGGTTGCCGAGCTGGCCCGCCTCGTCGACGACGAGAACGTGCCGGTCGTCGATGTCGCGGCCGCCGCCGCCGAGCAGCCTGGCGACGGTCCGGGATTCGATGCCGGCGTCCTTGCCGAGCTTGGCGGTGGCGGAGGATGTCGGCGCAAGCCCGATGAACGTCCAGCCGGGATCGGCGATGTCCTTCAGTTCCTTGACCAGGGTGGACTTGCCCGACCCGGCCACGCCGTGCACGCCGATGATGCGATCGTTCGACATGGCGAGTTCGGACAGCACGCGGCGCTGATCGTCGTTCAGGATCGAGCCTTCGAGGCCGGCGCGGATGCGGTCCCGGTCGGCAAGCGGCACCGTGTCCCCGAGGCTGAGCGAGAGATGACTGGACAGTGCGATCTCGAGCCGTGCGGTGCGGATCGAGGTGCGGCCGCGCGTCAGCACCTGGTCGCCCGTCTGGTGGTGGACCTTGAGCAGCTTGAGGCGGTCTTCATGCTCTTCGAACAGCGGCAGGATGTCGGCAAGCCGCACTTCGCCGACATGGCTGGCAAGGCCGGTGCGAACCAGCTTCCCGAGGTTGTTGACGGCCTCGCGCGTCTCCGACTGGCGAAGCCCGAACAGTGCCGCGCGCCGCGCTGCGGCGGGATCGGTATCGAGGGTCAGATCGCCACGCTCGTCTGCCGCCTCGCAGATGTCATTAAGCTTCCCAGCATATTTTTCGGAGCGCTGCGTCCACTGCGCGCGGAGGCTGTCCAGGGACACCTTCTGCTTGGGGCCGCGCGTCTTGTAAAAGGAGGCCATGCGCGCCGCCTGGCCTTCGAGTCCATGTTCCTTCGCATGGGCCTCGATCTGTCCGGCGCGCTGCGACATGTCAGTGATCAGGCCACGCGGCATGTCTTTCATCTCGAACAGGCCCCGCCGCGGGTCGAACTCGATCTCGAAACCGAGTTCGCGCAGGGTATATGCGAGGTCGTTGCGGTAGATTTGCCCGCCCGCCATCTGCTCGGCGAACATCGCCCTTGTCTCGAGGCTGACCATCTGCTCATCGCCCTCGTGTCTCGTCATGTTAAGGATGACGACATGGGTATGGAGATGCGGGTCGAGTTCGCGCGAAGCAAATTCGGTGAAGCGCGCATAGGCGAGGCGGGCGGTCGTCTCGTGGACGATCTCGCCGTTCATACGGCGGCGCAGCTGGGCATAGTCCTCGAGCCAGGCGAGCGCCGTGCCGACCGCCTTTTCATGCGCCGCGATGATACGCTCATCGCCCGTGACCAGCGCCATGATCGACACCGACTTCGGGGCATTGACCGCGAAATCCCAGCCCGGATGATGCTGGATCGTGCCGTCCTTGCGGTGCCGTCCGAGTTCCTGGTCGCCGACCTTGCCCGCGAGGAGCGCGGTGAAGGTCTTGGTGTCAACCGATCCCTCAAGTCCGAGTTCGGCCGCGAGCTTGCCGCCCCACTCCGAATGCTCGTCGGCGCCCTTGGTGTAATAGTCGCCGATCGTATAGTAGCGGGCGATGTTGCCGGGCTTGCCGGAAAGCCGGATCGGATGGATCATGCCGGCCTCGCGGGTCTGCGGCTACCGCCCGGGCGGCCGTGCTGGTGCAGGGGCTGGTTCCACCGCCTGCCGATGATCTCGACGGGAACGGCGGGCACTTCAGGACTATCGGCACCATCGCTTGCAGGAGTCTCGGCGCGGTTCACACCGCCCCCCTCTTCCGCATCCCCGACCACAGGTGCGGGCGGATCGAACGGCAGCTCCGGCGCACCGGCATCGGACGCCTTCTTCTGCAGCCGCTTGCGAGCGGTGGGCTTTCCGCATGCAGCGGCAGACGCCGCTGCCGGTGCCGCAGGTGCAGCGCCGGGTGTAGCGGGCGGAGACGGCGGCGTTTGCGGCGTCACGACCCGGAGCGGCGGACGCGTCCGTTCAATAAACGTCGCACCGATGGACTGGGCCCGGTTGTAGCTGTCCGTGAACCGGATGACGGGAAGGTCACGCCCGAACCTGAGATAGCCAGAGAGGTTCGGCAGGTTGGTGACCTCGGTGTGCATGACGAGCGGCCGTGTCACCTGGATGCGCGAGAGGTTGACCCCGTCGCGCATGTCGTTGACGCCGTAGCTCATGCCCTCGTTCGCCTCGACTTGTTCGACCTGGCCGAGGTTCTCGCTGACATGCTTGGCCGTTGGGGTATCGTTGGCCCTGAGCGCCACCCATGTCGAGCAATAGCCGGTGATCGCCGCGGCATCCTGGATGCCGTAGGTGGCTTCGAGCTGTGGATAGGACTGGAATCCCAATATGCCGCAGCCGCCGTATTTGCGGGCGCGGGCGAGGAAATCGGAGAGCGACGGCAGCTTCTGAAGTGAGGGAAGCTCGTCGACGACGCAATAGAGTCGCCGCTCGCGGTCGGGCGTCAGACTCATGATCGCGCTGATCGCGATGTCGAGCCAGACCGTGATGAGGGGACGGAGCGAGGGAAGCTGGTCGGCCTTGACGGTGATGAAGAGCCAGCTGTCGTCCCCTTCCGTCGTCACCCAGTCGCGGATCGAGAGCCCGTCCTCGGTGTCGTCGAGATAGGCGAAGCTGCGCATGACCGAAGCAAGCTCGGCCTGGATACCCGCCGACGTGCGCTCCCCCTCCATCGAGATGAACGCCGCCGCATCGGTGCCGGCCGAGAACGCCGAGAGTTCCTTGAGCGTCGAGCGCAGCACCGTGCGGAGCAGGATCGATACATAGGTGCGGCCCTGCGCGGCGAGCTTGCGCATGACGGCGACGAGCGTGCCCCTGGCCGCCTTGCTCCAGAAGGGATCGCCGGTCTTGTCCGGAATCGTCGATTCCGCGATCTGGTCGTAGTGATAGTCGCGCGGCACATCGACCCAGGGCGACCAGACGGCGGTGCGGTCGTCGAGGGGATTGAGCAGGATGTCCTTCCCCGGCCGATAGAACTTCTCGACGAAGGTGCCGGCGGTATCATAGACGATCGCGCGCTTGCCGGCCTTGCGGATGCCGGCGAGCATCTTGACGATCATGTTGGTCTTGCCCGTTCCGGGTGCGCCGCAGATCAGCACATGCTCCGGCTCGAAGGCGTGCGGCACATTGGTCCCGCCGATCGCGAAGCTGCCCTTGCGCTCGCGCCAGAGCGCCCGGCGCACCTGTCCGGCCGTGCCGAAACGCGCCCCGCGCAGGTACTCGTTGGACCCGAGCCCCTTCCCCGTCCGGGTAAAATAGAACCAGGCCAAAATGAGCGCGCCGAGCGCGAACAGCCCTGCGATTAGCGCTCCGCTGATGAGATCACCCTCGAGTTTCTTGAGCGCCTCCCTGGCGACCGTGGACTCCAGCAGCCAGTCGGCCGAGGTCCAGTACTCCTTGCCCACCGGCGTGCGGAAGAGCACGGGGGCGTTCGTTCCCGGCGCGGCGTCTGCCTTGAAGGTGGCCTCGACCACCTTCATCAGCACGAAGCGCTGGTATTCGTCGGACTTCTCGAACGCATACCAGACTGCCCCGATCAGCCAAATGGCGAGCCCGGCAAGGGTGGTCTGGAAGAAGACCTGCGTGGTCATGCGGACGTTGTGAACGATCGCCTGCCCGCCCCGCGTCCACGATCCCAGCGTGTCGTTGCGGAAGATGCTCATCGCTCCGGCCCGTCTCCTGTTTGGGGGTCATCGTCCGGGTCGATCAGTCCCCGTTCACGTAGCAGACGGCGGGTGTCCTCCATCCCCCGCGCGAGGACATCGGGCGCGCGGCGGCCGACATCGGTTGCGAGGATCGCAAGCACCTGGATGACGGTCGAGTGAAGTTCGTCGAAGCGCGAGTGGAAACCGGAGGGATCGGCACCGCCGAGACGCTTCAGTTCGTCGCGGACATAGGCGGCGGTCGGCTTACCCGCCGCCTCGGCTTCGGCGACAAGCCGGTCATAGTCCACGTCATCGAGACGAATGGTCAGTCTTGCCAATGTGCAGCTCCGGGATAGAGCCGTCGGGCAAGAGGACATGAAGCGGTTGCATATATAGCGAAAATTCTGCGAAGTCGCAATCGGCGGATGCGCGCAGGTCGCGATTCCAGGTGGCCGTCGCAGCGGCAAACGCAAATGTCGATCCTGCCGGAATTGAAGAGCTGGTCGGCGAGGAACTGGGGGCCTTGGAAAGCCACCATTCAGAATGGACCGGCCCCAGGCACAGGCCGTCCCGGCTGCGTGTCAGTTTCCAAGGTTACGTGAATCGGTGAGAATTGAAACTCGAGTCTTTGGAAGGGTTTCTCCTCCGCGAGAACGTCCAAGGTTTGTGAATCAGGCCGAAAATGTCCAAGGTTGTGCGAACTGAGTCGCCTGCAACATTGGAGGAAAATTGAGGCACGATCTGCTCAGGGATTGATCGGCTTCAACGCCGTGCCGACAGTTATGAAGAGGCGTCGATATGAACTTTGATCGAATTAACAGGCTGGTGACGGAAGAAGGCTTCTGCTTTCAGGCGTGGGATGACCGCTACGGCAAAGGCGTATGGGCTGCGCTAGGACTATGGCCGAGCCAGGTTGACACCGTGCGCGATCTGTCGGGCGATGGCGATCTCGATATGATCCCGGCGACGGAATACGTCTTTTCCGCTGACTGGCTTCCTTATGAGACCGGCGAAACCTTTGCCGAGGCGATGCAGAGGCTGGAGGACCGTCTGGCGCTCCTTCCGCAAGATCAGCTCAATCGCGAGAGTCAGTGGGCGGACCTTGTCCGCAAGGCCATGGAGGCCCTGTTCGAAGCAACATGCGGGCGTTCACGCTATGGCGACAAGCAGCCCGAACCACTTGACGATCTTCCCGCGACATTTGAACTGGCCATCGAACGGTTTGCGGCATCCGCCCCGGAACACTGACGATGACCAATGACAGCGAGCCCGATGTTCGGTTTCATCGCTATGTTCGACGCGGCCATCCACGTGCTCTCGGGCTTGCTCAAGTTCGAACTTGCGGCAGCGCGAGGCTGATGGACCGGGTTGGCGACGCCCACCCCGTCGACCCCGATCCAGCGTTTGCGAATCGAGTCCGCGAAACCTTGAGCTTGTACGCGATCTTTGGACGCAGTTCGCGAAATCTCGGAAAACGACACTGCGAACTGTCGGTTTTCGAGAATGAGTGAATCGGTGGCCGATGAGCGCCTTGAAGATGCGCCGGAACCCCAGAACTGAGACACTCCCGAACTCAGTACACAATTCTCGATCCGGTCCACCATTCTCGAGCCTCAGTTCACTCGTTCCCGAAAAACGACACGCAGAACCGGCCGGCCAGCTTCGCGCCCGACAATGTCGTGACAAGTGAGCCCTGCCATGGTATAGGCGGTTCGGATTGGAGATAGACATGGCCGCTACCACGGTTCGTTCCGAAAAGCTCGATCTTCGCCTCACCGCCGAGGCGAAGCGGACGCTGCACGCCGCGGCAAAGGCGATGCATCGTTCGGTGAGCGAGTTCGTGCTCGAGAGCGCGCTTGCACGTGCGCAGGAGGCTCTTCCCGACCGGCGGCAATTCGGATTGAATGCCGAGCGGTGGGAGGCTTTCATCGCTGCGCTTGATGCGCCGACGCGCCCGTTGCCTCGCCTCAAGCGCCTGATGGAAACGCCGAGCGTCTTCGAGCAGAAGACGAACCCGTAGCGCGGTGGCGCTTCGCATTGAAAAGCTGCGCCGGGAGCATCCCGTCGACGATTTCGATTGCGGAAAGGAACCGCTCAATCGGTTCCTGGTCCGTTATGCATTGCAAAGCCAGCTTTCCAGGAGTTCGCAAACTTACGTCGCGCTATTCGATGATGACATCGTCGGGTTCTACACGCTGGTGTTCGGCGAGGTCGCTTTTGACGACGCGCCCGATCGGCTGCGAAAAGGCATGGCGCACCATCCGATCCCGTTGATGGTCCTGGCGCGCCTTGCCGTATCGACGGCCTGGGCCGGCAAAGGTCTTGGTTCGGGCCTTCTCAAAGATGCGATGCTTCGTACGCTGAAAGCCGCCGACATCGGCGGCCTCCGCGCCCTGGCGGTTCATGCGAAGGATGACGAAGCATCGTCTTTCTACCGCCATTTTGATTTTATCGCGGCGCCGAGCGACCCCTTGCACCTCTTCCTGCTCATCAAGGATCTGAAACGCCTGATGGAGGGCTGAATGCAGTATCGGCCGCCGCCGGCCCCCGCGCAGGGAGCGTCTATCTCACATGGCTGACGACCATTCGCTCGACCGCTTCGTGGAAGCGCAGACGCGCACCTACCAGACGGCGCTCAGCGAGATTCGGCGCGGGACCAAGCGCACGCACTGGATCTGGTATATTTTTCCGCAGCTGTCCGGTCTCGGCCGCAGCCCGACCGCGCAGCATTTCGGGGTTCGGTCGATCGAGGAGGCGCGGGCCTATCTCGACCATCCGGTGCTGGGTCCGCGCTACCGCGAGTGTGTCGAGGCGCTGCAGGACCTGAGCGGCAGCGACGCGCAAGCCGTGTTCGGCGCGGTGGACGCGATGAAGCTCCGCTCCTCGCTCACCCTGTTCGAGTCGGCGAAGCCCCATCCGCTGTTCGCCGCCGCGATCGACCGCTGGTTCGGCGGCGAGCGGGACCCGGCGACGCTGGAAATGCTCCGGTCATCCGACGAGGCGCGGGTCTAGCTGGAACGGCTCGTCCGCCACGATCTTCACGCGGCTCATGTCGGCGTGCCGGACGTTGAGCAGCATATTCCATTCCTGCGGGACCACGACGCTCCGCACCCGGAGCGCCAGCGCGTCGCCGACGTCGAGAAACGCATCGCCCTCGGCGAGACAGGCGGAATCGTCGGCGAGATCAGTATCGAGCAGATGGATCGGGGCATCGTCCGGGAGTTCGATGGAGAGCAGGCGCAGGTCGTCGGGGAGCAAGTCGGCAGGCAGATCGAGATGAACCAGCACCTCGAGTACCGCGAGACTCGGCGTTGCGGCCGTATAGACCATCGCCCGCCCCGCCGAATTCCAGCGCCCGCCCCAAAGGCGGGCGCCTTCACCATCGAGCGCGATATGGGCTGCCTTGCACAGCCGATAGACGATCACGCAGCGATGCCGTGCTCGATCCGGCCCAGGAGAGCTTCCACCGCGCGCGCACCGCGATCGGTGTCGGCCATCGCCAGGGGGGTTTCGTCGTCGAGCGCTCGGTTCTCGCGATTCAACCAGATTTGCGCCTTGTCGCGGTCTCCAAAGACTTCCTCCGCCGCCACGACGATGCCGACCACGCGCAGCAACCTGTCGGATTCATCCTGTTCGAGCGGCTGCGCATTCTGCTTGCGCCTCTTGAAGGTGCGCAGGTTGATGACCTTGGGACCGAGCAGGTTGAACGAAAGCCGGGCCGCTTCGAGGAAATGGTCGACCGCCTGCGTCGGCACGCCGCGCCGAATGAGGCGCACGATGTCGCGCTCGTTGTGCAACGGTCCCGTTACGGCCTCGCCTCCGAGCAGTTCCTGGATACGCGCCAGCGCCGTCATGTCTCACCTCGCAAAATGCCGACTCGTATTCGGCATATTGCACATATAGGGTAACGACGTGTAATCGGCAAGCGGGCGTCGAAATATGCGGTCCGGGGCGCTTCGACCATCGGCGAAGATTCATCGTGCTTGACTTTATCCTTCGACTCATCAGAACATAAAGTGAACAAATGAGTCGTTATCCTTGACCAATGTCTGTGCAAACCGCCTTACAACGGCCTCGCGCCGAACAGCTTGCCGCGCTCCGCGCGCAACTGGCCCATGCGCGCGGTGCGCGCGGACCCGCGCTGGCGTTCGGGCTGGACGCGATCGATGACCGGCTCGCCGACCGCGGGCTCGATGGCGCCGGCCTCCACGAGATAGCTGCCGCGACAGCGGCGCTAAGTGACGATGCCGCGGCGACGCTGTTCGCAGCGGGCATCGCGGCACGCTTTGCGGAGAAGCCCGGATTCACCGTGCTGTGGGCGCTCACGCGCTTCGATCTCTATGCGCCGGGACTGGAACAGGTCGGGCTTGGTCCGGCCAAGCTTCTCTACGCGCATGGCCGCAACGACGCCGATGTTCTGGCGATGGCCGAAGATGCCTTGCGCGAAGGGACGCTCGCCTGCGTGGTCGCCGAGGTGAAGACGGCAGATCAGACCGCGACGCGCCGGCTTCAGCTTGCCGCCTCCGATGGCCGGACGCCGATGCTGCTCTACCGCCGTCACCGAGCGTGCGATCGCTGCCCGCTGACCATTCCCTCCTCCGCAATGACGCGCTGGCGGATCGGCTGCCGATCATCGGAGCCGCTCCCGCATCCGGGCGTCGGCCGCGCCCGCTGGGCGGTCGAGCTTGTCCGCCAGCGAAACGGCAATCCCTTTTCTCTCGAAGTTGAAGCCAGCGATGACACGGGTCGCCTCGCTCTACCTGCCGCAGCTCGCCATAGAGCGGCTGCGCCGGTCGCGCCGCACGTTCAGGCCGCCTGAACACGTCTTTCCTGATCTCTCGCCCCGCCTTCCGGGGCCGATAGACGACAACCCCGGCGGTTGTTCGGTACCGAAGGATGGCGGCTGGCGGCCCGGCGCGCGCTGGGCGCGCGATGGCGCATTGGGTGCGAAGTCGACGCGCGAGGAGATCGATGCGCTGCCCGCGCATCAGCACCCGACTTGCCAAGAGATGGATCGTCGCAGCGAGCCCGCCGAGCACCCGTTCAAGGCGATGCTCCCCGACGAAGGCAGTCCAGGCCCACCGTCCGGCTGGGCCGCGCATCTGGGCCGGCCGATGATCATGATTGCGCGCGTCGGCCAGCGCGATGTCGTCACCGCCGCTTGCCGCGCCGCGTCCGATCTTGGTCTCCGTCCCGGCATGGCGGCGGCGCATGCCCGCGCGCTCACCACCGATCTTGACGTCGAGGAGGCCGATGAAGCGGGCGATATCGCCTTCCTCGACCGGCTGGCGCTGCACGCGGTCGGACACTGGACGCCGACCGCCAGCGCGTGCGTGCCTGACGGGCTCTGGCTCGACCTTACCGGCACGGCGCATCTGTTCGGGGGCGAGCCCGCTTTCTGCCGCCGCCTGCTGCGCTTCCTCGCGCGGCTGGGATTTAGCGCGACGATCGCGACCGCCGGGACGCCGGGCGCTGCGCATGCACTGGCACGCTATTCGGGAAAGCCGATCACCATATTGCCTCCCGGTGCCGAGACAGCAGCCATCGCCGATCTGCCGATTTCGGCGCTGCGACTCACACCCGACGCCCTGGCGTCGGCCTTGCGCTTCGGTTTCGAGCGGATCGCCGATCTCTTGTCCGTCCCGCGCGGTCCGCTCGCGAAGCGGCTCGGTCTTTCAACCGTCGAACGGCTCGATCAGGCGCGCGGGCTGGTCGCCGAACCGATCGTGCCGGTGGTCCCGTTCGAAGAACCACGGGTCATGCGCCGCCTGCTCGAACCGATCGGCACGGCCGAGGCGCTCACCCAGGTTATCGGTGATCTGGTCGATGACATGGTGCTTGCCCTCGAAAAGCGCGGCCTGGGGCTGCGCTCCGCCATCCTCACCTGCCTGCGCGTCGATGGCGAGGAGCAGCGGATCGGGCTCGGCACGGCGCGGGCAACCCGCGACGCCAAGCATCTGAAGCGCATGTTCGCCATGCGCGTCGAACGGATCGAGCCGGGACTTGGCATCGAAGCGATGGCGCTCACCGCGCCGCGCGTCGAGGATCTTGCTCCCGTGGCGCTCGGTAAGGGACTCGCCGGCAAGGATCGTGCGCCCGATCTGGCGCCATTGGTCGACCAGCTTGCCGGCCGTGTCGGCGAGAAGGCATTGTTCCGCATGGCCCCCCGCGAAAGCGATGTGCCCGAGCGCGCGGTCTGCCCGGCCGACGCGCTCACGAGTCCGACGGGCTGGCCATGCTGGAAACGGCCCGTTCGACTGCTGCCCCGCCCCGAGCCGCTGGCGGGCGTGGTCGCCTTGCTCCCGGATCACCCGCCGCGCCGGTTCGTGTGGCGCGGCAAGCCCTATCGTGTCGTCGCCGGGGACGGTCCCGAGCGCATCCATGGCGAATGGTGGCGCAGTTCCCGCGAGATGTGGGCGGTACGGGATTATTTCCGGGTCGAGACGACGAGCGGCGAGCGCTTCTGGCTGTTTCGCCGCGGCGACGGCGTCGATCCGCCAACCGGCGACCTAAGCTGGTATATGCACGGGCTGTTCGGCTGATGGCGCGCTCCAGGACCACCTACGTCGAACTTCAGGTCACGAGCCATTTCTCGTTTCTTCGGGGTGCCTCGTCCCCCGAAGAGCTGTTCGCCGAAGCCGCCGTGCAGGGTCATAGCGCACTCGGCCTCGCCGATCGCGGCAGCGTCGCCGGTGTGGTGCGCGGCTGGGACGGCCAGAAGGCGACGGGCGTGCGCATGATTGCCGGCGCGCGCGTCGATCTCACCGATGGCCGGGCGCTGCTGCTCTATCCTTGCCATAGGAAAGCATGGTCAGGGCTGACCCGGCTGCTCTCCCTCGGCAAGGAGCGCGGCGGCAAGGGCAAATGCCTGTTGGACGGGAACGACGTCGCTGCGCGCGCTGATGGACTCATCGCGATCCTGCTGCCTGATGTGCCGGGCGAAATTGTCGCCGGACACCTGCGCGATCTGCGCGATATATTCGGCGCGCGAGGCTATTGCGCCCTGTCGCTGCGCCGGCGCCCCGACGATGCCGCACGGCTCCATGCCCTCGATGTCCTCGCCCTCGATGCCGGCATCCGCAGCGTCGCGACGGGGGACGTGCTCTACCATGCGCCCGAGCGTCGGCCGCTGCAGGATGTCGTCACCGCGATCCGTGAGAAGAGCACTATTGACGCGCTCGGCTTCCGGCGCGAGCGGTTCATGGACCGGAACCTGAAGTCCCCGGAGGAGATGGAACGGCGCTTTGCGGCCTTCCCCGACGCGATCCAGGCGAGTGCCGATATCGCCGACCAGTGCCGGTTCGACCTTGGCGAGATCCAGTATCAGTATCCCTATGAGGAGGTGATGGAGGGCCGCACGGCACAGGAAGCCCTGGCCGCGCTCACCGAGGAAGCCGCCGCGCGCATGTTTCCGGATGGCCTGCCGCCCCAATATCGCCAGCAGATCGACCATGAGCTGAGGCTGATCGACCAGCTCGGTTACGCACCCTATTTCCTCACCGTGAATTCCATCGTGGCGGAGAGTCGGCGGCGCGGCATTCTCTCCCAGGGGCGTGGGAGCGCCGCGAACAGCTGCGTTTGCTATATGCTCGGCATCACCTCGATCGACCCCATCAAGCACGAGCTGCTGTTCGAGCGTTTCGTCTCGGGGCAACGCAAGGAACCGCCCGATATCGACGTCGACTTCGAGCATGAGCGGCGCGAGGAAATCATCCAGTGGATTTATGACACCTACGGCCGCACACGCTCGGCGCTGACCGCCGTCGTTACCCGCTACCGCACCCGCGGCGCCGTCGCCGAGGTCGGCAAGGCGCTCGGCCTCCCGCGCGATCTCACCAAGATGCTGACCGGCCTCGTCTGGGGCTGGTCGATGGACGGCATTCCAGAGGAACAGATCGCCTCACTCAACCTCAATGCCGAGGATCATCGCCTCAGGCTGACGCTCGACCTTGCCCGTCAGCTGATCGGCACGCCCCGGCACCTCTCACAGCACCCCGGAGGGTTCGTGCTGACGCAGGACCGGCTCGACGATCTCGTGCCCATCGAGCCCGCGCGCATGGAGGACCGCCAGATCATCGAGTGGGACAAGGACGATATCGACGCGCTGAAGTTCATGAAGGTCGACGTGCTGGGGCTCGGGATGCTCGGCTGCATGAACCGCGCTTTCAATCTTCTCGAACAGGAGAAGGGCATCAGGGTCGGCATGGCCGACCTGCAGGACGATGACCCCGGCGTATATGCGATGATCCAGAAGGCCGACACGCTGGGCGTGTTCCAGATCGAAAGCCGCGCGCAGATGTCCATGCTGCCGCGGATGAAGCCAAAGGAATTTTATGATCTCGTCATCGAGGTGGCGATCGTGCGGCCCGGACCGATCCAGGGTGACATGGTGCATCCCTATCTCCGCCGCCGCGAGGGCAAGGAGAAGCCTGAATATCCGAGGCCCGAATTGCGTGCGGTGCTGGAAAAGACGCTGGGCGTGCCGCTCTTCCAGGAGCAGGCGATGAAGGTGGCGATCGTCGGCGCCGGCTTTACCCCGGTCGAAGCCGACCAGCTTCGCCGGGCGATGGCCACCTTCAAGCTCACCGGCGGCGTCAGCCATTTCCACGACAAGCTGGTGAACGGCATGGTGGGCCGGGGCTATCCCAGGGACTTCGCCGAGCGCACCTTCAAGCAGATCGAGGGGTTCGGCTCCTATGGTTTTCCCGAGAGCCACGCCGCCTCCTTCGCCAAGATCGCCTATGCCTCCTGCTGGGTGAAGCACCATCATCCCGACGTGTTCTGTGCGGCGCTATTGAACGCGCAGCCGATGGGTTTCTATGCCCCGGCGCAGATCGTCGTCGACGCCCGAAAGCATGGCGTCGAGGTGCGGCCCGTCTCGGTCAACGACAGCCATTGGGACTGCACGCTCGAGCCGACCGACACCCGGCACATGGCGGTGCGGCTCGGGTTCCGGCAAGTTCGCGGGCTAACCAATATGCACGGCGCGGCGATCGTCGCGGCGCGCGGTCCAGCGCCCTACGAGAGTGTCGAGGAGGTCTGGCGCCGTGCCGGTGTCCCCCGCGCCGCGATCGAGCGGCTGGCCGAGGCGGATGCCTTCCACTGCATATCGGAGGATCGGCGCCAGGGGCTCTGGAAGGTGAAAGGGCTCGGCGAAGCACCCCTCCCCCTGTTCGCGGCAGTCGACGAACGCGAAGCCGGATTCTCGCCCGAAGGCCGCGAGCCCTCCGTGGCGCTGAGGCCGATGACCGACGGACGGGAAGTGGTCGAGGACTATCGCGTGACGCAGCTTTCGCTCCGCGCTCATCCGGTGCGTTTTCTGCGCGGCAAGCTCGACGCAATGAATGTCGTTCGCTGCGCCGATCTTCCCTCGATCCGGGACGGCCGCAATATCGAGGTCGCCGGCGTTATCCTCGTGCGACAGCGGCCCGGCTCGGCCAAGGGCGTGCTGTTCGTGACGATCGAGGACGAAACCGGGATCGCCAATGGCATCCTCTGGCCCGACCGGTTCGAGATTTATCGTCGGCAGGTCATGTCCGCCTCGATGATCGCGCTTCGCGGTCGACTTCAGAAGGAGGGGGAGGTCATCCACATCATCTGTGACCGTATCACCGACCATGACGATATGCTGCGCTCGATCGGGCGGATGGATTTAAACGGCGCGCCGGGACGCGGCGACGGCGCGAGGAATGGCGGCGGTCGTGATCCGCGCGATCCGACCTGGGCGCCGGGTGGCACACTGGCGTCACCGCCCTACGGCACAGCATCTGAGCAGGAAGAAATCCTGCGCATACGGAGTCATGATTTTCATTGAGCGCAACCTGCTCGATGTCGCGCCTGCGGCGTCGTCATTGTGGTGAACTGGCCGCCACGGCAGCCAGAAGATGCCAAGCCTTATCCGCAACTTGGCGGCGATGGCAGCCAGACGCTGCCGCAATCGGCAGCCGCGGCAGCCAGCTGACGCCGCCCTGCCCTGTCTTGAAACCGGCGCAGAACCTGTTGATTTATCGTGAAAATAGCCCCGCAGCATCCCGTGCGTAGGGTGCATTACCGACGCCGAAGCGGCGTGCGTCCGCCTGCCGCAGCGACAGTGTCGCTGCGTGTAGCTCAGACGGGCACCGGCGGAGCCACGAAGCTGAGGTTGGGGATTGCATCACGCCGACGGACACGCAAGGTTGCGCGGCAGGCGGGCAGACCACTCTGGAAGGAAGGATGGTCATGCCGAAGATGTCGGAACGCGAGAAGCTCGCCGAGCTGGTCGAGCGTCAGAAGAGGGTCGGCGAGGAGATCGAGGCGACGCGCGCGCGGCTGCGGGATCGCTATGCGCGGATCGTCGCCGATATGCCGGTCGAGAGGATCAGCGAGCGCGAGTTTCGCGACGTGCTGGGGCAGGTCTTGCGGGTCGGCGTCGCCGCTGCATTGGCGGCGTTGAAACCGCTGCCGCCCGCGAGTTGATCCCGTCCGGCGCACTCTGGTCGGCTTCCATCCTTAGCGGAAAGGGGAGCGACGTTGGCGGGCCGCCTGGACCGCCAAAAGGAGCGGCGTGGGGAAACCGTTCGGGTTTCCCCCACCGGGCGCAGCGCGCACGAAAAAGGGCCGGGCGCAGGGATGCCGCGCCGGCCCTTACCGGGATTGGTGCGATGCCCGCTAGTCAGTCGGGTATGAAGTCATAACCGTTACTGTGACCGCAATGGTCGCAGTCGATGGTGTGATAGGCGTTGATAGAGCCGCCATCGACCTGCTGGAAAACATGGTTGCGCGCGAGTTCGCCGCAGGCGGGGCATGGTGCCTCGAAACGCTCGTCGTCGAGTTCCATTCCGCCGGGTTCGATGCAACCGCCATAGACTCGGGCCATGACGAATCTCCTGTGGATAGGCGGCCCGCCCGAAGGCGGGCCGCAGGGTCACGCCGTCCGCCGCCTTCCAAGTCTCCTGATCGGGGGCATTGGCGCCTGATCCCGGACATAGAAAAGGTGGGTCGGCACACGCCGTCCCGATGGCGGGTTGAACAGGTCGTAAAGATCATCCTGAATGCCCGAGCCTTCGCAAAGGATCGCTTCGACGGGCTTGAAGCTGTTCATGTGCTTGTTGCGCCGAAAGCCCTTGTTCTTGCCGGTTCCGTATCGGTTCCCGCGAAGGTCGAAGCCGACATGGGGCACGCGCCGGGACTCGGCCCAAGCGGCTGCGCTGAGATCAACGCCCGTGTCCTGCCCGGTGGTGAAAAGCACCATGTTCGGGATACGCGCGTGGATTTCGTCCAACCGATTATAAATGAGCAGCCAGTCGTGCCATACGGCGGGACCGGATACGACGACGACAGGCCCTTTCGGATTGTGGCGGTCGCTCCATTCCATGGCGCGGGCGCGCAAAAAGTCGGCTGCCCTGATCTGGCTTGCGCCCGTGACGTGCGATACACGCGAACCGCGCGGAGGTCTCCAAACCTGCCCGCAACACGCGCGATAGGCTGCTGCCGCATATTCGCGCATCGCCTCGACCTCCTTGCGGCGCTCGGTACGCTCTTCGCACTGGCGCTGCGCGTCCTCCAGTTCCTTGGTGGCGATTTCGTCGGCTTTCGTTATGCGCGCCATGTCGCGGATTTTGTTCGCTATGGCATCCTCCTCGCGCTCCAGCGTGCCAGCGACGAAATGGAAGCTGTTGACGATGCCCCATGCGATTTCACGCGCCTGCGGCTCAAGCCGGGTGTTCGTCAAGAGGTCGAAAATCGTCTTGACGATGCCGCTGCATTCCCCTTGCGCCGCGAGTGGATGGGGCAAATCTTCTTCGCCCGGCTCTGCCTCCCGTTCACCGATTGATAGCGGAACCGGGTCGCCGAACGACGCCTCGAAGGCATCGGCTTCGGTCAACGCCGCATAGTGCTCCTGCACGTCGCCGCGCGTGATTTGCGATGTACTGCCTTCGTCGCGCATATATGCGATTTCGGCATCCATCGGCTCGCCCTCGTCGTGCTGATCGGACTGGCCAGCGGCAAAGGGCGCAAAGAGTTTCGGCAGTTCGGAAAAGCTGCTAACGAAACGGGACGCTGTTGTCTTGCTCATGGGTGCTACTCCATTGACGGGTTGATGGCGAGGGCCGGGGAAGCGTTGCTGCGCTCTCCCGGCCCGTCTCGGTCACGGCCTAGAGCGGAACATCGTCGTCCAGATTGTCCGCGAAGCCGCCGGGGTTGCCATCCGTGGCCGTGCGGCCGGAAAAGCCGCCAAAGCCGTTCGCCTCGCCACGATCCGGCCCGACATATTCGCCCGACGGTCCTGCCGTGCTGCCGCCCGAAAAGCCGCCGTATCTCTGCTGCTGGTCGCCGCCTGCCGACTGCGGGCCGGTCGTGATATAGTCGTCGTCGTCCTCTTTCGACACCATGTCCGCGCCGGTCGCGAAGTCACCAAAGACGGCCACGTTCATCGAAACCGCGTGGCCGCGATCGGTGATGAAACCGCCGTGGAAGGGCGTGCCATCGCGTTTCATCTCGCGCGGCCATAGCGTCCCCAGATGGTACAGGTTGCCCTCCTTGGCGCGCGCCCAAACCTCATAGGACGGGCTTCGCTCGCTGCGCCGCTCCATCGGCCTCAACTCGGCGTAGGGAGCATTGATTTGTGCGGTGCTGACCCAGCCCGTAATCTTGCGGCCCGTGTTCTTGAACCCGCCGACGGTGATCTGATTACCGTGTGCCATGTCACTCACTCCAAGTAAAACGCATCCGGGGCCAATCCCCATTTGCATTTATACTATACCTTCTTATCAGATTTACTTGTAGTCCATTGTTTTCTTGACAAGATTTCATCGTATCTGGTGAGCCTGAGCAAACAAAAAACAAAAAAACGCATGGCGAAGCCATTCCTTACTGATCAGCGGCGGACGGGAGGGTGCCTGTCTGTCATCGCATCCGGAGCCGCCTTCGCATGGCGCAAGGGCCAGAGGGGATCCGGCCATGCAAGGGACGTTTCGCTGCGGCCTTTAGGAAATCTTGGAGAAAATGGGCCTGCCGACTGCTGAACCCGAGCGATGACGTCGGCAGGCCCATTTTATCCTAGATTTTCTTGGCCGGAGGCAGCCCTTGCAGGGCCGGACCCCCTCTGGCACGCCGCGACAATGCGGGGGCGGCGTAGGATGCGATGACAGACCTCGTCCGACGCTGATTGCGGGCCGAGGCGGCCTCGCCGAGGCCCGCCCCCGAGGACGAGGCGGGACGACGGCGAGATCGCGGACCGGCTCGGCGAGGCGCCCGCGGAAGGGATCGTTACGGCTTCAGCCGCCAAGACCCCGCAAGGGGGCTTGGTCGGAGCGCAGCGGAGATAGAGCCCGGTGCCCGCCTGCGGCGGGCATCCGCCCAAACAACGCTGCCCCCGCCCTGCACGGCCTCGCTTCCGCGTCACCGGATATCGGCGGGCAATGCCGGACGCAAAGTGCCCGCCGGAAGCATCAGGCCCGATCGCAAGGACTGGGGCGCTGGTGCATGCACACGGGAGGGTGCGTGCCGAACGTCGCGCGTCGCCGGGCTTCGGCGCGGTCCAGATCGGGGGCGTCGGCGAAGACCTCGCTCGTATAAGCACCGCGGATGAAATCGTCCCCGGCTGGCGGCACCATGGCGGTACAGGCGGGACAGCCAGCGGCACAGGAGCAGCGCGGCGGGCGGGTGCGTAGCGGACGAAGAGGATGTCGACGGCGTGAAGGCCGAGGGACGGCGGTCGAACAGATCGGGTCCGGACGGGAGGCGGCGAGGTCGGTTTCCATCCCGGCACACTCCGGCGGTTTCGAGGATCACGGGATAGCAGCGGCCGAGCGGCAGGCCGGCGCCCGCGAATCTGGCGGGGATGTCGATCGGCATGACGTTGGGCAGCGTTAGACGCGACCGGGGATAGAGCTGCCGGCAGGTAGCGGGTTCGTCGGTGAGTCTCATCGCTTCGTGACTCCTGCGACAGGAGGAGGTCGCCCGCGCCGGGCTGCTACCGGACGGGGCGGGCTGCCACGCCATCAACCCGGCCTCTGGGACGCGAGGAAAGCCGCCCTGTCCGCGCCGCATCGCAGTGGCAGGAAGCGGCCGTCCGGGCAGAGATAGACGAGGACGTAACAGCCGCGATTGCTCAGCCGCTCGATATTGGCAAAGCTGCCTGCGCTGGATCCGTCCCAGATAACCAGCCCGATATCAGCGAGGCGGGCCATTTCGCGGTCCTTTGCCATGTGCCAGGTGCGCGTCCCTGTAGGAGCGTCAGCGCGGACAATCCTGATCGGCCATCCACCGATATTATGACGCGGGGCACTGCCACTACAGAAGATCGTGCCGTTCCACGCTTGCCGATCGGCGAGGTATTGTTGCACGGCCGTGTCCACGCCGGGAGCATCGCCGATCAGGACCGGCATTTCGCGGTCGATGACACGGCCGAGGCGCTCCAATATCGGAGAAGGAAGACGTCGGATGGAAATCGAGCCGGAAATGAAAACAGACGGTGTGCCGGACCGGACGTTCCGGGCTTCATTGACGATGCTCATCGGGGCGGCCTTCCTCAACCGAACGACTGCGAACCCGCCCCTCTCCCTTCCTCTTCCCCGTGCATCGTCAGGATCGGATCGACGGTCGGGCTTTCCTGGCCGCTTGTCTCCGGCACTCAAGGACTAGGCAGTCGGTCCGGGCCTGATCCAGTCGCTGGCGGGCATCCAGCCAAGGACGTCGCCGCTTCCGGTCAGCCAAAAGGGCATGTCAGTCGGATGACTGATCCCTGTCGTTCGGACCGCGGGAAAAGTACACGGCTGCGAGATTCGGGTCGAGGATGTAGGAGCCGCCCCTGCCCGGGACGGCGGGCGGCCAGTTACGCAGCGCCCTGCAATAGGTCCGAAACGGGATCTTGCGCTGAAGGAGCAGGCGGGTTGCCGTTGCCGCGTATTTCAGTTTCCACATATGTCCGGTCCTTTCCGGGATTGAGGGAGCGGCGCGGAACATGGCCTGCCGGTGATTTGATCAGCGCCATCGTCGGCTGCGGGCTGGCATGCGAGACCATGGTCATCGTAAATGTGAGGTCATCCGTCGGGCGGGCCATCGCATCGTACCAGTTGTTCTCAGGCACACCAACGACGGGATCGAGGATCCGCGCGATCCGCATCGAGAAACGCCTCGAACTCGCGCAGTTCCTCGTCGGTTTCGATAATGACGGGAAAATAACGCCCCAAGGCAAGGCCCGGCCCGCGGTATCGACCCGGAATGTCGATCACGAGCAGCGCAGGGACGGTGACCAGCGGGCGAGAATAGAGCAGCCGCCGCGCGGCGATTTCATCTGACAGGCGCATGGCAGATTTCCTGATAGACTGAGGACAGTCGGGCGCCGCCTGCCGCTCGAAACGCGCTGGGCACGGAAACGTCGACCATCTGGTGGGCTCGACGACGCAGAACAGCCGATGCACTGTGTCGCCCTTATCCACCCCCTCCGCTCCGGCGGGATTGGCAAGGCGATGGATCATTCTCTAGCAAGCGTGCGGTCGAGCGCTTCGTTCCGGACCTCGCGGGCCCATCCTTGGGGATCGGTGTGGTGGTCGAGGAACTCCTGCGCCCACTGGAACACGGTCTCGGCGTCCTGCTGAACCGTGTCCAGCGCGTCACCATAATCGGCGTGATGAGCGCCCTTGCAGTTGTTCTTCATGAAGATCAGCGCACCGGCACACATCGCGCGCGCGTCGGTTCCGTCGCCGGGGATCGTCTTGTGTCAGGGCAAGGGCGGGCCATCGAACTGGACCTGTTGGGTAAAGTCCTCGGGGCGGTAGCCGCCGAGCCATCCAGCCGGGTGCTTGCGGCGCCAGGGGCACTCATTGCACGGCCACGTAAGAAGAGGTTTCATGGGGCGGACACCTCTATTCCGGCTAATATGGTTATACGAGCGGGACGTCGTAGTTCGAATTGCAGCCGGGCTCGCCGGGATAGCGGCCCTCGGGATCGCAGAAGAGAAGTTGCAGCACGTCGTAGCGTTCGTGGCCGAGATATTGACCGGCCTGGATCGTGTAGCGCCCCTTGGCTGCCGGGTCTGCCTGGCGAACACGGACGGGAAAGCGTCCGCCGAGGCTGACATCGCCCACGAGGGGGAAGCCTGCGGCGCGCATCTTGCGGCCGAGCTCGTTCAGGATCGCCGCCGTCGTGTGCGGCGCGAAATTGCCGATGATCAGCAATTCCGGCAGCCCGACATTGGCATTGCCGATCGTGTAGGCGAAGGCGGGCGACTCCTCGCTCGGAAAGATCGCGAAGACGTGCTGGCTGTTGCGGTCGATATTCTCCTGGACAAGGCGCATCAGGTCCGAGTGGTTCGGCATGGTGGTTTCCTTTCATTGAGAGTGTGCAAAAGGGATCGGTCGAGACCGGGCAGGGCGGCCACGCTCAGAAGAAGCGCAGCTGCCGTGGCAGTTCGTCGGTGCCGGCCTCGGCGGACGTATCTTTCGCTGTGCTATCCGAAGGCGGGTTGAGCAGCGCGCGGGCCGCGTCCTCGGCTTCGCGACGCGCAAGCTTGGTGGACCACCCGCCGAGAATGTGGGCGGGCGTGTACCAGCACTCGCGCATTTCCATGGACAGCGAATTGCCGACGATGACGACGGCCGGAATGTGCATCAGCGTGAGCTGGATATAGGCCATGTGGACCGCACAGGGGTCGATATCGACGGCGGTCACGTGGAGATACTGCTGATAGTTGATGCCCCGTGCGCGCATCGCCTCGGCGAGGGCGATGATCATCGCGCCGGCACCGCAGGCCGGTTCGGACGCGCGCACGAAGCCATTGCGTTCGATGAGCTCGGCGAGCTTCTCCGTGTCGCCCAGCGTCATTTCCGCCATAGCGCGGCAGATGTCGTAGGGCGTGAAAAATTGCCCCCTCGTGGCGCTTTTCAGCCCGAGTTCGGCAAAGACCGCACCGAGCACGTCGCCGGGTTCCGCTTCGAGCGCCAGGACGATTTCGGCGAGAACCTGCGGGAAAATCTCGACGACATCGCGCTCGTAGCGGCCGACGATGTCCAGGTACCGTTTCTCGCGGGCGTCCCGGTTCGCATGATCCACGCTGTTGGACAGGGCGATCGCGGCGGTCTCCATGCAGTCGGAGAACACGTTGTGGAGGTCGTAGCGATAGCCGCAGGAGCGCAGCAGCTTGCATATCGTCTTGATGTGTTTGTCATGGGGGTTCATCGCGCATTTCCTGATTGGCGGACGCACGCGAACGGCCCTTCATTCGTGTCGAATGAGGGAAGCGCGGCGACCGGCGGTGTTGGATGGATGTCGGCGGGCGCCCGAGCGAACCCCGATCGACCATCTCCCCTCACCCCCTCCCCTCCATGGGACAGGCGGTCTTCGCGGCGTCATGCAGTGTTCGGAGAAATCCGATCAGGCGATCATGGTCGCGATCCGGGAGGCGGCGCAGCTGAGACGCGAAACGGTAGCAGCGCGCCGGCGGGCCACATGGCGAACTCGACGGGGCCCGTGGCGGCAGTCCCGGAAATCCTCAACAACGTCGAATTCTAGCGGGCCAGTAGATCGCCAAGCTCGGCCAGCGATTGTTCAGCTGTGCAATGGGTGATCCATAGACCACCTCGTTCGATCCACAATGAGCGGTATTTCTCCCAGTCGTCGATGAGGATGTCGCCAGGATTGCGGATGTGTAGGCTCTTGTCCTTCGAAGAGCAGGCAATCATCGGCTGCAATGGGCCGATATGGCGATCGACCCAGGCGCGTTTGTGCGCCGCTGCATCTTCGACGGATGCGGGCACGCCGGTCAGGATAATCGGACGATAGCATTCGAGCCCCCTCCAGAGGTCGGCGAAATCAGGCATCGGCGGGAGCCGGGTGTAGAAGGCGTCGACCTGACGGACAGCGTCCCACTCCACGTTGTCGGTGACGATCGACGGCCGCGTGCCGAGCATCTGTTCATAGCCGGTATCGAAGTCAGCGAGGACGCCGTCCATGTCGACGAAAATGATCGGAAGGGTCATTGAAGCCTCCGGTTTTCAACGCAATGTCCGTCGTCAGAACATTTGGCGCAACTCGCGGCGTAAATTAGCGGAGCGCGGGCCTCGTCTGGGGGCTGATATTAGGCGGCGAGCTTGCGGTGCAGCAAGCGCCGATGTTCGATGGTCTGTCGTTTGATCCTTTCGCGCTGTTTGATGATGGCAGGTGCCCTGCCGAAGTAGGCGTCGGCTGGCGTCACGTTGCCGAGGCTTTCATGGTATCGGCGGTGATTATAGTGGTCGATGAAGGCCTCGATCTGGGCCTCCAGATCGCCGGGCAGGAAGTAATTTTCCAACAGGATGCGGTTCTTGAGGGTCTGGTGCCAGCGTTCGATCTTGCCCTGGGTCTGAGGATGCATCGGGGCACCGCGGACATGGCTCATGCCGTTGGCGCCGATCCATTCGGCCAGCTCTTCAGCGATATAACTGGGACCATTATCGCTGAGCAGCTTCGGTTTTTGCACGACCCTGGCCGAAGAACAACCCGAGGCTTCGAGCGCCAGCTCCAGCGTGTCGGTGACGTCCTCGGCACGCATGGTGGTGCACAGCTTCCAAGCGATGACGTAACGGGAGAAGTCGTCGAGCACGGTCGACAGATACACCCAGCCCCACCCGATGATCTTGAAGTAGGTGAAGTCGGTCTGCCACATCTCGTTCGGCCGTGTCGTCTTCGTGTGGAACGCATCGGCCGCCTTGATCACGATGAAGGCCGGGCTGGTGATCAGGTCATGGGCCTTCAACAGACGGTAGACCGTGGCTTCCGACACGAAGTAGCGCTTCTCGTCGGTGAAGCGCACCGCGAGCTCGCGGGGTGACAGATCGGTTGTATCCAACGCCATGTCGATGATTTGCTGCTGGATATCATCGCCGATGCGGTTCCACACTCGGCTTGGAGCCGATGGCCGATCCTCCAGTGCCTCCGGGCCGCCCTCGAGGTAACGGTCGTACCAGCGGTAGAAGGTTCTGCGCGGGATACCGAGCTGGTCCAGCGTGCGTTTAGCCGGCAGGTGCGATTGCTCGACGATCCTGAGGATCTCCAGCTTCTCGGATGCGGGATACCTCATTCGCCGCCTTCCCCATCCGCGATCATGCTTTTTTGAGCAGACGGTTCTCCAGCGTCAGATCGGCGACGCATTCCTTCAGCGCACGGGCTTCGCGGCGCAGGTCATGCACCTCGCCGGTGGTCGCGGCACGGGCGGTGTCGCCCGCCAAGCGCCGCTTGCCCGCTTCCATGAACTCCTTCGACCAGGTATAGTACAGGCTCTGCGCTATGCCTTCCTTGCGGCACAGCTCGGCGATGCTGTCCTCGCCGCGCAGCCCTTCCAGTACGATCCGGATCTTGTCCTCTGCTGAGAAGTGCCGGCGTGTCGCGCGCCGGATATCCTTCACCACCCGTTCCGCAGGGGCTTGGCCGATTTTTTCAAGGAGGATTTGGGCTTCATCTTCGTTCCTTCGTCACTACGACGAAGCCCAAATCCTCCTTACTTCACAACCTCAAATCTGTGCCATTGGTGCTGACGGCGGACACTGTTAGGACCGAACGGATTGCCGACATACAATGCGCCCGACCTTGGATCATAGATATCGAAGGATGGGTCGACACCGCCCGGTCCACGCTCCCAGTATTCTTCTTCAATTCTGATGCGCTCAAGTTCCTTGATCTCATCCCAAGACAGAGAGCCGTCTCCGGCAGGCCGAGCATCGAGCCAGGCGCGTACGTATCCGACGGCGAGCACGACAAGCGCCGTCGGCGGGAAGAACAGGATATTGAGATAGCCAGCAAATGCGCTGTCGTAGAAGGAAGCCAGCGGCGCCACCTTCACGGAAGCCGCCATTCCCATCCACCAAACGGGGATCGCCACCCACCAGAGTTTGGCATACCAGGGACGCCAGAGCCATTCAGACACGCGCGTGCGCGGTGCCAGCGGGACATCGGCATGTCCAAAGGCGGGCTCAAAATAGCGGTTCACGGCATATTCCTTCATAGAAAATGATAGCACAGTTCCGTTGAAAAGAAAAGCCCATATCCACACATTATATATAAATATCAAAAACTTGCCGGAGTTGCCAACGTGCTGTGGCCGGACGTCTTTCTCATCCGCAAGGCAGATGACAAACGTAGCGACATGATGGAGAGCGAGTATCTGGCACAAAACTGACATTGATCTTCCCCCGGTTGCGCGGACACCGATGAAGGGCTCATTGGAGCCAGGAGGTGTAAGATGGCAAAGGTTGGGAAGCGATATTTCACGGACGAGTTCAAGCGCGAGGCGGTGACGCTATGGGAGACGAGCGGTCGGATGCAGGCCGACGTTGCGCGTGAGTTGGGTATCATGCCGACGATGTTGAGGCGCTGGCAACGGGCACTGGAGATCAAGGGGACAGTGCCTGCGGCGAAGCCGCTATCATCGTCGATGGCGTCGCCGGCGGATCAGGCGTCGGAGATTGCCAGGCTACGCCGCGAGCTCGATCGCACGCGCATGGAGCGCGACATTCTAAAAAAGCGGTCGGCATTTGCGCGGAGATGCCACGGTGAAGTTCCAGTTCATCCGCGCCCATGCTGGCCCCTGGCCGGTCAGCGTCATGTGCCGCATGCTCGGTGTGTCGCGCAGCGGCTATTACGATTGGCGCGATCGACCGCCGAGTATGCGCATGACGGAGAACGCCGTGTTGCTCGCCGATATCCGCCGGATCCAGGCGCGGCATTCCGGGCGATACGGCAGTCCCCGGATGCATGCCGCGCTGCGCGCGGAAGGGCGCGGCTGCAGCCGCGGTCGTGTCGAGCGGCTGATGCGCCGTCACGGCATTCGTGCGCTTGCCGGTCGCCGCTTTCGGCCCTCGACGACCGACAGCCGCCATTACCTGCCGATCGCGCCGAACCTGCTAGCGCAGCGCTTCGAAGCAACGGCGCCGAACCGCGTGTGGCTGGCCGATATCAGCTATATCCCGACCGGCGAAGGCTGGCTGTATCTGGCGGCCGTGCTCGATCTGGCGACGCGCAAGATCGTGGGCTGGGCGATGCGGGATCACATGCGCACCGAACTGACGCTCGCTGCGTTGATGATGGCCGCCCAACGGCAGCGACCAGCACGCGGACTCGTGCATCACTCCGATCGCGGATCGCAATATGCCGCCGGGGCTTATGTCGATCAACTCACCGCGATCGGCGCGACCGCGTCGATGAGCCGCACCGGAAACTGTTACGACAACGCGCCGATGGAGAGCTTCTTTCATACGCTGAAGGTCGAACTGGTCCATCAATGCCGCTGGGCAACGCACGTCGAAGCCCGGCAGGCTCTGTTCGGATATATCGAAGGCTATTATAATCGGCATCGCATGCACTCGGCGCTCGGGTATCTCACCCCCGAACAGGCCGAGCAACGCATGACGGGCTAACCCTAGTGTCCGCACAACCGGAGGAAGATCACTCCCGGCGCCGCGAGCCGGCGACACCCCACAGCATCGTCACTTCGGAAGACCGGATGCTGCAGCATCCTCCGCTCGCCGACTGTGCCCGCTATGATCTGCTGCGAGGCTATGATGCAGCGGCATGATATGATCGACACGATGCGCGGCCTCGGACTCAAGGGCATGGCGGCGGCGTTCGACGAGGCGGTCACCACCGGCCTCCAGCGCAAGCGCACCACCATGGAGATACTGACCGACCTGCTCCGTGCTGAGGCGACCCACCGGGATGCAGCCTCCATCCGCTATCGGATGACGGCTGCGAGGCTGCCCGTGGTGAAGGACCTGGAGCGGTTCAGCTTCGAGGGCACACCGATCAATGAGGAGATGATCCGCTCCCTTCACGATGGCTCCTTCCTCCCGCCTCGCCGCAATATCGTGCTGGTCGGCGGCACGGGGACAGGCAAGACCCACCTCGCCATCGCGATCACCGCCAATGTCGTGCGAAGGGGCGCTCGCGCCCGCTACTTCAACACCGTCGATCTGGTGACACGCCTCGAAGAGGAGACCCGGATCGGCAAAGGCGGGACCCTGGCGGCGCAGCTGTCGCGGCTCGACCTGATCGTGCTCGACGAGCTCGGTTATCTGCCGTTCGCCCGCTCGGGAGGGCAGTTGCTGTTCCACCTCATCAGCAAGCTTTATGAGCGGACCAGCGTCATCATCACCACGAACCTCGCCTTCGGCGAATGGCCGACCGTGTTCGGCGATCCCAAGATGACCACGGCGCTGCTCGACCGCGTCACCCACCACTGCGATATCGTCGAGACGGGCAACGACAGCTGGCGCTTCAAAAACCGCAGCTGACAGCCACCTTCGGCGCCTTCAAAAATCTATCTTGCGCTGCGCGCGCCTCCGGTCGGGCTACGCCCGCCCTCCGCCGCACGCAGCGCAAGGCCATCTTCAACAAACCAGCATCATATTATCCGAAAAGGGGGTCCCTCTTCGACGCCGATCGGGGGTCCCTTTTGAACGCCGTTTGACATCCGAGGAGCTACCGGCCGGACGACGCGCGATAATGGGAAGGCCGGGCTAAGCGCCGGTCTTCGCCTTGTCGAACTTGCCCTTGAGCACCTTCGCACCGTCTCGGAGAAAATCGAGATGGTCGGACCAGTGCTGCATCATCCTGACGCGCTCGTCCCAATATTCGCCGCGCGTGTAGGCGCGGCGCACGGCGTTGTTGTCGCAATGGGCAAGCTGCCGCTCGATTGCGTCGGGATGCCATAGGCCCATCTCGTTCAGCAAAGTCGCGGCCATCGCGCGGAAACCATGGCCCGTCATTTCATCCTGTGCGAAGCCCATGCGACGCAGCGCCGCGTTGATAGTGTTCTCCGACATTGGCCGATCGACCGAGCGCAGCGATGGGAACAGGAAGCGGCTATAATCGGCGTCATGCTCGATGGTTTCGAGGATGGCGAGCGCCTGGGCGGAGAGCGGGATGACGTGCGGACGCCGCATCTTGGTCTTGTGCGCTGGGACGGTCCACAACGCCTTGTCGAAATCGAAGTCGCTCCATTCGGCATAGCGAAGCTCGCCGGGACGCACGAACACATGCGGCAGCAGTTGAAGCGCCGCCTTAGTGTTTGGAAGCCCCTCGAACGCCTCGATAGCGCGGAGTAACCCGCCCGCCCCTGCGGGGCTGGTGATCGCGGCGCGGTGGACCGGCTTAGGCGCGATCAGCGCGCCGCGCAGATCAGCGGCAACGTCGCGCTCCGCTCGCGCCGTGGCGATGGCGTAGCGGAATATCTGCGAACAGGTGCTGCGCAGCCGTTTGGCCGTCTCGTAGCGGCCCTTGCTCTCCATCTTGCGGAGCATCACCAACAACTCCTGAGCGGAGATAGCGGCAATGGGGCGCTTGCCGATTGACGTGTTGATGAAATCCAGAAGCCAACGCAGTTTCTTCATGGTGACGGCTGAACGGCCTTCGCGCTCAACCTTGATTAGCCATTCGTCGGCCACAGCCTTGAAGCTGTTGGAAGCTGCGACCGTCGCGGCGATCCGCTCAAGCTTGATCTGCTCGGCGGGATCACCGCCCCGCGCCAACACCTTGCGCGTGGCGTCGCGCTGCTCGCGGGCTTCGGCAAGGCCGGTGTCGGGCCACACGCCGAACGCCAACGTCTTCTGCTTGCTCAGGTGGCGATAGTTCATGCGCCAGTAGCGCGCGCCATTGGGAGAAACGAGAAGATAAAGCCCATCGCCGTCGGCGAGTTTGTAGGGCTTAGAACGGCCCTTGGCCGCTTTGATTGCCACAACGGAAAGCGCCATGATGGTATCTCCAATCCGGGGATCGGCGCGCTACCATCAAATCTACCATAAAATTGCTGGCATGTGATGGTATCAAGCCGCTCCGTATGGGATGCTTGTACCACAGAGAATCCGCATAAAACAGCCAGTTATGGCACTTTATGACATCCGCTGGGAGCGGATTTTGGTGACCCCTACGGGACTCGAACCCGTGTTTTCGCCGTGAGAGGGCGACGTCCTGGACCGCTAGACGAAGGGGCCACGGGCGGCAGAGCCGCTTGCGAAGGCGCGTGACTTAAGCGCGGGGCCAGTCCAAGTCAAGCGGGCAAGAAAAAGGGCAGCGATGCTGCCGTCGCCGCCCGGTTTCAGGAGAGGGAGCCGTGCCTACTGGTCGATGTCGCGGCGGAAGGTTTCGGGCAGGAACAGGAGGCCGATCACGAGCGTGATCACCGCCACCACCACCGGATACCAGAGGCCGTAGTAGATGTCGCCCGTCGCCGCGACCATCGCGAAGGCCGTGGTCGGCAGGAAGCCGCCGAACCAGCCGTTGCCGATGTGATACGGCAGCGACATTGAGGTGTAGCGGATACGGCTCGGGAACAGCTCGACGAGCAGTGCCGCGATCGGGCCGTAGACCGCCGTCACCAGCAGCACGAGGAAGAACAGGATCGCCACAACCATCGGCTTGTCGATCTCAGCCGGGTCCGCGGCGGCAGGATAGCCGGCATCGCCGAGCGCGGCCTTCACCTGATCCTGGAAGGCGGCGATCGCCGCCGCGCGCTCGGTGCCCGTCACCACGGCGGGATTGGGAGCGGCGATCGCGGTGCCGCCGATGCGGATCTCGGCGACGGTGCCCGCAGACGCCTCGACATTCTCGTAGTTGAGGCCGGCCTTGGCGAGATACGCCTTGGCGATGTCGCAGCTCGTGGCGTCGAACCTGTTCTTGCCGATCGGGTCGAACTGGAACGAGCACTCCGCCCCGTTCGCCGTCACGCTGATCGGCGCTGCCGCCTGCGCTGCGGCGAGCGCCGGGTTCGCTGCCTTGGTGAGCGCGCCGAACAGCGGGAAGTAGGTAAGCGCCGCGATCAGACAGCCGGTGAGGATGATCGGCTTGCGGCCGATCCTGTCGGAGAGCCAGCCGAAAAAGATGAAGAACGGCGTGCCGAGCACGAGCGCGATGGCGATGAGGATGTTGGCGGTCGCGCCGTCCACCTTCAGCGTCTTTTCAAGGAAGAACAGCGCGTAGAACTGGCCCGTGTACCAGACCACCGCCTGACCTGCAACCGCACCCATCAGCGCGACCAGTACCCACCTGAGGTTGCCCCACTTGCCGAACGCCTCGGTGAGCGGCGCCTTCGACGTGGTGCCCTCTTCCTTCATCTTCTGGAAGACCGGGCTTTCGGAGAGCTGCAGGCGAATCCACATCGAAATCGCGAGCAGGATGATCGAGACGAGGAACGGGATGCGCCAGCCCCAGTCGGCGAAGGCTTCCTCGCCCATCACGGTGCGGATGCCGATGACGACGAGCAGCGCCGCGAACAGCCCGAGCGTCGCCGTGGTCTGGATCCAGCTCGTGTAGAGGCCGCGCTTGTGGTTGGGCGCGTGCTCGGCAACGTATGTGGCCGCACCGCCGTACTCGCCGCCGAGCGCGAGGCCCTGGAGCAGGCGCAGCGCCACGAGGATGAACGGCGCGGCGACACCGATGCTGGTATAGGACGGCAGCAGGCCGACCGCGAAGGTCGACAGGCCCATGATGCCCATCGTCACGAGGAAGGTGTTCTTGCGTCCGACGATGTCGCCGATGCGCCCGAAGAAAATGGCGCCGAAGGGCCTGACCGCGAAACCGGCCGCAAAGGCCGCGAGCGCGAGGATGAACCCCGTCGTCTCGTTCACGCCCGAGAAGAAGTGGGACGAGATATAGAGCGCCAGAAGGCCGTAGAGATAGAAATCATACCATTCGAACACGGTGCCCAGCGACGACGCGGCGATGACGAGCTTTTCGCTCTGCGTCGCCTTGTGGTGCTTGGGCACGTTTTCATATGTCGTCGCCATGTCCCTGTTCCCTCTCCCTCAGAAATTGTATTTCGCTGCAAATTCCAGACGATCGAGCTGCCCGGCAAGCCCGTTCAGCAACTTTCGTTCACCGTGCCGGTATTCCACGCCGAGATCGAGACTCCTGACCGGCGACCAGAACAGGTTGCCCGCCACGCTCCATGCCTTGTCGCTCGCCGTGAGCGGCGCCGTCGACGGGTAGGCGGCGTTCTGGTAGCCGGCCATCACCGTCGAGCGCAGCGATGGCGTCCAGCCGATCTTGAGCGCCGCGAGCGCCGCGAAGGTTCGGACCGTATCGAGCGTGCCCGCAAGGCCGTCGTAAACCGCATCCGGCGCGAAGTTGAGGCCGACATACCGGCCGATGCCCTCGCCGTAGGTCGCCATAAAGCGCAGGTCGTGCCGCTTGTCCGGCCCGAACACGATCTTTCCCGCGCCGCTCACGCCCCAGCCCGTCGCCGTTTCGGAAGCACTGCCGTCATCGACGGAGAGTTTGCGGAACAGTCCCGCGAGCGAGAGTTCGCCGAAGGGGGCCGTATAGGCGAGGCGCGCGGCAAGATCGGGAAGGCGATCGTCGTCGTTCTCGGCGAGCGCCGGCGAGGCCGGCGTGATCGTGGCCGATTCCGCGTTTTCGGCGGCGACGCTGAGCGCGAGGCCCGGCCCCAGCTTCGCCGTGTAGCGCACGAGCGGCTGGCGGACGAACACCGTCCCCTCGGTGGGGCCGACGAAATCCGTGGTTTCGGGAAGCGCACCGACATACTGGAACGTCGACCAGTCCTGCCCGACAAGCAGGTTGTCAAACTGCACCCACGCGCGGCGCAGCGCGAGGTTGTAGCCGTTGGTGGTGCGCTCCGAGCCCTGCGTGCCGGGCGAGGTCTGGAAATCGGTTTCGAGATAGCCCTTCAGCGTGTGGCCCGACACGTCGGTCGAGAGGTTCAGCCACAGGCGCGTCTGCTTCGCGGAAAAATCGCTGTCGGTCGACTCGCGCGTGCCGCCCGCGGGGATCGCCTGCGGCAGATAGAAGTCGCGGCCGGGCGAAGTCCCGGCGACATCGCCGTCGTCCCAGCGGCTGAACGTGGCGACGGTCTTCAGGAAGCCGCCGATCTTCACGGCGGTGCCGCCGACCTTGAAACCATCCGCGGGCGGAGCCACCGCGGCGCGGCTTTCGGCAAGCCGGGCGCGCAGCGCGGCGTTTTCAGCGCGGGACGCTTCAAGCTCCCCGGCAAGCGCGGCCATGCGGCTCTCGATCGCGCTCATGCGCGCTTCGATGCGGCCTTCGGCGCGCGCCGGCCCGACGGCAATGGCGATCAGGGCGACCCCGACGCAAAGGCCGGAGCGCGAACGCGCGGTCATGGCAATCCTCCCAAAATCCGGCCGATCCCCGCGACGGGACTGTGCCGACGCTGATCAGCATCGCGTCGGGCAGGGAGCGCGAACACCCCGACCATGGTCGAATGCGTCTACGACCTTGGTCGAGGGTGCAGGGACGCCGCCCGGCGTTCTATGAGTCTCCCCAAACAGAAATGGGAGGATCATCATGGCCAGTCTCGCCGTATCCGCAGGTAGCGCCGCCGCGACCTATCCGGTTCCCGCCGCGTGGCGCGCACGCGCCATGATCAATCCCGAAACCTACGCCGCCTTCTATGCGGAGGCGGCGCGCGATCCCGACGCCTTCTGGACGCGCGAGGCGCAGCGGCTCGACTGGATGACGCCGTTCACGACGGTGAAGAACACGTCGTTCAACGAAGCCGACTTCGGCATCCGCTGGTTCGAGGACGGCGCGCTCAACGTCTCGGCGAACTGCCTCGACCGCCACGTCGCCGAGCGCCCCGACGCGACCGCGATCATCTGGGAAGGCGACGAGCCCGGCGACAGCCGCATCATCAGCTACCGCGAACTCCACGCGGAGGTCTGCCGCCTTGCGAACGCGCTGAAGGCAAGCGGCATCCGCAAGGGCGACCGCGTGACGATCTACCTGCCGATGATCCCGGAGGCCGCCGTCTCCATGCTCGCCTGCGCGCGCATCGGCGCGATCCATTCCGTGGTGTTCGGCGGCTTCTCGCCGGACAGTCTCGCCGGACGCATCACCGACTGCGATTCCCAGCTCGTCATCACCGCCGACGAAGGCCTGCGCGGCGGCAAGCGCGTGCCGCTGAAGGCCAACGTCGACGAGGCGCTGACGCACTGCACGAGCGTCTCGAAGGTCATCGTCGTGCGCCGCACCGGCGCCGACATCGCCATGACCGACGGCCGCGACGTCTGGTATCACGACGCGGTCGCCGCCGCCGCGCCGGACTGCGCGGCCGAGCCGATGAACGCGGAGGACCCGCTGTTCATCCTCTACACCTCCGGCTCCACCGGAAAACCCAAGGGCGTGCTGCACACGACCGGCGGCTATCTCGTGTGGGCGTCGATGACGCACCGGTACGTGTTCGATTACCGCCCCGGCGAGGTCTTCTGGTGCGCGGCGGACGTGGGCTGGGTGACGGGCCACACCTATGTCGTCTACGGCGCGCTCGCGAACGGCGCGACGACGCTGATGTACGAGGGCATCCCGAACTACCCGGACTTCAGCCGCTTCTGGACCATCATCGACAAATATCAGGTCGAGATCTTCTACGCCGCGCCGACCGCGCTGCGCGCACTGATGCGCGAGGGCGACGACTGGGTGACGCGGACGCGCCGCACGTCGCTCCGCCTGCTCGGCACGGTCGGCGAGCCGATCAACCCGGAGGCGTGGGAATGGTATCACCGCGTCGTCGGCGAGGGACGCTGCCCGATCGTCGACACGTGGTGGCAGACGGAAACCGGCGCGGCGATGATCTCCCCCATGCCCGGCGCCACCGACCTGAAGCCCGGCAGCGCGACGAAGCCGATGTTCGGCGTGAAGCCCGAACTCGTCGACGCCGAGGGCAAGGTGCTGGAGGGTGCCGCCGAGGGCAATCTCGTCATCACCGATAGCTGGCCGGGGCAGGCGCGCACGATCTGGGGCGACCACGAGCGCTTCTTCCAGACCTATTTCACGACATATCCCGGCAAGTATTTCACCGGCGACGGCTGCCGCCGCGATGCTGACGGCTATTACTGGATCACCGGCCGCGTCGACGACGTGATCAACGTCTCCGGCCACCGCATGGGCACCGCCGAGATCGAAAGCGCGCTCGTCGCGCACGCGAAGGTCGCCGAGGCCGCCGTCGTCGGGATGCCGCACGCGGTGAAGGGCCAGGGCATCTACGCCTATGTGACGCTGAACGCCAACGAGGAGGGCGACGACGCGCTGCGCCGCGACCTCGTGCAGTGGGTGCGCCGCGAGATCGGCCCCATCGCGACCCCGGACGCCGTCCAGTTCGCCCCCGGCCTCCCCAAGACGCGATCGGGCAAGATCATGCGGCGCATCCTCCGCAAGATCGCGGAAGGCGACGTCTCCAACCTCGGCGACACCTCGACGCTTGCCGATCCTTCCGTGGTTGCGAACCTCGTCGCCAATCGCCAGAGTTGAGGCCGCATGGCAGGCGAGAGCATCCTGATCGCGGACGACCACCCGCTGTTCCGACAGGCGCTCTCGCTCGCCGCCTCCAGCGTCCGCCCCGACGCCCGCATCATCGAGGCGGGAACGCTCGACACCGCCGCGCACGCGGCGGAAACGAACGCGGACATCGCGCTCATCCTGCTCGATCTCAACATGCCGGGCGCCACAGGCTATTCGGGCGTCGCGCTGCTCCACGCCGAGCGGCCGGGCGTGCCGATCCTCGTGGTGTCGAGCGCGGAGGCGTCGTCTGCGGCGGCGGAGGCGCGCCGCTTCGGCGCGGTGGGCTTCGTCAGCAAGGAAAGCGATCTCGCCGCGATCGAAAAGGCCATCGCCCGTGCGCTCGCGGGCGAGACGATCGAGACCCCGGCAAGCGGCGAACTCGACGATGTCGCGGCCCGCGTCGCGGCGCTGACGCCCACCCAGCTTCGCGTCCTCCTCGGCGTGCTCGACGGACGGCTGAACAAGCAGATCGCCTTCGACCTCGGCATCACCGAAGCGACCGTGAAGGCGCACATGACGGCGATCCTGCGCAAGCTCGACGTCGGCAACCGCACGCAGGCGGCGCTCGCGGCACGCGCGCTCGGCATCGGTATCAAGCACTAGAACGGGTTGTGATCTCATGGGATCACCCCTCCCCTTCAGGGGAGGGGCTAACCGATCCCGTCCGGTCACAACCCGTCCGGATTCAGGCTGCTTGCGGTTCCTCCGCCGCCCCCGCGAGCCACGCATCGAGCGCCGCCGCCGCGAGCGGCTTCGCAAGGACGGGAATGCCGAGTGCGGCCGCGCGGCGCGGCGTTTCGGGGCTGCGATCCGCCGTGACGAGCGCGGCGCGCAGGCCGGGATGACGCGCGCACAGGCGGTCGATCAGCGCGATTCCGTCCATCGCGCCGCCGAGCTGGAAATCGACGAGCGCGACATCGAACGGGCCGTCATGGGCCAGCGCCGTTTCCGGGTCGTCCGCCGTCGTCACCTGATGCCCGCGGCTGGTGCCGAGCACGGTCATCGCCTCGCAGACGGCGCGGTCGTCATCTACGACGAGCAGGCGCAGCGGCGCAGCGTGCGCCACGTCGACCGGCGCGTCACCCGGCCGCTCAGGCAACGCCGTTTCAGCCGCATCGAAGGTCACGCTGAAACGGCTGCCCCTGCCCTCCACCGATGCGAGTTCGACCACCGCGCCGAGACGGCGGCAGGCGCGCTCGACGATGGCGAGCCCGAGGCCGACGCCTGCCTCGCCGCCGGTGCCGAGACGTTCGAATTCGCGGAAGATCGTGTCCCGCTTATCCTCCGGGATGCCCGGCCCGGTGTCGACGACGTCGATGCGGATGCGCCCGCCCCGCCGCCGCGCGCCGACGACGATGCCGCCCCGCGCCGTATAGCGCACTGCGTTCGACAGGAGGTTCTGCACGATCGAGCGGAGCAGCGTGCGGTCCGTCTCCAGCGCCGCGTCGATGCCGCCCACGCGCAGCGTCAGTCCCTTCTCCGCCGCCATCGGCTGGACCGTCTCCGCGACCTCGCGCAGCACCGCCTTCAGCAGGAACACCGTGATCGTCGGCTCGAAGCCGCCCGCGTCGAGCTTCGAGATGTCGAGCAGCGTCCGCAGCAATTGCTCGGCCGCGTCGATCGACTGGTCGATGCGTTCGACGAGCGCATGACCGCCACCGCTCACCTCGCGGCCGAGCGCGGCGGCGAACAGGCGGGCCGCGTGCAGCGGCTGGAGCAGGTCGTGGCTTGCGGCGGCGAGGAAGCGCGTCTTCTCGCGGGTCGCGCGCGCAAGCGCGACGTTCGCCTCGGAAAGCTCGGCGGTGCGCTGCACGACGCGGGTTTCGAGCTCGGCGCGCGACTGTTCGAGCGCCCTGCGCGCCTCCGCCTCCGCGGTGATGTCGGTGAAGCACATCACGTAGCCGCCGCGCGGCATCGGGCCGCCGACGGTCTTGATGACGCGCCCGTCGGGGCGCACGCGCTCGAAGCTGTGGCGGCTGCCGCGCCGCATGTGATCGAGGCGGCGGCGGACGTGGTCGTCCACCTCGCCGGGGCCGCATTCGCCGCGCAGCGCGTTGTGGCGGATGAGATCGGCGACCGGTGCGCCGACGCGCACCATGCCGGGCGGATAGTCGAACAGGTCGAGATAGCGGCTGTTCCACGCCACGAGATCGAGGTCGCTGTCGACCACGCTGACGCCGGGGTCGATGTGCTCGAGCGTCGCCGCGAGCAGGTCCTTCGAGAATTGCAGGCTGCCGCTGCTTTCATCGAGCATCAGCGCGACGTCGCTCGCCGTGAACGTCGCGCCCGAGAGCGCCGAGGCGACCAGCGCGCGCGCCGAGGGTGCGCCGACGACACCCGCGATCATCCGCTCCGCCGTCTGCGCGGCAGCGCGGCCGACCGGAACGCCCGCCGCCGGCGCCTCGCCGAACGCGGCCGCCGTCCGCTCCGCACCGACGAAGCGCTCGACGAGGCGGGCGAGGCCCGCGAGGTCGGAGACATGCGCGACGCCGTCGCCGTCCCCGAAATCGAACGAGACGCGCGCCGAGCGGATGCGCCGTGCCGCCACCAGCGCGTGGACCGCGATGTTGAGCCCGAGGCTCCAGAGCGTGCCGTGGACGAGCGGGCTGAGCCCGTCGATGCCGAGGAGCGCCGTCGGATCGGCCAGCGTCCCGGCGAGCGGCGCGATCCCTTCGGGTCCGACGACGGCGGGGACGAGAAGCGTGTAGGTCCAGAGCGCGAGGCCGGTCGACAGGCCCGCCTTCGCCGCCGTCGCATCGCGCCCGGCGCGGCCCACGGCGAGCACGAGGCTCGGCGCGAACTGCGCCATCGCCGCGAACGCGATCAGCCCGATCGCGGCGAGGCGCTCGCCCGCCGGGATGATCTGCGTGTAGACGAGCGCGCCCGCCATCGTCGCGATGATGACGATGCGCCGGATGGCGAGCATCACGCGCCCGAGGTTCGCCTCGTTCGCCCAGCGCGGGCTGCGCAGCAGCAGCGGCGCGATGAGATCGTTCGAGACCATCGTCGAGAGCGCGACGGATTCGACGATGGCCATGCCCGTCGCCGCCGAGAAGCCGCCGATGAAGACGAGGACGGCGAGCATGTCCGCCCCGGCGGCGAGCGGCATTTCGAGCACCAGCAGGTCGGCGCTGGCGCCCGCCGGCACCAGCGCGGTCGCGGCGAGGCCGATCGGAATGACGACGACGGAGGTCACGACGAGATAGGCCACGAACGGCAGGCGCGAGCGGCCGACATCCTGGACGGACGCCGCCTCGATGACCCCGATGTAGAACTGGCGCGGCAGGCAGACGATCGCCGCCATCGACAGCAGCGTGACGACGAGGAAATCCATGCCGATCCCGGCGGGCGCGAAATTCGCGCCGAGCGCCGCGATGCCGGACGCGCGCGCCGGCGCGTCGAGCCCCATGAACACCACCGCCGCGAACACGCCCGCCGCGACGAGCGCCGTCAGCTTCACCAGCGATTCGACGCCCACCGCGAACAGCACGCCGTCGTTGCGGCCCGCCGCCTCGTAGCGCC
This sequence comes from Sphingosinicella microcystinivorans, assembly GCF_027941835.1. Lineage (NCBI taxonomy): Bacteria > Pseudomonadati > Pseudomonadota > Alphaproteobacteria > Sphingomonadales > Sphingosinicellaceae > Sphingosinicella > Sphingosinicella microcystinivorans. The sequence goes on from NZ_CP116005.1 coordinate 135,482, forward strand.
GCGTGCCGAACAGCATCGCGAACAGCGCCAGCATCGCGGCGGTGAGCCCCATGACGAGGCCGGGATTGCCGCTGCCCGTGAACTCGGCGAAGCTGGTGCCGACCGAGCGGAGCTGCAGCGCCAGGTACGGGATCGTGCCGAGCAGCGCGAGCAGCGTCACCAGCGCCGCGACCGTGCGGCTCTTGCCGAACCGCGAGCCGATGAAGTCGGCGATCGAGGTGGCGCCCTCGTCCTGCACGGTCTCCACCAGCCGTTCGAGGAAGCGCCGTCCGAACAGGTAGACGAGGATCGGCCCGAGGTAGATGGGCAGGTACAGCCAGCCCTCCGCCACTGCGCTGCCGACCGCGCCGTAGAAGGTCCAGCTCGTGCAGTAGACGGCGAGCGCCAGCGTATAGACCGGAATCCGGTAGCGCGGCTTCAGCCAGCGGCCGCGCCGGTTCTCCGCCCAGTAGGCAAGCGCGAACAGCGCGGACACGTAGACCGCCGCGATCGCGAACAGGACAAGCCCGTCCATATGGGCCAAACCTCCCCGGAATTGACCGGAATTTGAGAGGATTCACAGGGCAATGCAAGCAATGCTATGAAGCGCCATGCGCATCTTCACGATCGGCTACGAAGGAACGACGCAGGAGGCCTTCATCGCGGCACTGCGCGATGCCGGGGTCACTGTCGTCGCCGATGTCCGCGCGGTGCCGCTGTCGCGGCGGCCGGGCTTTTCGAAGAACGTGCTCGCGGCCAGCCTGCGCGAAGCCGGGATCGACTATGTCGGGCTGAAGGCGCTCGGCACGCCGCCCGCCGGACGGGAAGCCGCCCGCAAGGGCGACCACGACCGGCTCGCCGCCATCTACACGGGCCAGTTGCAGGAACCCGGCGCGATGGTGCAGGCCGCCGAACTCATCGAACGCGCCGAGAGGCAGCCGACCGCCCTGCTCTGCTTCGAGCGCGACCCGGCGTGCTGCCACCGCACGCTCCTCATCGAGGCGGTCATGCCCGATGCGGACGTGACGCATCTTTTCGCCTGATGCGCCGCACGGGCTGTCTCACACGGACCGTACCCGCCCCCTGGAAAACGTCTCTGTCACAATTGTGCGATTGCACGGTTTCCGATCGGGCGGCAAAGAGTCCGGAACAAGGCCGAATGGCCGCAAAAACGCCATCCGGGACAATAACGACCCGAGATGGAAAAACCCCTGGGCCGCGAGGTAAGTCGATGAAAAACAGTGAAAATTTACGATACAAAATAACCAAAACGGTATCAGAGATGGCTGGACGGGTGAGTATCGGTGATGAATATTCTGTATCAGAAGAAGAAAATTCAAAAAAACAATGTAACGGTAAAGCGAAAATGTCCTGGAATATGTACAATACTAATGGACGGCGTAAATATCTTACTGAATCTGAAACTATGGATTTTGTTAGATTTGCGAAACAAAAAAATAAAGATGTCTATGCTTTTTGTTGGTTGATGGCGGAAACCGGATGCAGAATATCGGAAGCGCTGTCTGTTACGACGGAGAGCATAGATTTCCAGGCCCGAATGCTCATTATAAAATGCCTGAAGAAGCGCGGTAAATCCGTCTACAGGGAGGTTCCTCTTTCCGAGGAGTTCCTCTCTTTCATGAAGAAGTGGCAGAAAGGCAAATCGAATGCTGAATCTGCTCTGTGGACATGGTCGCGCATGACTGCATACCGCCGCGTTTGCGAGGTGATGACCGGGGCGGGACTTACCGGAGACTATGCGACGCCGCGCGGACTACGGCACGGTTTCGGCGTTCGCGCCATCCAGTCGGGCGTTCCGCTCAATCTCGTGCAGCGATGGCTCGGCCATGCCGACATGAAGACGACGGCGATCTATGCGAGCGCGTCCGGGCCGGAGGAGCGGCAGATCGCGGCGCGCATGTGGCTCGAAGGGCGGAACGGGACGGCGGCGGCGCCTGCCGGCGGAAACGCACCGCGCAATAACAAAATCGAGTCCGTTGAACGGCTTGAATCGCGGGATTCCGCCGGAAATGTATCAATCGGGGCGGGTTCTCGAACGGTTCGGGCTCGCGCCGGGGTCAGGCTGCCCTGGACGCTCCGTTCCGCGGCGCGTTTAATTTATTGCCATCTGTTACGATATTGGTTATTTCGTCTCAAACCGAAGCGAAATGATTTTGGCGGGACGAATGGCGGACACGGCAGCAAGGTTCACGACGGTCGAGGCGGCGGCCGCGCATCCGGACATTTCCGTGGCCAGCGTCTTCCACTGCGCCCCGATCCTCATCGCGCTCAGAATCGACAATATCCGGTCGATCGCGAAAGCCTACGGCGAAGCCGCCGCGCTGGCGTCGCAGCAGCATCTTGAGGCCGCCGTCGCCGGGCTGGCGACGATGCACGTGGTCGACCGCGCGCTCGGCCGGCTCGACGCCGCGTTCGTCGTTCCGGGCAGCGCCGAACACTTCACCCGGCAGTTGCGTAGCGTACTCTGTTCGCCGATCCGGCATCTGGACATCCCTATTTTCCTGACCGTGTCCAGTGCCTGGTCGGCGGCGGCATTCCCGGGCGGGGCGGACGGCATAAGCCCCGCCGGGTTTGCCGCGCTTCACGACGCCCTCGGCGCCTCTCCGCCCGCATGTCCGGACGCCGCCCGCTATCGCCGCGACATGGCGACCGCCGCGCAGGTGTTCGCGGCTGCGGCGGAGGGGCGCCTGTTTCCGGCATGGCAGGCGGTGAGCGGCGAGAGCGGCATCCTCTATCACGAATGCCTGCTGCGCCTCGTCGGCGACGATGCGCCCGCGGTGAGCGACGCCATCGCGGCGCTCGAACGCACCGGCCTCGTGCGGGCGTTCGACCAGATCATGGTGTCGCTGGTGCTGGACGAGCTGGAGGCCGATCCGGACGTCCGGCTCGCGGTCAATGTCTCGGCCGCAAGCGCGGTGCTCGATTTGTGGTGGGACGACGCGCTCGCAAGGCTGCGCGCGAACCCCGCCGCCGCGCGCCGGCTCGTCGTCGAGATCACCGAGACCGCGGCCTTCGCCTCCATTTCCGGCGCCGCGCGCTTCACGTCCGCGCTGCGCGAACGCGGCTGCCGGATCGCGATCGACGATTTCGGCATGGGCTTCAGCTCCGTGCGGAGCGTGCTCGCCCTGTCGCCCGACTATCTGAAGGTCGACGCCTTCTTCCTGCACCGCGCGAGCCAGTCGGCACGCCACCGCAGCACGCTCGCGCACCTCATCGGGCTCGCCGGCACGCTTGCCGCCGGAGTCATCGTCGAAGGCGTCGAGACCGAGGCCGAAAGCCGCCTCGCCGCCGCGCTCGGCGCGGACTGGCAGCAGGGCCACTACATCCATTTCCCGTCCACGCTGCGCCCGTGGATCGCGCGCCGCGGCGCAGCCGCCGCGCCGAGCGGATTTGCATCCACATTGGCCGCATCCGGCGGAACAGGGTTTCTCCCCGCAAATTCGGCGCAGCGGTCGCTCGGACGGGCAGGATGAGGCGCGCGCGATCGTTGCGGCAGCGGTCCGAGGCGCCGGAATGGTTCCATCCCCGGTTCGACTCCGGGGATGCCGCGTCTATGCTTTCTCCCGCGAAGTCGAACGGCAGTCGCACAAAACAATAACAAATGCTGCTGGTGATCAATGTCTCCGTTACTCTACGAAGACCCCGTCCTTCTCCGGGGAGATTCGACCGTTCTTCGCACCGCGTTCACGCGGGACAGGATCCGCACCGCGAGCGTCGATCTTGATCTCGACTGGGCCGACACCGGCGGCGGCATCAATCTCGTCAGGGCAGGCGCGATCAAGGGCCTCTCCGGGCTCGGCGCCACGGCGGACGACGACCCGCTGCGCACGCGGATGAACGGCTCCGCGTCCTTCCTCAATCTCACGCTCTACGCGCAGCGCTATCAGCCGGTCGCCGCGCTGGCGGGCGGCGATCTCGGCGTCGTCGCCAAGGGCTCCGGCCAGTGGGCCGCGACCGATGCGCTGCTGAGTGCGGCGGAATGCAGCTACGGCGGCGCGGGTTTCGGGCGCAGCTACGACAGCGGCACGGTGAGCGCCGATCATTGCCTGATGGGCGGGCTGGAAGCGCGCTGGCGCCGCGCCGTGACGACACCGGCCGGCAAGGTCGGCCTCGGCGTCCACGGCTTCGTGGACGGCGGCTTCGGCTGGCAGAAGGGCCGTCTCGATACCGGCGAGGCGCGCCGCCATTCCGCGTCCTCCGCGGGCGGCGGCGTCTCGTTCCAGATCGGGCCGCGCCTCACCGCGCTCGCGGAAGCCGCGCGCGGCCTGTCCGGCCCCACCGACCGCAAATGGCGCGCCAACCTCTCGATCTCCCTCTCGCTATGACCCTGAGCAAGGACCGACCCATGATCGCCGCGCCCGCCATCCTCCTCGCCCTCGCCGCCGCCGCGCCTGCGGCCGAAACGCCGAAGACGAACGTCCACGGCGACTGGGTCGTGCAATGCACGAAGCAGGCGGACGTGCCGCCGTGCGAGATCGCGCAGGCGGCGACGTCGAAGGGCACGGGCGAGCAGATCATGCGCATCGCCTTCGCCTATCGCGGCAGCGGCGAGCGCTATGCCGTGCAGATCCGCCTGCCGCTCGGCGTCCGCCTGTCGCAGCCGCCGCTGCTGCGCCTCGACGGCGGCACCGATCTCGAAGGCTACGGCTACACGCGCTGCGACGCGGGCGGCTGCTACATCGAGCGCCTGCTCGGCACGCCGGAGATCACGCGCCTGCGCGCGGCGAAGACAGGCGTGCTCGCCGTCCTCGGCAGCGACGGCAAGCCGATGGTGCTGCCGCTCTCCTTCAACGGATTCGCCGAGGCGCTCGACGCCTCCGCACTTCAGAACACGGCGTGGGCGAAGGCCGCCAATCGCTGAGAGAACAACAAGAGGCGTTCCCAATGGTCCTGCGTCCCGCCCTCGACAAGCGTCGCATCATCCTCGCCGGCACCAGCCTCGCGGCGCTCGCGCTTGCGGGCGCTGCGCACGCGGGGCCGAGCGGCGGCACGGTGAGCGCCGGGAGCGCGTCCATCGCGGGCGACGGCACCGGCCGCGTGACGGTGACGCAGACCAGCGACCGCGCCATCCTCGACTGGAACAGTTTTTCGATCGGCGCGGGCGAAAGCGCGCGGTTCATCCAGCCCGGCAGCACGTCGGTCGCCGTGAACCGCGTGACCGGCGCGGACCCCTCCTCGATCCTCGGCAGCCTCACCGCGAACGGCCGCGTCGTCCTCATCAACCGGAACGGCATCGCCTTCGGCAAGGACGCGACGGTGGACGTCGGCGGCCTCGTCGCGACGACCGCGGACATCGACCGGCAGGCCTTCATGGCGACCGGATCGCTGAACTTCTCCGGCGGCAGCCTCCCCGGCGCGTCCGTCGTCAACGAGGGCCGCATCACCGTGCGCGACGCCGGGCTCGCCGCGCTCGTCGCGCCGAGCGTCCGCAACAGCGGCACGATCGTCGCCGACCTCGATGTCAGCGGCTGGTCCTATCAGGGCATCATGGGCGCGGGCTATTTCGGCACGCGCAACGCCGACGTCGGCCTCGACGCCCTCGACGTCTTCGGCAATGCGGTCGCACTCAACGCCGCCGGCGACCGGATGGCGGTGGGCGTGGCCTATGACGACGGCACCAGCGGCGTCTCGACGGACAATTACGGCGCCGTTTATCTGTTCAGCTTCACGGACGGCAATTTTTCGGGCGGCGCGCTGCAAGGCATCATCGGCAAGGGCTACGCGGACGGCAAGAGCATCGACGTCGACATGCTCGACGCGGGGGATGCTCTTGGCGTCTCGGTTTCCCTCAATGCCGTCGGAGATTTGCTTGCCGTCGGGGCAGCCTTTGACGACGGCTCGGGAAATTCCGGGAGCAATTTCGGCGCCGTGCATCTGTTCGGCTTCACGGACGGCAATTTTTCGGGCGGCACGCATCTCGGCACGATCGGGCAGGGCTACGGCGCGGACGCGGGGAAACCGGCCAATATCGACATGGCCGACCACGTGGACTGGGGCATCGGGTCCGGTCTCGATGCCAACGACAATTTTGGTTCGTCCGTTTCGCTCAACGCGGCGGGCAACAGGCTGGCGGTAGGCGCGGTCTATGACGACGGCTTCGGCAACCCCGGCGCCATCGCATCCAACAGCGGCGCGGTCTATCTGTTCACCTTCGATCATGACAGCCAGTTCGTCGGCGGATCGCTGAGCGCTACCATCGGCTACGATTACAGCGGCGCCAACGACCTCGCACTTCCGACCGTCGCGGGCCAGAACGACGCTTTCGGCCGAAGTGTCGCGCTGAACGCCAAGGGCGACAGGCTGGCTGCCGGGGCCTTCGCCGACGACGGCTTCGGCGCCGACGGCGTTCTCAATATCGGCGCGGTTCACCTGTTCACCTTCGACGATGCGGACATGGACACCGGCTTCACCGGCGGCGCGCATGTCGGCACGATCGGCAAGAACTATGCGGGCGCAGGCGATATCGATATCGCCCCGCTCGCCAACGCGGACAACTTCGGATACGCCCTCTCGCTGAACGCGGCCGGCGACCGTCTTGCCGTGGGCTCGCCGGGCGACGACGGGTATGGAATCGACGACACGGGCCTTACCGCGCCGACCGCCTCGTCCGGCGCCATCTATCTGTTCAGTTTCACCGACGGCGATTTTTCCGGCGGCACACATCTCGGCACCGTCGGCAGCGGTTATATGGGCGCGAAGGACATCAATGTCGCACTGGACCAGCAGGACGGCTTCGGCACATCGGTCGCGCTGAACGCTGCCAGCAACCGGATGGCGTCCGGCGCCTATCTGGACGACGGGACCGGCAGCGATCCGACGGGCAACTATGGCGCCGTGCATCTGTTCAGCTTTGAGGATACGAGTTTCTCCGGCGGCAGGCAGGTCGGCATCATCGGCCACGGCTATGCCGGCATGGCCCGCGACGTGCATGTCGGCCTCGATACCGGCGACCAGTTCGGAATCGGCGTCGCGCTCAATGCGGCGGGCAACCGCCTTGCCGTCGGCGCGTCCGGCGACGACGGCTTCGGCGATCCCGGCACGACCGACAATGCCGGCGCGGTCTATCTGTTCAGCTTCACCGACGGCGACTTCAACGGCGCCGCGCTGGAAGCCATCATCGGCAGCGGCTACACGGGCGGCAAGAACATCCCCGTCGCGCTCGACACGAACGACGGGTTCGGCTCCGGCATTGCGTTCAATGCCGCCGGCGACCGGCTCGCCATCGGCGCGCACCGCGACGACGGATTCGACAATATCGGGCCCGACGGTCCCATCGACCCGGCCGATATCCCGTCCCTCACGCTCGGCAACATGGGCGCTGTGCGCCTGTTCGCGTTCGATGACGAGCATGGCGCCTTCTCGAACGGCGCGCATGTCGGCACCATCGGCTATGGCTATACCGGCGCCGGCGATCTCGACCTCGGCGCCGGCGTCGCCGACCCCGGCAACCGGCTGGACATCGGCAGCACCTTCGGTGTCTTTCTCTCGCTGAACGCCGATGGCACGCGTCTCGCCGCCGGCTCGCATGGCGACAGGGGCTACGACAACGACCAGGTCGGTACCGGCGCCGTCTACCTGTTCACTTTCGATGACGGCGACTTCACGAGCCCGACCCACGTCGGCACGATCGGCAAAGGCTATGTCGGCGACGGCGACATCGACATGTCATCCATGATCGGCATGCACGACCTCTTCGGACGCAGCGTCGCGCTGAACGCGGCGGGCGACCGCCTCGTCGCCACAGCGTCCACCGACGACGGACCCGGCGTGGACACCGCGGCCACCACCCATAATTTCGGGGCCGTCTATCTGTTCGCCTTCGCGGACGACAACGGCGCCTTTTCAGGCGGCGAGTTCAAGACGATCATCGGCCACGGCTATGTCGATACGCCCGATTACACGGGCATCGACATGTCCGCCCATATCCGCCCCGTCGACAACTTCGGCCTTGCCTCCGCTCTCAGCGCCGACGGCCGCGTCCTGGCGATCAGCGCACAGAATCACGACGGCAAGAACAACGACGCGGCGCCCGATGCGAACAGCGGCGCGGTGTTCCTGTTCCGGTTCGACGACGGCGATTTCACGAATCCGCAGCTCACGACTATCTTCGGCAGGGACTATGGCGGCACCGATTTCGGCGTGGCCGGTCTGGACGGCAACGACAATTTCGGCTTCACCGTCGCGCTGAACGGCGCGGGCACCCGCATGGCGGTGGGCACGTCCGGCGATGACGGCGCCGGCAACGCCGCGACGAATGCCGGCGCGGTGCGCCTCTTCTCCTTCTCCGGGGCGAGCGAGGGCTTCACCTACGCCGACGACGCCGGCGACACGGTGAACATCCGGGCCAGCGATCTGGCCTGGCAGTTGTCGCAAGGCACGAACCTGACGCTCCAGGCCAACAACGACATCACGGTGAACACGGCCATCGCCGTCGACAACGCGGACGGCGACGGCGGCGACCTGACGCTCCAGGCCGGGCGCAGCATCCTTCTCAACGCCGGCATCACGACGGACGGCGGCGACCTGACGCTGATCGCCAACGACGACCTCGCCAGCGGCGTCGTCAATGCCCATCGCGACGCCGGAAACGCCGTGATCACGATGGGCGCGAGTTCCTCCATCAACGCAGGCGCCGGTTCGGTCGCCATCGAGATGCGCACCGGCGCCGGCAAGACCAACAGCGGCAGCGGCGACATCACGCTGCGCGGGATCACAGCGGGGACGCTCAGCGTCACGAGCGCCGCCGTGGCAGGCGACATCCTGCTGAACGGCAACATTACCACCAGCGGCGCGCAGGACTATACGTCGGAGCGCGACGTGAAGCTGGCGGCGAGCACGACGCTCTCCGTCTCCGGCGCGGCGACCCTCGGCATCGACGCCGCGCGGCAGATGCTGCTCGGCGCGTCCTCGAAAATCGAAAACACGTTCGACGGCAACCTCACGCCGTTCGACGCCATCGTCATCGAAGCGAACCGGCGCGCCGTCGCCGCAAGCGGCTCCCTCGAAGGCATCCAGCTCAATACGGGGGCCATCATCCGTACGGCCGCGGGCGGCGCGGGCGCCATCGACCTTTCCGGCCGCGGGGGCTCATCCGATGGGCGCGGCATCAACATGATCGGCGGTTCCAAGATCGAATCGCTCGGCTCGGGCACCATCACGCTCCACGGCACCGGCGGCGCGGGAACCGCTTCGTCCAGCTACGGCGTCTTCCTCACCATCTCGTCCGAAATCATCGGCACGAATGGCGACATCGACATCATCGGCGAGGCCGTGGGTACGGGCAACGTCCCGGGGCTCTATATTTTCAACGGTTCGCAGGTCCGCACCACCGGCACCGGCAATATCACGCTCGAAGGGTCCACGGCAGGCGCTGGCGCAGGCATCTGGATCTACAGCGGCGGGGCCAGCGTGAAGACCGCCGCAGGCGACATCGGCATCACCGCGACCAGCGCCGCCGGCGGCTCTCCGGATTTCGAGATCGGCTCGGGCGGATCGCTCGGCGTTTCAGGCACGAACGACATCACCATCAATGCGGATACGGTCTCGTTCGCAGGCACGGTTTCCGGAAACGGCATCCTGACGATCCAGCCGCGCACCGACGGGCGGACGATCGGCCTTGGCGACGGCGCAGGAGACCTCGCGCTCAGCGCCATATCGCTCGCCAATATCCAGAACGGCTTCAGCGAGATCGTCATCGGCAATGCCGATGCGGGCGCCATCACCATCGGCAGCGGCCTTTCCGCCTTCGTCGACAATCTGCGCTTCCAAAGCGCCGACGCGCTTGCGATCGGCGGCACGCTCAGCGTCGGCAGCAATCGCCTGACGCTCGACGTCGCGGACGGCGGCACACAGACCGCGGCCCTCACCGCGGGCCAGTTGCTGCTGCTCAGCACGGACAGCGACTACACGTTCGATCATTCGGGCAACGCGGTCGGCACGCTCGCGGCGAGCGTCGGCGCGGGGTCGGTCCGCGTGAACAGCGGGGCCGCCGCCGCGCTCGCCGTGGGAACCATCGGCGCGACATCGGGCATCGCGGCAGACAGCGTCGACCTCAGCACCACGGACGCGGCCGCCGATATCCTGCTGAACGCAGGGGTCAGCACGCCGGGCGCACAGACCTACACGGCAGGGCGCGACGTCAAGCTCGCGGCAGGCACGACGCTTGCCGTGTCCGGCGCCGAAACCTTGACGCTCGACGCCGCGCGGCAGGTGAGCCTCGGCGCATCCGCGAAAATCGAGAACACCTACAGCACGGATCTCACAGCGTTCGACGCCATCGTCCTCACCGGCAACCGCCGGCTCGTCGCCGATGCAGGCAATCTTTCCGGAATCGATCTCGGCGCCGCTGCCGTGGTCAGGACCGCCGCGGGCGGCGCGGGCGCGATCGACATCTCCGGCCGGGGCGGCGCCACGCTCGGCCACGGCATCGCGATGGTGACGACCGCGACGGTCGAATCGCTCGGCGCCGGCGACATCACGCTGACGGGCGAAGCCGTGAACAGCGCGTCGAACTATTCGGGCGTGTTCATCGGCGGGGGCAGCGCCATTTCCTCCGTCGACGGAGATATCGAGGTGGCCGCTCTGTCGACAGGCTCGGCGGGCAACTACCCGGCGCTCTATGTCCTCGGCGGCACAAGCGCGACGATCCAGTCCTCCGGGACCGGCGGCATCACCTTACAGGGCACGCGCACGACCGGCGACGGCGAAGGCATATGGATCGGTCTTGCAGGCGCGAAGGTGCAGGCGACATCGGGCAATATCGACATCACCGCCGCCGCCGCCGTCTCGACGCGCGACGCGGTGCGGCTCGGCGGCGGCGGCCAGATCGTCACGACCGCCGGCGGCGACATCACGATCGAAGGCACGGCGGCGACCGGCGGCTCCGGCAAGGACGTGGGAACGCTGGCGTCGTCCGTGCTCGGCGGCGCGAACACCGGCGACATCACGATCAACGCCGACACCGTCGCGTTCGCGGGCTCGACCACCGGCGCAGGCACCCTCACCTTCCAGCCGCGAACCGGCGGCCGCAGCATCGGAATCGGCACAGGCGCGGGCGACCTCGGCCTATCGGCGGCAACGCTCGGGACGGTCGTGAACGGCTTTGCCGAAATCGTCATCGGCAACGCGGGCGCGGGCGCCATAACCGTCGGCACCGGCCTTGCGGCGTTCAACGACGACCTGCGCATCGTGGGCGGCAGCACGCTTTCGATCGGCGGTGCGCTCAATGTCGGCAGCAATCGCCTGACGCTGGATATCACCGGAGCGACGGGTCAAAGCGCCGCGATCACGGCCGCGAACCTTCTTTTGCTGAACGATACCGGCACCTATACGCTGACGAATACCGGGAACACGATCAGCACGCTTGCGGCCGACACGGACTCGATCGTGCTGACACACGGTGGCGCGGGCGCTCTTGCAATCGGTACGGTCGGCACGGTATCCGGCATCACCGCAACGAGCGTCGCCCTCACCGCGACGCAAGCAACCAGCAGCCTGATCTTCAACCAGGACGTCACGACCAGCGGCGCGCAAACTTACTCGGCGACACTCGGCAACATCACGGCGAACAGCGGCGCCGACCTGCTTGTAACCGGGAAAGCCGCACTTGCCCTGACGGCGGGATCACAAATCTCGATCAGCGGCGGCACATTGGAAAACGGCTACACCGGCGACACGGATTCGTTCGACGCCATCGTGCTCGCCGCCAACGACGATGCGACACCGTTCAGTTCGGCCGGCAGCAATGCCGCGATCACGCTTAAAGACGGCGCACGGATCACCACCGTCGCGGGCGGCGGCGGCGCGATCCGGATGACCGGCAAGGCCGGCACGGGGCTTTCCGACGCCATCGGCATCAGGATCGCGGACAGCACGGTCGAATCGCTGGGCGCAGGCACCGTCACCCTGGCGGGCACCGGCGGCGCGGGCGCGACGGGCGGCGGCAGGTCCGGCGTCGTCATCGGCGGCACGACAGGCTCGCGCATCGAGAGCGGCCTCGGCGACATCACCATCACCGGCATCGCCGGCGCGGCGACCTCCGGCCTCGCCAACGTCGGCGTCGACGTGGCCGGGAACTCGACGGTCGTCTCGACCGGAAGCGGCCCGGACGCGGCCGGGATCATCGTCAGCGGCACGGGCGGCGGCAGCGGCGGCTCCACGCTCAACCACGGCGTGCGCCTCGCCGGCGCGCTCGCGCTTTCCAGCGACGCCGGCGCCATCACCGTGACCGCGGCGGGCGGATCGCCCGTCTCCGGCAGCGACAACGACGGCCTCGTCCTTTCGGGCGCGGGCGCGGTCATCCAGTCCGTCAGCGGCGAGATCGTGGTCGACGCCGCCGCCGGCACCGGCGGCAAGCACCTCGACAACCTCGCGGGCAGCGGCGCGGTGGCCTCCGCCGGGCGGTGGATCATCTATCTCCCGGACCCGGACGACACCGTGTTCGGCGACCTCGCCAGCGGCAGCCTGCCGATCTGGGGACAGACCGGCGGAACGCTCCCGCCGGCCTCCGTGGGGGCCGGAAACCGCTACGTCTTCGCCCTCCAGCCGACGCTGACGGCGAGCACGGCCTTCAGCGACGACAAGGTCTACGGCGACGCCTATTCGTGGCCGACCCCGGTGTTCGGCACGCACTACGACCTGAACGGTCTCGTCGACGCCTCGGATTACGGCAACGTGTGGACGCAAGAGACGCTGGCAACCATCGGCCTCTCCGGCGCGCCCGTGCTGAGTTCGGCAGGCGCCGCCGCCGGCGCGAACGTCGCCGGCTCGCCCTACGGCATCAGCCTCGCGAACGGCACGCTGGCCAATACCGCAGGCTACCGGTTCGGCACGCCGTCCTCGACCGGCACGCTGACCGTGACACCGAAAACGCTCACCCTCACCGGCGTGACCGCGGCAGGCAAGGACTACGACGGCGACACCGACGCCGACCTTGCGGGCGGCGCCCTCGTCGGCCTCGTGGGCAGCGACGACGTGGAGTTCTCCGCCGGCACCGGCAGCTTCGCGAGCAAGAACGTCGGCACGTGGGCGGTCACAGCGAGCGGCTACGCCCTCACCGGCGACGATGCCGGGAACTACACGCTGACCCAGCCGACGGTCGCCGACGCCACGATCACGGCGAAAGCCCTCACGCTCACCGGCGTGACCGCGACCGACAAGAACTACGACGGCGACACCGACGCCGACCTTTCCGGCGGCACCCTCGTCGGCCTCGTCGGCAGCGAGGACGTAGGCTTCTCCGCCGGCACCGGCAGCTTCGCGAGCAAGAACATCGGCACGTGGACTATCACCGCCAGCGGCTACACCCTCACCGGCGATGACGCCGACAACTACACGCTGACACAGCCGACGGTCGCCGATGCAACGATCACCGCCAAGGCCCTCACGCTCACCGGCGTGACCGCGACCGACAAGGACTACGACGGCGACACCGACGCCGACCTTTCCGGCGGCACCCTCGTCGGCCTCGTCGGCAGCGAGGACGTGAGCTTCTCCGCCGGCACCGGCAGCTTCGCGAGCAAGAACATCGGCACGTGGACCATCACCGCTAGCGGTTACGCGCTGACCGGCGACGATGCCGGGAACTACATGCTGACACAGCCCAGCGTCGCCGATGCGACGATCACGGCGAAGGCGCTCACGCTGACCGGCGTCACCGCCTCCGGCAAGGACTACGACGGCGATGCGGATGCGGATCTTTCGGGCGGTGTCCTCGTCGGCGTGATCAGCGGCGACGATGTCGAATTCACTGCAGGTTCGGGACTCTTCGCCAGCAAGAACGCGGGAACGTGGAGCGTCACGGCCAGCGGCTATACACTCGGTGGCGACGACGCCGGAAACTACACGCTGACACAGCCGATCGTCGCAGACGCGACGATCACCGCCAAGGCCCTCACCCTGACCGGCGTCACCGCCGCCGGCAAGGACTACGACGGCGACACCGATGCCGACCTCTCGGGCGGCGCCCTCGTCGGCATCGTCGGCAGCGACGACGTTTCCTTCACGGCCGGAACCGGTGCGTTCGCCAGCAAGAACGTCGGAACATGGACGGTCACGGCGAGCGGCTATGCGCTGACGGGCGACGATGCCGGAAACTACACGCTGGCGCAGCCCACCGTCGCCGACGCGACGATCACGGCGAAGACGCTCACGCTGACCGGCGTGACAGCGGCAGGAAAGGACTACGACGGCGACGCCGACGCCGACCTTTCGGGCGGTACGCTCGCCGGTGTGATCGGCAGTGACGACGTGGGCTTTTCCGCGGGAATCGGCGCCTTCGCCAGCAAGAACGCGGGAACGTGGGCCGTCACGGCGAGCGGTTACGCCCTCACCGGCGACGATGCCGGGAACTACACGCTGACCCAGCCGACGGTCGCCGACGCGACGATCACGGCCAAGGCCCTCACGCTGACAGGCGTCGCCGCAGCGGACAAGGACTACGACGGGGATGATGCAGCCGACCTCTCGGGCGGGGCGCTCGTCGGCATCGTCGGCAGCGACGACGTCTCCTTCACGGGCGGAACCGGCGCCTTCGCCAGCAAGAATGCGGGCACGTGGACCGTTACCGCGACGGGCTATGCGCTGACGGGCGACGACGCCGGAAACTATACCCTCGCCCAGCCCACGGTCGCCGATGCGTCGATTTCTGCAAAGGCGCTCACGCTTTCGGGCGTCAGCGCCGCCGACAAGACGTATGACGGCGACACCGATGCCGACCTCTCGGGCGGCACGCTCGCCGGTATCGTCGGCAGCGACGATGTCGAATTCACTGCCGGATCGGGCGCGTTCGCGAGCCGGAACGCGGGAACGTGGAGCGTCACGGCCAGCGGCTACGCCCTCACCGGCGACGATGCCGGGAACTACACGCTGACCCAGCCGACCGTCGCAGACGCGACGATCACCGCCAAGGCCCTCACCCTGACCGGCGTCACCGCGGCGGGCAAGGACTACGACGGGGATGTTGACGCCGCACTTTCCGGCGGCACGCTCGCCGGTGTCGGCGGCGGCGACGATGTCGGCTTCACGGCCGGCAGCGGCAGCTTCGCGAGCCGCAATGTCGGCACGTGGAGCGTCACCGCCGCGGGATACGCGCTGACGGGCGACGATGCCGGAAACTACACGCTGGCGCAGCCCGCCATCGCCGCCGCGACGATCACGGCGAAGACGCTGACGCTGGGCGGCGTCGCGGCTGCGGACAAGGCCTATGACGGCACCACCGGCGCCGCGCTTTCCGGCGGCGCGCTCATCGGCATCGTCGTCGGCGACGACGTCGGCTTCGCGGCGGGCGCGGGCGCCTTTGCGAACCGGAACGCCGGAACATGGTCCGTCACCGTCACCGGCTACACGCTGACGGGAGACGACGCCGGGAACTATGCGATCGCGCAGCCGGTCGTCGCCGACGCGACGATCACGCCGCGCACCCTGAACGCCGCCGTCGCGGCGCTGGACAAGGTCTACGACGGCACGCGCGATGCCGTCCTCGCCTTCTCCACCGACGACATCGTGGACGGGGACACGGTGGCCTTCGATTACGAGGCCCGCTTCGCCGACAGGAACGCCGGCACGGACAAGGCGGTGAGCCTGACCGGCGGCGTGACGCTGACCGGAACCGACGCCGCGAACTACACGCTCGCGATCGACGCGGGCGCCCTCTCCGGCCTCGCGGCGGACATCTCGGCGCGAACGCTGACGGTGAGCACGGTCGCCGCGCTCGACAAGGTCTACGACGGCACCGCGTCGGCGGCCCTCGCGTTCACGACCGCGGACATTCTCTCCGGCGACGCGGTGACGTTCGCCTACACGGCGGGCTTCGCGGACAGGAATGCCGGAACCGGCAAGGGCGTCACCGCTTCCGGCGTCTCGCTCTCGGGCGCGGACGGCGGAAACTACGCGCTCGTCCTCGACGATGCGCTGCTCGCCGGGCTGACCGCCGACATCCACAGGAAGGCCCTGACGCTCGACGGCGTGGCCGCGCGCGACAAGACCTACGACGGCACCCGAAACGCCGCGCTGGATTTCACCACGGGCGGCATCGTTTCCGGCGACGACATCGGCTTCCTCTACGAGGCGCTGACGGCGGACGGAAATGCCGGAAGCGGCAAGGGCGTGACGGTCACGGACGGCGCGGTCGCGCTGGACGGCGCCGACGCGGGCAATTACGATCTCGGCTACGATCCGGCCCTGCTCGCGGGCCTCGAGATCGACATCGCCGCACGAACGCTGAACGTCACCGCCGTCACCGCGCTCGACAAGGTCTACGACGGAACCACCTCGGCCGCGCTCGTGTTCGACACGGCGGGTCTCGTCGGCGGCGACACCGTCGCGATCGACTACAGCGCCGCCTTCGCCGACAAGAACGTCGGCGTCGGGAAATCGGTGAGCGCGGAGGGAATGAGCCTCTCGGGCGACGACGCGGCGAACTACGTGCTCGCGCTCGATTCCACCCTGCTCGCCGGGCTTGCCGCCGACATCACCGCCCGCGCGCTGACGGTTTCGGACATCGCCGCGCTCGGCAAGACCTACGACGGCACGCGCGCCGCCGCGCTCGCCTTCACGTCGGACGCGGTCGCGGGCGACAATATCGCGTTCGGCTACGAGGCCCTGTTCGACGACCGGAACGCGGGCACCGGCAAGGCCGTCACCGTGACGGACGGTCTGGTCGCGCTGACGGGGGACGGATGCGGGCAACTATGTCCTCGTCGTCGATCCGGCGCTGCTCGGCGGTCTCGCCGGCGACATCGCCAAGAAAAGCCTCGTCGTCACCGATGTCGCCGGGGTCGCCAAGACCTATGACGGAAGCCGCAGCGCCGAACTCGATTTCGGGACGGACGACATCGTCGCGGGCGACGACATCGGCTTCGATTACGAGGCGCTCGCGGCGGACCGGAATGCCGGAACGGGCAAGGCCGTCACCGTCACGGGCGGCGCGGTCGCGCTCGCCGGGGGCGACGCCGCGAACTACGATCTCGTGCTCGATCCCGGCCTCCTGTCGGGCCTCAGCCTCGACATCGCGGCAAGGACCGTGACGATCAGCGCCGTCGCGGCGGAGGACAAGGTCTACGACGGCACGCGCACGGCCTCGCTCGCGATCACCTGGGCGGGCATCGTCGGCGGCGACGACGCGGCGTTCGGCTACGACGCCCGCTTCGCGGACAAAAACGTCGGTATCGGCAAACCCGTCACCGTCGCGGACGGCATCGGCCTGAACGGCGCCGACGCGGGCAACTATGTCGTCGCGCTCGACCCCGCATTGCTCGGCGGCCTCTCGGCGGACATCAGCGCGAAGACGCTGAGCGTCGCGGACGTGCTCGCGCTCGGCAAGACCTACGACGGTTCGCTGAGCGCCGAACTCGCCTTCGTCACCGACGACATCGTGGACGGCGACAATGTCGCCTTCGACTACGAAGCGCTGTTCTCCGACAAGAACGCGGGCATGGGCAAGGCCATCGGCGTGACCGGCGGCGCGGTGGCGCTGGCGGGGGCGGATGCAGGCAATTACGCGCTCAGCCTCGACGCCGCGCTGCTGCTCGGTCTCGGCGCCGACATCGGCCGCAGGACGCTCACCGTCACCGGCGTCGCCGCCGCCGACAAGACCTACGACGGCACCCGGAACGTGGCGCTCGACTTCACCGCCGCGGACATTCTCGCGGGCGACAGCGTCGGTTTCGACTACGCGGCGCTGGCGGCCGACCGCAACGCCGGAACCGGCAAGGCCGTGGCGGTGACGGGCGTTTCCCTCTCGGGCGAGGATGCGGGCAACTACGACCTCGCGCTCGCGGGCAGCCTGCTCGGCGGCCTCACCGTCGACGTCGCCGCGAAGGCGCTCACCGTCGTTGTCGACGACCGGTCGCGCCCGCGCTTCCTGCCCAACCCGGCGTTCACCTATCACCTCGTCGGTCTCGCCGAGGGCGACGACGCCGCGGTCGTCAGCGGCGTGACCTTCCTGACGGCCGCGACGGACGCCTCGCCGGTCGGGCAATATGCGATTGCGGCATCGGGAGGTTCGGCGCCGAACTACGTCCTCGCCTACACGCCCGGCACCCTCACCGTGACCGGCCACCTGATCCCGCCCTACGACCAGGACCGCATCGTGCACGTGCCGGGCAGCCTCGGCGGCGGCGACGGCTTCGGCGGCCTCGTTTCGATCACGCCGACGCCCACCCTGCACACGCTCGCGGGCTACGCGGACGGCAGCGCAGCGGGCGATGCAGCGCTCGACGGCCGGGGGCCGTTCTGCTCCGATCCGGGAAACCGCGGCCGCGGCCGGCGCCTGTTCCCGCACCTCCAGCTCAACATGAGCGGCCGCACGCTCTACTGCCTCGGCAGCCCCTCTCGTTTTGCGCAATAGACGGCACAAATTGACAGTCCTAGTGTCATATTGTTGACTGCCGGAAGGGCGTCTGCCCGGCGAGATAAAGGGACGGTAGGCGGGGAGGGTGTCGATGCGGCTGGGCGGGCTGCGGCATTGGTTTTGGACGGCGTTCGCCGCCATCGCGGCGACCTCGGCGTCCGCCCGCGCTGAGCAGCCGCCCGTCCGCCCCAACGTCGTGCTCATCCTCGTCGACGATGCGGCGCTCATGGATTTCGGCGTCTACGGCGGCGAGGCGCGCACGCCCAATATCGACCGGCTCGCCGCGGCGGGCACGCTGTTCACGCACTACCGCACCTCGCCGCTCTGCGCGCCCTCGCGCGCGATGCTGCTGACCGGGATCGACAACCACCGGAACGGCGTCGCCACCATTCCCGAGGTGCTGCCGCCCGGGCATCGGGGCAAGCCCGGCTACGGCCTCAGGCTGGAGCCGGACGCGATCACCGTCGCCGAGCGGCTGCGGCGCGCGGGCTACCGCACCTACATGACCGGCAAGTGGCACCTCGGCAGCGGCAAGGGCGAGCTGCCACCGTCGCACGGCTTCCGGCGGTCGTTCGCGCTCGACGCCTCCGGCGCCGACAACTGGGAGCAGAAGCCGTACATGCCGTATTACGATACGGCGCCGTGGTTCGAGGACGGGAAGCCCGCGACGCTTCCCGCCGGTTTCTATTCATCCGAATTCATCGTCGACCGCATGATCGACTATCTGGAGGCGGATCGGGCACAGGGAGGGGCGGGGGGCGACCCGTTCTTCGCCTATGTGGCGTTTCAGGCCGTGCATATCCCCGTGCAGGCCCCGCGCGCCTACACGGCGCGCTACGAGGCGGTCTACGACAAGGGCTGGGACAGCATCCGCGAGGCGCGCTGGCGGCGCGCGCAGGCGATGGGCCTGATCCCCGCGGGCGCTCCCCTCGCCGCCAGGCCGTCAGGCCAGCGGCATTGGGATTCGCTTGCCGATCCCGAGCGCCGCCTGCTCGCCAAGAGCATGGCGGTGAACGCGGGGATGATCGAGGCGATGGACCACCACGTCGGCCGCCTCCTCGCCTACCTCGAACAGCGCGGCGCGCTCGCGAACACCGTGTTCGTCGTCACCTCCGACAACGGACCGGAACCGAGCGAGCCCGTCGGCCAGCGCGGTTTCCCGCTGTGGATGCGGCTGAACGGCTACGACCAGAATCTCGACCGGCTCGGCGAGAAAGGCTCGTTCGTCTCGATCGGCCCGGAGTGGGCGACCGCCGCCGCATCGCCGCACAGCCTGTTCAAGTTCTATGCGTCGGAAGGCGGGCTGCGCGTGCCGTTCATCATGTCCGGCCCCGGCATCGCGCCGCAGCCGCGCGTGTCCGCCGCCGCCTTCGTCACCGACGTCGCGCCGACGCTGCTCGACCTTGCCGGTGTCGAAACCGGCGGCGGCATGGCGATGACCGGGCGGAGCCTGCGCCCCCTGCTCACCGGCGCGGCCGACCGCGTCTATTCGCCGGACACGCCGATCGGCATGGAGGTGGCGGGCAACGCCGCGCTCTATCGCGGCGACTACAAGCTCGTGCGCAACCTGCCGCCGCACGGCGACGGCACGTGGAAGCTCTACAATCTCGCCGACGACCCCGGCGAAACCCGCGACCTCGCCGCCGCCGATCCGGCGCGGGTGGAGGCGATGCTCGCCGACTACCGCGCCTATGCGAAAGACGTGGGCGTGCTCGAAATCCCGGAGGGCTACGATCCCTTCCGGCAGATCACGCTCAACACACGCATCAAGATCCTGAAGCATCACGGCTGGGCGCTCGGCGGCATCCTGCTCGGCCTTATTGCCATCGTCGTTCTTGCGGCGCGCCTCGTCCGCAGACGGAGACGCGCTTGACCGAACCTCTGCCATGAAAAAACGGGCGCTCCTGATCGGCGCCGCCGTGCTTCTGGCCATCGGCGTGCTCGGCTGGACACAGCGCAAGGAGGTGGTCCTCCGGCTCGTCACCACGCTCGCCAAGGACCGCGACATCGCGCCCTACAGCCCCGTGGCGTGGCAGGAAGGCCCGGCGACCGCACCGGCGGGAGAGCGCCCGCCCAACATCGTCTTCATCCTCGCCGACGATCTCGGCATCAACGACATCTCGGCGTTCGGCGGCGGCGTCGCGGGCGGGCGCGTGCCGACGCCGAACATCGACCGTCTCGCGGCCGAGGGCGCGCTGTTCGCGCAGGCCTATGCCGGAACCGCGAGCTGCGCGCCCTCGCGCGCTATGATCCTCACCGGCCGCTACCCGACGCGCACCGGCTTCGAGTTCACGCCGACACCGGACGGCATGGGCCGCATGGTGGCGATGCTTTCGGACAGCGCGCGCTCCGGCCTGCCGCCCGTCGACTGGAACCGCGATGCAGCGGGCGACGTGCCGCCATTCGACGAGCAGGGCCTGCCGGGTTCGGAAGTCACCATCGCCGAGATCCTGAAGGGCGCGGGCTATCACACCGTCCACATCGGCAAGTGGCACCTCGGCAGCGGCAGCGAGTTCGGTGCGAACGCGCAGGGCTTCGACGAAAGCCTGCTGATGGCGAGCGGACTCCATCTGCCGGAGGACGACCCCGGCGTCGTCAACGCGAAGCTCGATTTCGATCCCATCGACCGCTTCCTCTGGGCGCGGATGCAGTACGCCGCCGCGTTCAACGAGGGGCTGCTGTTCGCGCCGGGCGGCTACCTCGCCGACTGGTGGACCGACGAGGCGGTGAAGGTGATCCGCGCCAACCGCAACCGGCCGTTCTTCCTCTACCTCGCGCACTGGGGCGTGCACACGCCGCTTCAGGCGACGCGCGCCGACTACGACGCGGTCGGAGACATCAAGCCGCATCGCCTGCGCGTCTACGCCGCGATGGTGCGCGCGCTCGACCGGAGCGTCGGCCGCGTGCTCGCCGCGCTGGAGGCCGAGGGCCTCGACGACAACACCATCGTCGTGTTTTCGAGCGACAACGGCGGCGCGGGCTATGTCGGCCTGCCCGAGATCAACGCGCCCTATCGCGGCTGGAAGCTCACCATGTTCGAAGGCGGCATCCGCGTGCCGCTGTTCATGCGCTGGCCCGCCCGCATCGCGCCCGGCACGCGCATCGCGCGCCCCGCCGCGCACATCGACCTGATGCCGACCTTCGCCGCGGCGGCGGGCGCGCCGCTCCCCGCCGGTGTCGCCATCGACGGCATCGACCTGCTCGCGCCCGAAACCCCGCCGCGCGCCGACGACGCGCTGTTCTGGCAGAGCGCGTACTACCGCGTCGTGCGGCAGGGCGACTGGAAGCTGCAGGTGACGGAGCGCCCGAAGCAGACGTGGCTGTTCGACCTCGCCGCCGACCCCACCGAGAAGGTCAACCTCGCCGACCGCGAGCCCGCGCGCGTCGCCGCGATGACGGCGCTGCTCGACGCGCACCGCAAGGCCGGTCGCGCGCCGCTCTATCCGCACACGGTCGAGGCCCCGGTCGCCATCGACCGGACGCTCGCCGAGCGCGCCCGCCCCGGCGACGAATACGTCTACTGGCCCAACTGAGCCGGAACGTCCTGCGCGATGCGGAAGCCGACGTGGCTCGCCGAGAAATGTTCCTCCTCGGGCTGGCGCGCGGCGGGCCGGTAGCGGCGGCAGAAATTCTCCGAGCAGAGGTAGGAGCCGCCCTTGATCGTGCGCGTGCCCGCGCCATAGGGCGTGTCGGTGATCTCCCAGACGTTGCCGATCATGTCGTAGAGGCCGATGCGGCTCGGCGGAAAACAGCCCACCGGCGCGCGCCCGGCGAAGCCGTCCGCCGCCTTCTGCTCCTCCGGGAACAGGCCCTGCCACGTGTTGGCGACCGGCGCCTTGTCCGGGCGGTAAGCCCCCGCTTCCTGATCGCCGCCCTCCGGCAGGCCGAGCGACGCGGCATATTCCCATTCGACCTCGGTCGGCAGCCGCCCGCCCGCCCACGCCGCATAGGCCGCGGCGTCCGCGGGCGAGACATGAACCACGGGATCGCGCCCGCGACCGGCGATGCCCGAGCCCGGCCCCTCCGGCGTCCGCCACGTCGCCCCGCGCACCAGCCGCCACGGCCGCGCCTCGCCGCCCTCCGGCGTCGTGAACACCGCCGAGCCGCCGTCGGCATCGCCTGCCGTGCGCTCGGCATCGGTCACGTAGCCGGTCGCCTTCACGAACGCCGCGAACTGGTCGTTCGTCACCTCGTGCGCCTGGATACGGAACGCGCCCACGTGCAGCGACAGCTCGGGGCGCTCCTCGGGATAGCGCGGCGCGGCGCCCTTGATGAAGCGCCCCTCCGGCACGTCCACGAACGCGCCGAGCCGGTCGGCGGGAATGCCGCAGGCCGCCTCGCCGCCCCGCTCGCCGCACGCCGCAAGCGCCGCGAGCGCGACGAAGACGATCCGCCTCAAAGCCCGAGCAGCCGCTCGACGGCGATCCGCATCGCCGCCTCCGCGTCCTCCGGCGTCAGCGTCTGGTCCTGCCGCAGGCGCTGCCACGACTGGAAGCCGGTGATCATCTCGAGCGCGGCGAACAGCGCCGGGTTCGAGCGGACCTCCGCCGGGAAAATCGCCTGCAAGGCCGCGCGCTCCATCGCGAGGAAGCGGTGGTGGCCGTCCATCAGGTATTCGGACTGGAAACGGCGCACGCCCGCCGCGACCTTGAAGGGCATCACCCGCTCGTAGATGCGCGCGCGGCGCGTCACGAGTTCCGCCGCCCGGCCCTGCCAGTCGCGCGCCTCGAACGGCGTCATCACCATCGGCAGGATGTCCGCCTCCAGCTTCGCCATCATTTCGCGGTAGAGGCTGTCCATCTCCTCGAAATGCCGGAACACCGTACGCAGCGAGACGCCCGCCGCCTCGGCGACGGTCGCGGCGTTCGGGTTCATGTCGCCACCCTCGATCACCTCCAGCATCGCCGCGACGATCTGCGCGCGGCTCCGCTCGCTCCGCAGCCGCCGTCCGTCGACGCCCTCCTCGCGGTCCTCGCCGCGCGGCACCAGCCGGGTGATCTTTGCCTTGCTCATCGTGAAGCCCTTACATCCGCAATTACGAGGGCACCGCCGAGCCCCAGCTCGCAAAACCTGCGAAGCGGGGCGTCGAGGGCAGGTACATGGTTTCGATACGATCGACGCGGAACCCGGTTCCCGCCAGCATGGCGGCGGGGTCCCGCGTCAGGTGGCAGCCGCCGAAAAGCCGCCGCCACACAGGCTCGATGCGCTGCTGCCGGCGCGCGACGTTCGCATCGGGCGCGAGGCCATGCTCGGAGAACAGCACGCGACCGCCCGGTTTCAGCACCCGCCGCACCTCGCGCAGCGCACCCTGCCAGTCCGGGATCGTGCACAGCACGAACGTCACCACCGCCGTGTCGATGCTCGCGTCCGCGAGCGGAAGGCGTTCCGCGCCGGTCTCGTGGAACTGCACCCGGTCCGCGATGCCCGTGCCCTGCGCGCGCCGCCGGGCGCGCGCGACCATGCCCGGCGCAGGCTCCACGGCGTGGAGCCGCGCGACGCGCGCCGGATCGTAGAAGCCGAAGTTGGTCCCCGAGCCGCAGCCGAGTTCGAGCACCTCCCCCGCCGCCGCGGGCACGACCTTGGCGCGCTGCCGCATGACCGGCTTCGACGCGCAGGCGCACGACACGATCGCCGGCACCGCATAGCGTTCCCACAGCCCCATTCGCTTGCCTCCCTGTCCGGATACTCGGGCGCGACACCGGGGAGAGCAAGCGCCGTATTTCGGCAGGTGCGCCGGGCCGTTTGGGGTTTCCGCGCCGAACCCGCTCCTGTAACCCCGGTCGCACGGAGAACATCGCAGGGTGAACGCGGCGGGCGAGACAGGATGACGGGCGGTCTGCGCAATCTGGTGATCGAACGGCCGCGCTCCGCGCTGCGCGCGTTCCTGCGCACCGAATCCGCCGGCGGCATCGTGCTGATGGCGGCGGCGGTCGCCGCGCTCGCGGTCGCCAACTCGCCTCTCTCCGCCGCCTATTTCGCGGCGCTCAAGACCTATGTCGGCCCGCTCTCCGTCAGCCACTGGATCAACGACGGGCTGATGGCGATCTTCTTCCTGCTCGTCGGGCTCGAAGTGAAGCGCGAGCTTTTCGAAGGCCAGCTTTCCACGTGGGAGCGCCGCGTCCTCCCCGGCGCGGCGGCGGCGGGCGGCATGATCGTGCCCGCGCTCATCTTCGCCGCGTTCAACATCGGCGATGCCGTCACCATCCGCGGCTGGGCGATCCCGTCGGCGACCGACATCGCCTTCGCGCTCGGCGTGCTCACCCTGCTCGGCCCGCGCGTTCCCGTGTCGCTCAAGGTGTTCCTCACTGCGGTCGCCATCATCGACGATCTCGGCGCCATCGTCATCATCGCCCTGTTCTACACGGCCGGACTGAACCTCGCCGCGCTCGGCATCGCCGTCCTGCTGGTCGCGCTGCTCTATGGCTTCAACCGCTTCGGCGTCCGGTCGCTCTGGCCCTACCTGATCGTCGGCGCGGGCGTGTGGACGGCGATGCTGCTCTCGGGCGTCCACGCGACGCTCGCGGGCGTCGCGGTCGCGCTCACGATCCCGCTCGCGCCCGCGCATCCCCATGTCGACGACCGCTTCTCGCCCCTGCTCCGGCTCGAACACGCCATCGCCGGGTGGGTGGCGTTCGCGATCGTGCCGGTCTTCGGCTTCGCCAACGCCGGGCTCACGTTCGCGAACGTGACCGCGGACATGCTCGTGAGCCCGACCGTGCTCGGCATCGCGCTCGGCCTCTTCGTCGGCAAGCAGGTCGGCGTGTTCGGCGTGATCCGGCTGATGAAGGCGCTGCGCCTCGCCGACTATCCGGCGCACGCGTCCGCGCTCCAGGTTTACGGCGTCGCGCTGCTCTGCGGCATCGGCTTCACGATGAGCCTGTTCATCGGTGGGCTCTCCTACGCCTCCGACATCTATCTCGACGAGGTGAAGCTCGGCGTGCTCGGCGGCTCGCTGCTGTCGGGCATCGTCGGCACCGCCGTGCTGCGGGCAGCGTGCCGGGAAACACCCAAGGACTGAACTCAGCCCTTGGCGTGCTTCCGCATCAGCCCTTCCTGCGCGACGGACGCCACGAGCACGCCGTCGCGGCGGTAGATCAGCCCCCGGTTGAGCCCGCGCGCGGACGAGGCGCGCGGGCTGTCCTCCACGTAGAGCAGCCAGTCGTCGACGCGGAACGGCGCATGGAACCAGAGCGCATGGTCGAGGCTGGCGACCTGCATGGACCGGTCCCACCACGCGATGTTGTGCGGAAGCTGGCAGGTCGACAGCAGCGTCATGTCCGATGCGTAGGCGAGCATACAGCGGTGCAGCGCCGGATCGTCCGGCACCGGCACGACCGCCCGGAACCAGATGTTCTGATGGGGCGGCCTCGGCCCGCTGCGGCCCGGGATCGACGGATCGACGCGGCGGAAGTCGATGGGCCGTTCCAGCAGGAAGCGCTCGACATGCTGCTCCGGCACCTCGTCGAGGAACTGCCGCCGCCATTCGTCGTCCGACATCAGCGTCTCGGGATCGGGCACCGCGGGCATCTCGAACTGGTGCTCCAGTCCCTCCTCGGGCACCTGGAACGACGCCGCGAGGTTAAAGATCGGGCGGCCGTGCTGGATGGCGATCACCCGCCGCGTCGAGAAGCTCTTGCCGTCGCGGTCGCGCTCCACCTGATAGACGACCGGCACGTCGATGTCGCCTTCGCGCATGAAATAGGCGTGCAGGCTGTGCGGCGCGCGGTCCTCCGCCACGGTGCGGCTGGCGGCGACGAGCGCCTGCCCGATCACCTGACCGCCGAACAGGCGCTGGAAGCCCTCCTCGGTGTTGCGCCCGCGGAACAGGTTCTCCTCGATGCGTTCGAGGTCGAGCGCGGCGATGAGGTCGCGCACCCGCTCGGCCGCCGGAGACATCAGTGGGCGTCCTTGGGCGTTTCCATCAGCTCGACGAGAACGCCGCCCATGTCCTTCGGGTGAACGAAGATCACCGGCGTGCCGTGCGCGCCGATGCGCGGCTCGCCAGTGCCGAGCACGGTCGCGCCCTTCGCCCGCATGTCGTCGCGCGCGGCGATGATGTCCGGCACCTCGAAGCAGACGTGGTGCTGCCCGCCCGCCGGGTTCTTCTTCAGGAAGCCGTGGATCGGCGAGTCGTCGCCGTAGGGCTCGATCAGTTCGATCTGGCTGTTCGGCGTGTCCACGAAGCAGACCCACACGCCCTGCGCGGGCAGCGCGAACTTCTCGTGGATCTTCGTCGCGCCCAGGAAATCGCGGTAGACCGCGACGGCCTTGTCGATCGAGGGCGTCGCGATCCCGACATGGTTCAGGCGTCCGATCATAAGGCCTCCTTCGCGGCATGTTGCATCTGCGAAAGAGGCCTTAGCGCCGGTGCGCCGCCGGACGCAACCCGCCTAGAAGCTGAGGCTGAGCGTCGCCCGCACGTCGCGGCCCGCGAGCGGCACGTAGTCCTTGGTGAAGCTCGCGTGGCGGCGCGCATCGACATCGAAGATGTTGTTCGCCGAAAGCCGGAGCGTCGCCGGGCCGTCCGCGCCGAGCACGCGCCACGAAACCGACGCGTTCACCAGCGTGTGCGAGCCGGTCGCCGTCTCGAACGCCGCGACGCGCGTCTGCTTGTCGCTCCATTCGACCTCGACGCGGCCGGTGAGGAGGTCCGACTGCGCCTCGATGCCGCCGAGCAGCCGGAGCGGCGGGATGCGCGGCGCCGGGCCGACCGCGTCGATCTTCGCGCGCACGTAATCCGCCACGCCGTCCGCCACGATGCGGACCCCCCCCGCGTCGAACAGCGGCGCCGAGACTTCCGCCTCGAAACCGTAGTAGGTCGCGTCGCCCTGCGCGTACTGGAAGACCGGAAGCTCGTCCTCCTCGAGGCCGGTGTCCGCCTCGTAGATGTAATTGTCGAACCAGCTCGCGAAGGCGCCGAGCGAGAAGGCGAACCCTCCGGTCTCGCCGCGCAGGAACGCCTCGAGGCCCCAGCTCTTTTCCTTGGCGAGCGTCGGATCGCCGACCTCGAACGCCTGCGTCGCGATGTGTGGGCCGTTCGAGAACAGCTCCTCGGCGCTCGGCGCGCGCACGGCGCGCGAGGCGTTGACGCCGATGCTGATCCCGTCCGTCAGGCTGTAGCGCGCGCCGAGCGCCGCCGAGACGGCGCTGAAGCTGCGGCTGACGCCGATGGCGCTCGAGCTGACGTTGGTGCGCTCGTAGCGGCCCGACGCCTCGATGCCGAGCGCGCCGAGGTTCAGCTCCTGCACCGTGAACAGGCCGAACTGCTCGGTCTCGTTCGGCGGCAGGAACGCCTCGTCGCCCACCGCCGAGAAGTCGCGGATGTAGAACTGGCCGCCGAACGCGCCGTTCCACGCGCCGCGCTTCGCCTGCACGAGCTCGACGCGCCCCTCGACGCCCTGGTTGTCGAACACCGTGCCGACCTCGCCGCCTTCGAACTCGGTGTGCGTGTAGTCGGCATAGCCGACGCGCACGCGCAGCTTCTCGAGGAAGCCTTCGCCGAGCTCGACCTCGCCGCGAACGTCGGCGCGCCACTGCTTGAGGCCGATGCTGACGTCGCCGTGCTCGTGGCCGTGCTCGTCTTCATGGTCCTCGTCCTCGTCGTCATGCTCATCGTGCCCGTGCCCGAGCGTCGGGCGCGTCGGCACGCCGTAGCGAGATTCGAAGTAACCCACCGAGAAGCCGAGCATCCCGCGATCGGTGATGAGCGAGATGCCGCCGCCCGCCGTCTTGGTGCGCGTGTAGCTGTCCGGCAGGCGCCCGCGCGAGGCGGCTTCCTCCGCCGCTTCCTCGTTGCCCTCCTCGGCGTGTTCCAGCGCATGTTCGCGCAGCACCGGCGCGAGCTGCCAGCCGCCGATCCTGAGGTTGTTCGTGTCGCGCCAGCTCCCGTCCACGTGCACGACGATCGTGTCGGTGAGCGCGGCGTCGATGCCGCCCGCGACGCTCACCTCATCCGCCGCGCTCGCGACGCTGCCGATGGCGTCGACGTGCACGCCGTGCTCCGGCACCGCGCGCGGGATGCGCTTGTCGAGCACGTTGACGACGCCGCCGATCGCCGACGAGCCGTAGAGCAGCGAGGCCGGGCCGCGGATGATCTCGACGCGCTGCGCGGTGATCGGGTCGATGGTGACGGCATGGTCGGCCGACGTGTTCGACACGTCGAT
The DNA here is from genome assembly GCF_027941835.1 of Sphingosinicella microcystinivorans. Classification (NCBI taxonomy): domain Bacteria; kingdom Pseudomonadati; phylum Pseudomonadota; class Alphaproteobacteria; order Sphingomonadales; family Sphingosinicellaceae; genus Sphingosinicella; species Sphingosinicella microcystinivorans. The sequence goes on from NZ_CP116005.1 coordinate 163,994, forward strand.
GGAGCCGATGCCGTCCGTCAGCACGCGGATGCGCTCGCCCTGCATCCCGCGCAGCACCGGCCGCGAGGCGCCGGGCGAGAAGCTCGTCGCCGAGACGCCGGGCTGGCGCGCGATCACCTCGCCGATCTGCGGTTGCAGCGCCCCGCGAAGCTCGCCCTCGGTCATCACCGAGGTGCCCGACAGCAGGTCGGCGCGGGAGCGCGCATAGGGCGCCGTCACCACGATGTCGTCGCCGATCGCGTGCAGATCGTCGACCTTCTGCTCGCCGGCGGCTTGCGCGAGCGCCGGAAGCGCAAGGACCTGAACCGCACACGCGGCGAGAAGCATCGAACGCATGACCACGAACTCCCTTTTTTCTCTGACGGGAGCCCGTTTAGAATGTGATGTTATATCTTGTCAATCAAGTGACGGCATCAGCTGGGCGCGATGCTTTCGGCAAAGGCGATCAGGTCGCGCGCCTGCGCGGCGTGGAGCACCTCGACGAGCTTGCCGTCGAGCGTCGCGACGCCCCGCCCTTCCGCCTTCGCCGCCTCGAACGCCGCGACGATGCGGCGCGCCTGCTCCACTTCCGCCGCCGACGGCGAGAACACCCGGTTCGCCGTCTCGATCTGCGCCGGGTGGATCAGCGTCTTGCCGTCGAAGCCGAGCGCCCGGCCCTGCACCGTCACCGCCTCCAGCCCCTCCATGTCCCTGATGTCGGGATACATGGCGTCGAACGCCACGATCCCGGCGGCGCGGGCGGCGATGACGACCCTTTGCAGCGCGTATTGAATCTCGCCGCGCGCCGCGCCGACGCGGCAGCCGAGGTCCTTTTCGAGATCGGCCGCGCCGACCACGAGCGCGGCGACGCCCGGCGTGTCGGCGATCGCGTCCACGGCCTGCACACCGCGCGGCGTCTCGATCATCGCCCACACCGGCACGCCGCCCGCGAGGCGGACCGCCTCCGCCGCCTCCGCCGCGCCGTTCACCTTGGGCACGACGGCCGCCGCGGGCCGTGCCGACTGCACGGCGAGGAAATCCGCCTCGCACCACTGCGTGCCGATGCCGTTCACCCGGATCGCGACCGCGCGCCGCCCCCATCCGCCCGCCTGCACCGCGTCCACGGCGGCGGCGCGCGCGGCCGGCTTCGCATCCGGCGCGACGGCGTCTTCGAGGTCGAGGATCACCACGTCCGCATCCAGCGTCCGCGCCTTCTCGATGGCGCGGGCGTTGGCGGCCGGAAGGTAGAGCGCGCTGCGGTGGGGACGAAAATCGGTCATGGCGTTAAGATTCCCTGTGGATTTCGTGCTATGGCGTTCCAATATCACCGTGGGCAACCGATTTTTGGGGGGAAAGCATGGGCGGCGGAATTTTCGTGATCGTTCTGGCGGCGCTCGCCGTCATCTTCGTGTGGACGGCCGTCGTCATCGTGCGGCAGGGCTACGAATACACGATCGAGCGCTTCGGCCGCTTCACGCAGGTCGCCAAGCCCGGCTTCACGCTGATCCTGCCGTTCATCGAGCGGGTCGGCCGCCGCATCAACATGATGGAGCAGGTGCTGGAGATTCCGGGGCAGGAGATCATCACCAAGGACAACGCGATGGTCTCCGTGGACGGCATCGTGTTCTTCCAGGTGCTCGACGCCGCCAAGGCCGCCTACGAGGTCTCGGACCTCTACGTGGCGATCCTGAACCTCACCACCACGAACCTGCGCACCGTCATGGGCTCGATGGACCTCGACGAGACGCTGTCGCACCGTGACCAGATCAACGCCCGCCTGCTGAACGTCGTCGACGACGCGACGACCGCGTGGGGCGTGAAGATCACGCGCGTCGAGGTGAAGGACATCAAGCCGCCGCAGGACATCGTGAACTCGATGGCGCGCCAGATGAAGGCGGAGCGCGAGAAGCGCGCCGCGATCCTCGAGGCCGAGGGCCTGCGTGCCTCGGAAATCCTGAAGGCAGAAGGCCAGAAGCAGTCGCAGATTCTCGAGGCCGAAGGCCGCCGCGAGGCCGCCTTCCGCGACGCCGAGGCGCGCGAGCGCGAGGCGGAGGCCGAGGCGAAGGCGACCGAGATGGTCTCGAACGCCATCGCCAGCGGCAACGCGCAGGCGATCAACTATTTCGTCGCGCAGAAATACGTGGACGCGATGCACGCCTTCGCGAACGCGCCCAACGCCAAGACCATCTTCATGCCCTTGGAAGCGACCAGCCTCGTCGGCACGATCGGCGGCATCGGCGAGCTGGTGAAGGCCGTGCGGGACGACGGCGGCACGCCGCCCGCCCCCCAGCCGCGCCCGCGCCGCCCGGGTCCGTTCGAGCAGGCGTGAGGAGGCGGCCATGCCGGATTTCCAGAACTTCGAGATGACCTACTGGGTCTGGTTCGCCGCCGCCGCCGTGCTCGCGATCATGGAGATCTTCGCGCCCGGCATCTTCATGATCTGGCTGGCGCTCGCCGCCGCCGCGACCGGCGTCGTGACGCTCGCGCTCGGCTTCGGCTGGGAGCTCCAGCTCGCGGTGTTCGCGGTCCTGTCGGTCGTCGCCGTGTTCGCGGGCCGCAACTTCCTGAGGCGCAACCCGGTGGAAACGACCGACAGCGGCCTCAACCGCCGCGGCGAGCGCCTGGTCGGCCAGCTCGTGAAGGTGGTGGAACCCATCGCCGACGGACGCGGCCGCGTGCAGGTCGGCGATTCGCCGTGGCTCGCGACGGGACCGGACGCCGCCGAAGGCAGTATGGTCCGCATCACCGGCGTCGAAGGCGCGACGCTCAAGGTCGAACCGGCTCAGGGCTAGGCGGTGGACAAATTCGGACGGTCGAGAATCAACTCCGTTGCAGACGTTGGCTGGCATCGGCTCATAGAAGAAACGCGATAAGCATGACGGTCAAAGCTACCTTCATCTGGCTTATAATCTCGGTAGCAACATTCGTAGCTTGCTGTTTGGCGACGCTCTATTTTGGTCCTGATATAGAGTCACCTGCGATAGTTTACCCGCTTCTCGCTGTATGGGGAGTGAGCGGATTGGCATGGCCGATACTCCTTATGCGGACCCTTCGGAGAGCAATTTCAGCGCTAAGAGGGTATTTCCAATCGAAGCAGCGGAAGCGTCCACTAACCACCCTAAATCCGCCATTCCGGTGAGCGCGGACTTTGTCCTCGCTGCTTAGGCTCCGACCTTTGCCTCCCCTCCCCTTCAGGGGAGGGGCCGGGGGTGGGGCGCATCCACAAGCCCGGCATCGAGGATGCGGCACCGCCCCTCCCCAAACCCCTCCCCTGAAGAGGAGGGGCTTCGGCGATTCAACCTGAAACAGGGCAACTCCGGGACCGGTCGACATTCACCCCGGAGCGAAGTCGAGAGACGCACAACACCGATTGCAGGGCCGCAAGCAGCCCGAATGGTCAGAGGGTCTGTAAGCCGGGTTCTGTACTGCCCCGCGAAGGGCAGCGACGACCATTCCTCTAGGACGGCGCTCGCGCGCCGCCTCCAGCAACCTACCCGGGCGGCCGGGCCGGATAAGCCCCGGTGCGTAAACACCCGCCGCCCCTATTCGGTCTTGCTCCCGGTGGGGTTTGCCGTGCCGCTTCCGTTGCCGGTCGCGCGGTGCGCTCTTGCCGCACCCTTTCACCCTTGCCTTCTGGCCGAAGCCGCCCGGCGGTCTGCTCTCTGTGGCACTGTCCCTGGGGTCGCCCCCGCCGGGCGTTACCCGGCACCGTCTATCCGTGGAGCCCGGACTTTCCTCCCCGCCGTTCTTTCGAACATGAGGCGCGGCGGCCGTCCGACCCTCTGACCGTCTGCGGAAATAAGGCGCCTTCCGCGCGTTGACAAGGAAAGACGGCACACGTCACGCCGCCCGCCGTACCTTCGCGAACGGGCTGCGGCCCAGCCACGCGTGCATGTTCGCGGCGAGGCGGCGGTCGCCGGTCAGGTGCAGCCGCTCGTCATCCACGGCGGCGGCGACCGTGTCGTGGCCCATCCAGATCGCCGTCATCGTGCGCAGGTCGCTCGAAACGTAGAGATCGACATCGAATCCGGGATCGACCGAGCAGAGGTCGACATCGAAGCCGGGTTCGATCATCAGCCACCATGCGCGCCGGTCCGCGGGAAGCTCGGGGTAGCGGAACTGGATGACGGTGCGCCGCTCCGGCAGCGGGCGCGGATCGAGGTTGCGCCGCATGTCCCACATCAGCAGCTGCGCGTCGAGCCGCTGGAGCGAAAGCGCGCTGTCCACCCAGCGCTGCCCCCACATGCCGAACGCCTCGACGAGCGGTTCCAGCTCCCGCCCCGCCTCCGTCAGCCGGTAGTCGAAGATGCCGGACTCACGCGCCGACGGCAGGCGGTGTATGATGCCCGCCGCCTCCAGCTCCTTCAGCCGCTGCGAGAGGAGCGCGGGCGACATGCGGGGCAGGCCGCGGCGCAGGTCGTTGAAGCGGGTGGAGCCGGCGATGAGCTCGCGCAGCAGGACGACGGTCCAGCGCGTGCAGAGGATCTCCGCCGCCATCGCGACCGGGCAGAACTGGCCGTAGGTGGTCTGTGCCATGATCGGGTTCCTTTGCGGGGGATTTTACCGCGAAGGGACCGCGGGTGACGAGTTCAGATTCTGTACCGGGGCGATTCAGATGCTGAACTGGCCGCGCCCCGCCGAAAACGCGATCGGTTGCGTCAACACCCAACGAGGAGATGACGACGATGTCTGCAACACCGGTTCTGAAAATGGAAACCCCGCGCGACTGGACGGCGGCAGGCGTAAAGATCGCCGAGGCCGTCGCCGCCACCGCCGCCGCCCACGACGCCGAAGAAAGCTTCGTCGCCGATAACTTCGCAAAGTTACGCGACGCCGGGTTTCTCGCTGCCCCCGTCCCCGCCGAACTCGGCGGCGGCGGCATCGACTACCGCACGCTTTGCAGCGTCATCCGCCAGATCGGCACGCGCTGCGGATCGACCGCGCTCACCTTCTCGATGCACGCGCATCTGGTCGCGACCGCGGCATGGCGCTGGAAGCACCAGCAGGCGCCCACCGACGGCCTGCTGCGCCGCGTCGCGGCGGAAAGCCTCGTGCTCGTGTCGAGCGGCGGTTCGGACTGGCTGAAAAGCGCCGGCACCGCCACGAAGGTGGACGGGGGCTTCCGCATCGACGCGCGCAAGATCTTCTCGAGCGGCTGCCCGGCGGGCGACCTCCTGATGACGAGCGCGGTCTACGACGATCCCGAGGCCGGCCCGACCGTGCTGCACTTCGCCGTGCCGTTCAAGGCGGAGGGCGTCAGCATCCTCGACACGTGGTACGTGATGGGGATGCGCGGCACCGGGTCGCACGACGTGGAGCTGAAAGGCGTGTTCGTGCCGGACGCCGCCATCTCTGGCAGGCGGCCGCAGGGTACGTGGCATCCGCTGTTCCACGCCATCAGCATGATCGCCTTCCCGCTGATCTATTCCGCCTACGTAGGCGTCGCCGAGGGCGCGCGCGACGCGGCGCTGACGATGGCCCGTTCGAAACCCGCGAACGCCGGTCTCATCGGCCTCACGGGCGAGATGCAGACCGCGTTCTGGACGGCCGAGACAACGCTGGCCGCGATGATCGTCACGGCGGAAACCGCAATGCCCGGTCCCGAGACAACGAATGCGATCATGACCGGGCGAACGGTCGCCGGACAGGCGGCAATCCGCACCGTCGAGCTTGCGCTGGAGGTCGCGGGCGGCGCGGCCTTCTACCGGAGCGCCGGGATCGAGCGCGCCTTCCGCGACGTACAGGGCGCACGCTTCCATCCGCTGCAAGGCCCGGCGCAGCGTGACCTCAGCGGGCGGCTGGCGCTCGGGCTCGATATCGACGGCTGAGCCACCGCCCGCCGAGCACCGGCAGCAGCGAGGCGCCGACGAGCGGGAAGAGCACGGCCAGCGCCGCGATCATCCCCACGACGACGGGCGGCAGCCAGTCATCCGCATGGGTGGCCGGCGCCGCCAGTTCGCCGGCCGGACGCCTGCGCCACCAGAGGACGATCCCCGCGATCACGCCGCCGATGAGGGTGAGGCACACGACAAGGTTCGCAAGCTGGTTGGCAAGCCCGTATTCGCGGCCGACGTGGAGCGACACGCCCCACTCCACCGCCTTCGCGACAGGGCTGTAGTTCTCCCACCCGATATCGCCGAGGATCGCGCCCGTGCCGGGATCGACATGGATCGTGCGCTGGCCTTCCGCCTTGTCCGGCACGTAGCTGATCGTGAAGACGCCGCCGGGGCCGGAAGGGTAGAAGATACGCACGCCGCCGCCGAAACGCTCGCGGCGGAGGCGCGGCAGCAGCGTCTCGATCTCGGCGATGCCGACGCCGTGGCCGCTGGAGCCATGCGGCATGGGCATCTGGCGGATCGTCCACGGCAGCTTCGCGGCGTCGGGATCGTGCATGGCGTGCTCGTCCGCCGTAAGGCCGGGCTTCATCGGCGGCGGCGCCCTGAAATTCGGCGAAGGCGCGATGAAGGGCACGCTCTCGCCGATACGCGCGAACTGCTGCCCCCAGAAGGCGGACCACGGCAACCCGGTCAGCACCAGCAGCGCGACGAGCAGCGCGTTGACCGTGGCCGGGATGGCGTGGAGGTCGCGCCAGAACCGCCGCCCCTTCGCCGACAGCCGCGGCACCAGCACGCCGCGCAGCTTCCAGCGCCGCGGCCACCAGAGCCAGATGCCGGTCGCCAGCATCACCAGCGTCCAGCACGCGACGAGTTCGACGACATGGCTGCCGATGTCCCCGCCCATCAGGTTGCCGTGAAGGTCACGTATGATCGCCATCGGCTGAAGGGCCGGATCGGCGGTGCCGGTGATCTCACCGCGATAAGGGTCGAGATACACATCGCGCATCGTGCCGTCCGGAAGCCGGGCGTTCCAGACGGCGGCCTCGGCCTTGCTGTGCGGGAGGCGGACCCTGCCGATAGCCGCGTCCGGAAACGCCCGCAGCACCGTGGCTTCCTGCGCGGCGAGCGGCAGCGCCGCTCCGCCCGCAGCAACAGTCTGCATGTCGCGGTTCCACCAGCCGTCGATCTCCCGATCGAACAGGTAGATCGCACCCGTCAGCGTCAGCACGATGAGCAGCGGCGCCGAAAACAGCCCGGCGTAGAAATGCCAGCGCCACACGGATCGGTAGGCGCCGGCGCTCCTTGTCTTCGTCATGGTCCGCCCCTCCCCTAGAAGCCGACGCCGACGCGGATGCCGAACGTCCGGGGATCGCCGGGGTTGACCGCGAAGCCGTTGCCCGAAGCGGTGTAGTACAGCCTGTCGAACAGGTTGCTGACCGTCGCGTCGATCGTGAAGCGGCCCGCGCGCAGCCCGGCGCCGACATCGGCGATGGTGTAGGCGGGAAGGCTGACGCCGCTGCCGTTCACCAGAAGGCGGCTTCCCACGTGGTTGACCGCCGCCCGGAGCGTGAGCGGCGTTCCGGGGATGGCGACGGCCGTGCGCGCCGTGATCGTATGCCGCGGAAGGTCGCCGAGCCGCATCCCCTCGTCTCCGTCGTTGCTGCGCGTGATCTTCGAATCAAGCAGCGCATAGCCCGCCGAAAGCGTCCACCACGGCGCGGGCTGCCACTCGCCTTCCAGTTCGACGCCCTGCACGCGCTGCGCGCCGACGTTGATGCTGTAGTCGGGATTGGCGAGATCGACAGTCAGCGCATTCACGCGCTTGATGCGGAACGCGGCAAGGCTTGCCCGGAAGTCGCCGTGCCGGAAACGAAGACCCGCCTCCAGCTGGTTCGATTCCTCCGGCTTCAGCGGCTTTCCATCGGCCGCGCGCGCACCGGCACTGCTTTCGACGTCGAAGCCGGTGTTGTAGCCGGCATAGACCGAAAGCCGGTCGCTGAAGCGCCAGGTGGAGCCGATCTGCCAGATCGTCGATTCGATCGGCGTGCGATCGTCGGCGGGGCCGCCCCAGTCGCCGCCCGAAGCCTTCACCCAGCTGTGCCGGATGGCGGCAACGACATCCCAGCGATCGGTGAGTGCGATCCGGTCCTGAAGGTAGAGTGCATGCCCGTCGATGTCGTAGAAGCTGTCGAACGCGAAGGTCGTGGCGGGCGCGGTGGTATCGTAGTTGTAGACCGGTGCGGTGACGTCGATCGGCGTGACGTTGTCGAGCGCATACTGCGTGAACCGGCCCCGCTCGCGGTCGTACTCGTAGCCGAGGAGCAGCGCGTGCGTGACCGGGCCGGTTTTGAACGTCCCGGCGAGGTCGAGCTGCGCGATCGTGTATGCGTCGTCCTCGCGCCCGATGCGGCCGTTACGGTCGATGATCGTGGATGTCATCGGCGCGCGCAGCCGGATTTGCAGGAAGGCCGAATTGAATTCCTGGTACTGGATGCGCGGCGTGAGCGTCCATCCGTCGGCCAGCTTCACGTCCACCCACGCCTGCACCAGCGGCGCGTCGGCGGTCAGCCGGTCGGCCGCAGGCTCGCCGAGGTTGAGCCCGCGCCGCAGACGCTCGCCGCCGTTCGAAACGACCGTGCCGACGACGGGAAGGCCGGGATAGCGGCTCGTCTTGCGCTCGGTGTATTCGGCGACGAGGTTCGCGCTGAAGCCTTCGCCGGCGTAATGCAGGCTGAGGCCGCCGTTCAGGCGGTCCATGTCCTGGAAATCGACGAACGTGTTCGAGCGCTCGACCTCGCCGGTGGCGCGGATCGACAGGCCGGGCGCGAGGCCGCCCGTCATGTCGAACGAAACCGCCTTCTGGTCAAAGTTGCCGAAATTGACGGCGAAGGTGGTGAAAGGCTCGGCCTGCGGCCGCTTGGTGACGATGCTGATGATGCCGCCGACGGCGGACTGGCCGTAGAGCACGCCGGAAGGGCCCTTCAGCACCTCGACGCGCTCGATGTTGGAAAGGGCGGAGGCGTCAACATCCTCGTAGTAGCGCTGACGGATGCCGTTGCGCATCTGGTCGGCGAGGAAGCCGCGGACCTTGAGCGTGAACGACTGATAGGCGCTGACGCGCGACGAACCCGCGTTCGCGCCCGGCACGCCGCGCAGCAGGTCGCCGATCGAGCGGGCGCCGCTCTCGACGATCTCGTCCGCCGTCACGATCTGCACGCTCTGCGGCAGACGGTCGATGGGAATGCCGGATTTTTCGCCGAAATCCCCGGAAAACTTGTTGCCGGTGACGACGATCTCGGGATCGCTCGCATCCGCGGCAAGGGCGGGCGCGGCGGCGGTGGCGGCGAGCAGGGCAGCAAACAGAACCTTCACGATATGTCCTCCTGTCGGCCGGGCAGCGCGCGAGGCGCGGGCATCCGGCGGGAATGTCTGGAAAGGTCAGAGAGGACGGCCCCGACCGGCGCGCGGGAACGCACGCGCGATCAGCGGCGGCAAGGTTCGGGCGATGCGCCGCGGGCCGTCAGGCGCGCGCGGGCGGACCGATCGCGGGCGGCGGCGGCGCCGCGAGGCGGTGGACCGTGAGGTCCGCAACGGCGCGGCTGAACGTCCGGCCCGCGTCGATCGCGACGAGGACCGCAAGCACCGGCGCGGCGGCAAGCGCGCCCGCGCCCATGCCGGCGAACGCGCAAGGCGCATCCATGCCGGTGTCGTGCTTCGTGGGGGCGTGCCCGCCCTCCAGATCGAGGAGGACCTCGACCGGGCCGTTTCCGGTGCAAAGCGTGACGACGACGCCGTCCGCGGTCGCGACCGGCATGTAGCCGGAGGGCACGAGGATGCGGGCGAACAATACGAGGAACAGCGCGGCCGCGACCGCGCCTTCCCGTATCCAGCCTTTCCGCAGCCCCCCGGTCATGCCCGCCCCGATAGGGCCATCGCGGCCGCTTGTCACGTGGGGCGCCGTGCCGCAGGTCTCCGCCGCCCGTAAATTCCCTGTTCACGTGGGGGGCGACAATTGCCTAGAAAACGGCGGGCAGAAATCGGGATCACGGGATCCCGGCCGGACAGGGTTTTGGAGGCAAGATGCGTTACATGATGGTGGCCACGGTGTTGCTGCTCGCGGCGTGCAACACGATCGGCGGCGTGGGCAAGGACCTGCAATCGGTCGGCGAAACGGTATCCGACGTCGCGAAATAGGCCCCGCGCGGTGCGCAAGCGCCGCGTAGCGCCCGAAATTCACAAGGGTCCGGCCCTTGGCGGGGACGCCTCGCTCCGCTAGGCGCTGCGGCATCGCCGCGGGCATCGCTGCGAACGGCGCTGCAAGCGTCGCTGAAAACAGGGATCAGGATACCGGCATGATGGGCAAGCTGCGCCCCGACGCGTTCACCATCGCGCTCGTCGCGACCGTGCTCGCGGCGACCGTGCTGCCGTGCCGGGGCGAGGCCGCGATGGCGTTCGCCCGCGCCGCGAAGGCGTCGATCATGCTGCTGTTCTTCCTGCACGGCGCGAAGCTCTCGCGCGAGGCGATCATCCGCGGCGCGGGCGCGGTGAAGCTCCACGTCTCCGCGCTCGGCCTCACCTACCTCGCGTTTCCGGCGATCGGACTGCTGATCGCGCTCGCCCCCGATGCCGTCGTCAGCCCGAACATCAAGGCGGGCATCATGTTCCTTGCCGTGCTGCCGTCCACGGTGCAGTCGGCGATCGCCTTCACGTCGATCGGCGGCGGCAACGTCGCGGCGGCGGTGTGCAGCGCCTCGCTTTCGAACGTCATCGGCGTGTTCCTGACGCCGCTTCTCGCCGGCATCCTCATCCACACGCAGGGCACGACCGGGGACCTCGATACCGTCGCGGCGATCCGCTCCGTCGTCGTCACCGTGCTCATCCCGTTCATCGCCGGACACCTGTCGCGGCCGCTGACCGCCGCGTTCATCGCCCGCCATGCCGCCGTCCTCGGCAAGGTCGACCGGGGAGCCATCCTACTCGTCGTCTACACGGCGTTCAGCGCGGCGGTCGTGGACGGCCTGTGGTCGCGCGTGTCGGGCTTCGACCTCGCGGTCGTCGCCGCGCTCAGCGTCGTGATGCTGGCCGCGATCCTGCTGGCCTCGCTCTGGCTGGCGCGCCTCACCGGCATGTCCCGCGCCGACAAGGTGGCGCTGATGTTCTGCGGATCGACCAAGAGTCTCGCGAGCGGCGTTCCCATCGCCGCGGCGCTGTTCGCGGCGCCGCTCGTCGGGATGCTGATGCTGCCCCTGCTGATCTATCACCAGATTCAGCTCATCGTCTGCGCCGTCATCGCCCGCTTCTACGCGGATCATCCCGGCGGCGCGCGGCAGGAATCCTAGACGGGCACGGCAGTGGTGTACTTGATCCGCTTCAACGCGAAGTGCGAGGCGGTGGACGCCACCGACGCGTGGTTCAGCAGCTTGCGCATCAGGAAGGCCTCGTAGGCGCCCACGTCCGCCACGACGACGCGGAGCTGGTAGTCCCACTCGCCCGACATGGAGAGGCACTCCATGATCTCCTCGCGCGCCATCACCCACGCCTCGAACTCCTCGCGGGCGCCGCGCTCGTGCGACTTGATGCGCACCTGACAGACGACATCGAGGCCCTTGCCGACCGCGTCGCGGTTCACGAGGCGCACCACCGGGCCGAGCACGCCCTCGGTTTCGAGGTTGCGGATGCGGCGCCAGCATGACGCCGCCGACGCGCCCACGCGCTCGCCGAGCGCGGCGCTGCTGATGCCGCCGTCCTCCTGCATGATTCGGACGATCTGGCGGTCGATCTCATCCATGTGATGCGTTCATTTCATATTCTTCGTGAAAACCGTGAGCATAGTTCATTCATATGGCCGAATGTCTGAACATTGAAAGGAATTTTCGGCATTTTCCGATTATCCTGTTCACGAGGCGTAAGATGGGGAAGCGTTCGTGAGTCAGGCAGCGACAGCACAAATCGAGACCGGCTCGGTTCTGGATGGCCTCGCCGCGCAGCCCGCAGACCCGCTGCTCGCGCTGATCGGCCTGTTCCGCGACGACCCCCGGCCCGGCAAGATCGACATGGGCGTCGGCGTCTACCGCGACGCGGGCGGCAGGACGCCGGTGATGGCCGCCGTGAAAGCCGCCGAGGCGTTCCTGCTCAAGGACCAGCAGACGAAATCCTACCTCGGCCCCGAAGGCGACGCGCGCTTTGCCGAGCTTCTAACCCCCATCATCTTCGGCGAGATCGACCGCGCGCGGCTCTGCGGCGTGCAGACGCCGGGCGGCACCGGCGCGCTCCGGCTCGGCGCCGAGCTTCTGGCGCGCGGCCGCGCCGGTGCGCGGGTGCTCGTCGGGACGCCGACATGGCCGAACCACGTGCCGCTGATGGAAGCCGCGGGCCTGCAAATCGTGCCGTTCCGGCATTTCGACGTGGCGACGCAGGCGCTGTGCTTCGAGGACACGCTGGCGGCGATCAGGGGCGCGGCGCCGGGCGACGTGATCCTGCTGCACGGCTGCTGCCACAACCCGACCGGCGCGGACTACGCGCCGGACCAGTGGCAGACGCTCGCGGCGCTGATCGCGGAGCGCGGGCTGCTTCCCTTCGTCGACCTCGCCTATCAGGGCCTCGGGAACGGGCTCGACGCCGACGCGGCCGGTCTGCGCGCGGTGGTGGCGCAGAGCGCGCAAGTGCTCGTCGCCTATAGCTGCGACAAGAATTTCGGCCTCTACCGGGAGCGCGTCGGGGCGCTGTTCGCGGTGTCGGACAGGGCGCCGATGATCCAGTCCAACCTGCTCGCGCTCGCCCGCGCCAACTGGTCGATGCCGCCCGATCACGGCGCCGCCGTCGTCCGCACCATCCTCGACAGCGCGGACCTCACGGCAAGCTGGCGCGCGGAGCTGGAGGCGATGCGGCTGCGCATCCGGAGCGTGCGCGAAGGCGTCGCCGCGTGCGACCCGGCGCTCGCCGGCCTGACGCAGCAGACCGGCATGTTCTCGATGCTGCCGCTGAGCCCGGAGCAGATCCGCACGCTGCGCGAAGTTCACGCCGTTTACATGGCCGGATCGGGGCGCATCAACGTGGCGGGCCTGACGCCGGACGCGATCCCGGCGTTCGCCGCCGCCGTCGCCGCCGTGCGCTGAGAGGGAGACGATCATGGCACAGAGAGCCGCACTCAAGGTCCCCCTTCGCAACGCGCCGGACGAGAACGTCGACTGGCGGCGCGTCGCCTATCTGCTGAGCCTGTCGCGCGCGCTCGACGCGATGGAGGAGCAGCGGCTGGTCCCTGAGAAGAAGGTGCTCTACCAGTTCTCCGCGCGCGGCCACGACATGGCGCAGATCCTGCTCGGCAGCAGGCTCGACAACCCGCGCGACGCGACCTGCGGCTATTACCGCTCGCGGCCGCTGCTGCTGGCGCTCGGCGTCGACGTGGCGGATGCGCTCGGCTCGTCGATGGGACGCTCGGGCGGCTATTCGGACGGGCGAGACATCGGCGTGGTGTTCAACTTCCCGAACCCGAACGGCGCATCGGCGCTCCCCATGTGCGGCGGCGTCGGCGCGCAGTACACGCCGACGGCCGGCTGGGCGCAGGCGATCGACTACTACCGCACCGTCATCAGGGACCCGGCCTATGACGATGCGCTCGCCGTCGTGCTGGGCGGCGACGGGTCGGTGGCCTCGAACGGCTTCTGGGCGGCGCTCACCGTCGCCACCACGCAGAAGCTGCCGATGCTGTTCTACATCGAGGACAACGGCTACGGCATCTCGGTGCCCTCCACGTTCCAGACGCCGGGCGGCAACATCGCCGCGAACCTCGCTGCGTGGCAGGACCTTCGCATCATCAACGGCGACGGCACCGAGCCTGCCGAGGCGGCGCGGCTGATCGAGGAGGCGGTCAGCTACGTGCGCGAGGAACGCGGCCCTGCCCTGCTGCGCCTCACCGTGCCGCGCCTGCAGGGCCACAGCTTCCAGGACACGCAGACCTACAAGGACGAGGACTTCGTCGCCTCCGAATGGGCGCGCGATCCGCTGCCCAAGCTGAAATCGTATCTCGTCCCCGCGCTGCTTTCCGAAAGCGAATGGGCGGCGATCGAGGACGAGGCGCAGGCCGACGCCGAAGCCGCGCGCGAGCGCGCCGAGGCGCGGCCGGTCGCGGAGCCGGAAACGGTGATGCGGAACGTGTTCTTCGAGGGCGACCTCCAGACCGTCGGCGGCCAGTGGACGCACGGCTACACACCGCCCGCCTCGACCGACCGGCCGAAGCCCGAAGGCCAGCGCATCAACATGGTGACGGCGATCCGCCGCACGCTGGAGCACGAGCTGGAGATCAACGACCGCGTCGTGCTGTTCGGCGAGGACATCGGCCCCAAGGGCGGCGTCCACGCCGTGACGCTCGGGCTTCAGGAGCGCTTCGGCGAGGGGCGCGTGTTCGACACCAGCCTTTCCGAAGAAGGCATCATCGGCCGCGCCGTGGGCATGGCGCTCGCGGGACTGATGCCGGTGCCGGAAATCCAGTTCCGCAAGTACGCCGAGCCCGCCACCGAGCAGATCAACGACTGCGGCACGATGCGCTGGCGCACCAACAACCGCTTCGCCGCGCCGATGGTGCTGCGCATCCCCGGCGGCTTCTTCAAGTGCGGCGACCCGTGGCACAGCCAGACCAACGAGGTGGCGTTCATCCACAACCCCGGCTGGAAGGTCGCGGTGCCTTCGAACGCCGAGGACGCCGTGGGCCTGCTGCGCGGCGCGCTGCGCGGCAACGATCCCGTGATCTTCTTCGAGCACCGCGCGATGCTGGACCACGCGTGGGCGCGCCGCCCCTACCCCGGCGACGACTTCGTGCTGCCGTTCGGCAAGGCGAAGCGCACGCGCGAGGGCGACGACATCACGATCATCACGTGGGGCGCGATGGTGCAGCGCTGCGAGGAGGCCGCCGAGGGCCGCTCCGCCGACGTGATCGACCTGCGCACATTGATGCCGTGGGACAAGGCGGCGGTGCTCGAATCCGTGCGCCGCACGCGGCGCTGCCTGATCGTGCACGAGGACCTGCAGACCGCGGGCTTCGGCGCGGAGATCGCCGCCGTGGTGGCGGACAAGGCGTTCATGGACCTCGACGCGCCGGTGGCGCGGCTGACGATGCCCGATATCCCCAGCCCGCATAACCCGGTGCTGCTGAACTGGGCGGTGCCCTCGGTCGAGCGCATCCGCGCGAAGATCGACGACCTCATCGGTTTCTGAAGGACGCGCCCATGATCGACATCCTCGTTCCCTACGAGCAGGAGGGGACCAAGGCCATCGTGCGGAGCTGGCTCGTGAAAGTCGGCGAGCCGGTGAAGGAGAACGACCCGCTCGTCGAGCTGGAAACCGACAAGGTGACGCAGGAGGTGCCCGCGCCCGCCGACGGCATCCTCGACGCGATCCTGCTCGACACCGACGCGGAGGCGACGCCCGGCGCGCTGCTGGGGCGGCTGCGACCGGCGGATGCGGCCACGCCAACGGCGCCGGAGGCTGCAACCGTCGAAGCGCCGAGGCCCGCGCCGACGAACGAACGCCCCGCCCCGGCGAACTGGCTGTCCCCCTCCGTGCGCCGCGCGGTTCAGGAGCATGACGTCGACCCCGCCGAGGTGACGGGCACCGGACGCGGCGGACGCATCACGCGCACCGACGTGGAACGCCATGTCGCCGAGCGCGCAAAGGCGCCGGAACCGTCTGCGCCCCCGCCCGCAAAGAGCGGCGGCGTCACCAGCGTGCCGCACGACCGGATGCGCCTCGCCATCGCGCGCAACATGCTCGGCTCGGTCACGACCGCGCCGCATGTGACCGCCGTGTTCGAGTGCGATTTCTCGGCGATCATGGCGCACCGCAAGGCGCACAAGGACGCGTTCGCGGCATCCGGCGCGAACCTCACCTTCACCGCCTATTTCATCGCCGCCTGCGTGGAGGCGATGCGCGCCGCGCCCGCGATCAACAGCCGCTGGTTCGACGACCGGCTGGAGATCTACGACGCCGTCAACATCGGCGTCGGCACGGCGCTCGGCGACAAGGGGCTGATCGTCCCCGTGGTCCACGGCGCGCAGGCGCTGTCGCTGCTCGGCATCGCGCAGCGCCTCACCGATCTCGTGGTGCGCGCGCGCGACGGCAAGCTCTCCGGCGGCGACGTTTCGGGCGGCACGTTCACGATCTCGAACCACGGCGTCTCGGGCTCGCTGCTCGCCGCGCCGATCATCATCAGCCAGCCGCAATCGGCGATCCTCGGCATCGGCAAGACCGAGAAGCGCGTCGTCGTGCGCGAGGCGGGCGGCGTCGACACGATCCAGATCCGGCCGATGGCCTACGTGTCGCTCACCATCGACCACCGCGTCGTCGACGGCCACCAGACGAACACGTGGCTGTCGAAGTTCGTCGAGACGCTGGAAAACTGGCCGCTCGCCTGAGGCCCTTCAGCCGTTCGCCGACCTGCGCCGCACTGCACGCGGGCCGGAGGACGCCGAGGGGGCGGTCGTGCAGCCGAGTTGCGGGATGCCGATCGTGCGGTTGCCGGAAAGGTCGCTGCGGCTGACGATGAGGCCGGTGCTCTCCATGTAGCCGAGCAGGCGGCGGACACGGCCGAGCGAGCTCGTGCCGTAGACGGCGGCGATGGCCGTGTCTTCCGGGCAGGGCAGACGCTCGCGCGCGGCGCGGGCGATGAGCAGGAACGCGCCGACCATCTCGGCGGGCAGCGTGTCGGCGAGCGCCATCGCCTCGCGCCAGTCCTCGCCCTCCGGGTTCGCGATCCCGGCGCGGGCGCAGGAGAGGCGGCGGCTGAAGCCGTCGAGGTCGAGCGGCGCGGCGAGGCCCGCCATGCGGCAGCGCACCTGGAAATCCTGGAAAAGCGCGCTCGGGCTGCGATGCTCGCCGCCCTCCTCCGCCAGCATGGCGTCCAGCACGTCAGCGACGATGGCGCCCACCGCTTCGGGATCGGGCGGCGGGCCTTCCGGCACGGGCGCCGCCGGGCGCAGGTCCTGCGCGACGCGGCGCAGCAGCGTTTCGGCCGGAACCGGCGTGCGCGGCGGCGGCGCGGGGAGCGGCGCATCCTCGGGCACGGGCGCGAAGATGAGGCCGCGCACCTCCGCCGCATCCATCGGCAGCGGCGCGAGCGACGGCCCGGTGCCGCGCGCCTGCGTGCGGACCGGGCCGATGCGGACGGGCACGGGACGGCGCGCGATGGCCGGGCCGAGCGCGAGGAACGCGCCGCGTTCGAGATCGCGGATCGCTTCGGCCTGCCGCCGCTCCATGCCGAGAAGATCGGCGGCGCGGGCCATGTCGATGTCGAGGAAGGTGCGGCCCATCAGGAAGTTGGACGCCTCGGCGGCGACGTTCTTGGCGAGCTTGGCAAGGCGCTGCGTGGCGATGACGCCGGCAAGGCCGCGCTTCCGGCCCCGGCACATCAGGTTGGTCATCGCGGCGAGCGAGGCGCGGCGCACGTCGTCCGACACGTCGCCCGCGCCCGCGGGCGCGAAGAGCTGCGCCTCGTCGACGACAACGAGCACGGGATACCACTGCTCGCGTGGGGCATCGAACAGGCCGGAGAGGAAGGTGGCGGCGCAGCGCATCTGCGCCTCGACGTCGAGGTCCTCGAGGTTGAGCACCACGGACGCGCGGTGCTCGCGCACGCGCGCGGCGAAATGGCCGATCTCGCGCTCGCCGTAGTCGCCCGCCTCGATCACCGAATGACCGAACGGCTCGGCGAGCGTGACGAAATCGCCCTCGGGGTCGATCACCACCTGCTGGACGCTGCCGGCACTCTCCTCGAGCAGGCGGCGCAGCAGGTGCGACTTGCCCGAGCCCGAGTTGCCCTGAACGAGCAGGCGGGTTGCAAGCAATTCCTGGAGGTCGATCGGCACGGGCTGTCCGGACCGATCGGAGCCGATGTCAATGGCGACCGTCATGCCCTCTCTTTGGGAGAGGAAGCGCGCCGCGTGCAAGCCCAAAGACGGCGCGCCGTCAGGGCGCGGCGCTCTCGACCAGTCCGCCGCCGAGCGCCACGTAGAGCGAGACGCGATTGTCGAGCACGGCGCGGCTCGCAGTGATCAGCGCCTGCTCGGCATCGAACAGGTTGCGTTCGGCATCCAGCACTTCGAGATAGCCGACGACGCCCTCGCGGTAGCGCGTGCGGGCAAGCTGCGCGATGTGCCGCTGCGCCTCCGTCGCGCGCATCTGCGCCAGCATCTGCTCGGCAAGGAAACGACGCCCCGCGAGCGCGTCGGCCACCTCGCGGAAGGCGAGCTGGACGGTCTGTTCGTACCCGGCGACCGCGATGTCCTCGCGCGCCTCGGCGACGGTGAGGTTGCCCTTGCGGCGGCCGAAATCGAAGATCGGCAGGTTCAGCGTCGGGCCGACGCTCCAGTTGAAGCTGTCGTTCTCGAACAGCGAATCGAGCTCGCCCGACGCGAAGCCGAGTGTGCCGGTGAGCGAGATCGTCGGGAAGAACGCCGCGCGCGCCGCGCCGACATTGGCGCGGGCGGCGCGAAGCGTTTCCTCGGCGGCGAGGATGTCCGGCCGCAAGGTCAGGAGGTCCGACGGCAGGCCCGCCGCCAGCCTCGGGAAGCCGTCCTGCTCGGCGAGCGGAAGCGGCTGCGCGGTTTCCGGCAGCACGCCGCCGACGAGCACGGCGAGGAAGTTCGCGTTCCGGCTGCGCGAGAGCCGGAGGCCGGCAAGCTCGGTCTCCGCCTGCGTCAACAGCGATTCGGCCTGCCGGAAATCGAGCGCGGAGGTGACGCCCGCATCGAGACGGCGCTGGGCGATCCGCACGCCGTCCTCGCGGCTCTTCACCGTCGCCTCGGCGAGCGTGATGCGCTCCTCGGTCTCGCGAAGCGCGAACCACGTCGTCGCGACATCGCGGATGAGGCTGAGGCGGAACGCGCGCTCCGCCTGCACGGTGGAGAGATACTGAGACCGCGCCGCTTCGGAGAGGTTGCGGACGCGGCCCCAGAAATCCAGCTCGAACGCCGAAACGCCGACGCCGACCGAAAACCGGTCCTGCTCCGCCACGGTCACGCCGGTCGGGGTGACGACCTGTCCCCGGCTTCGCGCCGCCTCCCCGCTCGCGGCGAGCGTCGGCAGGCGGTCGGCGCGCTGGATGCGGTAGAGCCCGCGCGCCTCCTCGATGCGGGCGATCGAGACGGCGAGGTCGCGGTTGCGCTCCAGCGCCGTGCCGATCAGCGTGCGAAGCGCCGGATCGGCGAAGAAATCGCGCCAGCCGACGGTTTCAGCGCGCGTGCCGTCCGCCGGGTCCGGGGACAGCGGATAGGCGGGGGCGGTGGGGAGCGCCGGACGCTCGTGCTTCGGCGCCATCTGGCACGCGGACGCGGACACCAGCAGCGCGGAGAGCAGCAGCAGCTTACGCATCGGCGGTCTCCGCGATCTCCGGGTGACGGGGCTCGCCGGGTGCGGGCGGGCGCCTCCGGCTGATCCAGCGGCGCACCGCGTAGTAGAACAGCGGGATCAGGAAGATGCCGATGAGCGTCGCGGTGATCATGCCGCCCATCACGCCGGTGCCGACCGCGCGGCGGCTCGCCGCGCCCGCGCCGCTGGCGATGAACAGCGGGAACATGCCGCCGATGAACGCCATCGAGGTCATGATGATGGGCCTGAGGCGGAGCTTCACCGCCTCCATCGTCGCATCGAGCGGCGATTTGCCCTTGGCTTCCTCCTCGATCGCGAACTCGACGATGAGGATCGCGTTCTTGGCGGCAAGCCCGATGATGGTGACGAGGCCGACGTTGAAATAAATGTCCGCCGAGAGGCCGCGCAGCGCCGTCAGCAGCACCGAGCCGAGCACGCCGAGCGGCACGATCAGCAGCACCGACACCGGCACCGCCCAGCTTTCGTAAAGCGCGGCGAGCAGCAGGTACACGACGACGAGCGACAGGCCGAGCAGCAGGCCGATCTGGCCCGCGGACTGCTTCTCCTCGTAGGAAATGCCGGTCCATTCGTAGGAGAAGCCTTCGGGAAGCTGCTCCGCGAACCGCTCCATCTCCGCCATCGCCTCGCCGGTCGAGCGGCCGGGCGCGGCCATGCCCGAGATCGTCATCGACGGATAGCCGTTGTAGCGCTGGAGCTGCTGCGGACCCGCCGTCCATTCCACCTGCGTGAACGCGCCGAACGGCACCATGTCGCCCGAGGCGCTGCGGACCTTGAGGTCGAGCACGTCCTGCGGCGTCATCCGGAACGGCGCATCGGCCTGCAGCAGCACCTGCAGCACGCGGCCGTCGCGCGTGAAGTCGTTCGCGTAGGCGCTGCCGAACGAGATGGCGAGCGTGTCGTTCACGTCGCCGATCGAAAGCCCGAGCGCGCGCGCCTTGATGCGGTCGATGAGCACGCGGAGCTGCGGCGAGTCCGGCTGGCCTTCCGGCCGCACGCCCGACAGCACCGTGCTCTGCGAGGCGAGGCCGAGCAACTGGCCCTGCGCGGCGGCGAGCGCCTTGTGCCCGTGGCCGCCGCGATCCTGAAGCTTGAACGTGAAGCCGCCGGCCGTGCCGAGTTCCTGGATCGCGGGCGGATTGAGCGCAAAGACCATCGCCTGCCTGATCTGCATGAACGCGCCCATCGCCCGGCCGACGATGGCGTCCGCCTTGTTCTCGGCGCCCTTGCGCTCGTCCCACGGTTTCAGGTTCACGAACACGATGGCGTTGCCCTGCCCCTGCCCGAAGAAGCTGAAGCCGCGCACGACGAAGACGTTCTGCACCTGCGGCTGATCGTCGTAGAAGGCCTTCACCTGAACGATGGCTTCCTCGGTGCGCTCGCGCGTGGAACCGGCAGGCGCCTGGATCGCGGTGATGATGCTGCCCTGATCCTCGGTGGGCAGGAAGCCGCCGGGAAGGCGCGTGAACAGGATCGCCGTGAGCCCGAACAGCAGGACGAACACGCCGAGCCAGCGCAGCGGTCGCGACAGGACCTTGCCGACCGTGCCCTGATAGCGATCCGTCGACCGGGAGAACCACGCGTTGAACCGGTCGAAGAAGCCGCCCGTCACCTGCGCGAACCGGCCCTGCCGGTCCTTCACCTCGCTGTGCGGTTTCAGGAAGGTGGCGCAGAGCGCGGGCGTCAGCGTCAGCGCCAGCAGCGCCGAGAAGCCGATGGAGACGATCAGCGTCACCGAGAACTGGCGATAGATCTGCCCGGTGGAGCCGGGGAAGAACGCCATCGGGATGAACACCGCCATCAGCACCAGCGTGATGCCGATGATCGCCGAGGTGATCTGGCCCATCGCCTTCACGGTCGCCTCGTAGGGCGACAGATGCTCCTCCGCCATGATGCGCTCGACGTTCTCGATGACGACGATGGCGTCGTCGACGAGGATGCCGATGGCGAGCACCATGCCGAACAGCGACAGCACGTTGATCGAGAAGCCGAACAGCCACAGGCCGAGGCAGGCGCCGGCAAGCGCGATCGGCACGACGATCGTGGGGATGAGCGTCGCCCGCCAGTTCTGGAGGAACAGGAACATGACGAGGAAGACGAGCACCATCGCCTCGGCGAGCGCCTTCACCACCTCGTCGATGGAGACGTTGATGAACGGCGTCGTGTCGTAGGGAATGGACCACGTGATGTCGGAGGGGAAGCTGCGCTCCAGCTCCTTCATACGCGCGTTGACGCCGCGCGCGGTGGCCAGCGCGTTCGCGCCGGGCGTCATCTGCACGGCGATGCCGGCCACCGGATTTCCGTTCAGCTCGGAATCGAACAGGTAGTTCTGCGCGCCGAGCTCGACGCGCGCGACGTCGCGCAGGCGCACCGCCGATCCGTCCGGATTGGCGCGCAGGATGATCGCCGCGAACTGCTCGGGATTGGTGAAGCGGCTTTGCGTGACGATCGTGGCGTTGAGCTCGCTGCCGTTCGCGAGCGGCCGGTCGCCGAGCGCGCCGCCCGGCGACTGGCTGTTCTGCTCGCGCACCGCGGCGAGCGCCTCCGCCGCCGAAAGGCGGTAGTTCGCGAGCTTCTGCGGATCGAGCCAGATGCGCATGGCGTAGGGCGGCGTGAACACCTGCACCTCGCCGACGCCCGAGACGCGGCGCAGTTCGTCGACGACGCGGCTGTTGGCGAAGTTGCCGAGATCGAGCGCGGGGGTTTCGCCGCTCTTCGATTGCAGGCCGACGATGAGCAGGAAGCCGGCGTTGGCCTCGGCGACGGAAATGCCCTGGCGGCGCACCTCCTCGGGAAGCCTTTGCTCGACGCGGCGCAGGCGGTTCTGCACCTCCATCTGCGCTTCGTTGATGTCGGTGCCGGTGCGGAAGGTGACGTGGATTTCCGCCGTGCCGTTCGAGAGGCTGGTCGACGACATGTAGAGGAAGCCCTCGACGCCGTTCAGCTGCTGCTCGATGACCTGCGTGACGTTCTGCTCGAGCACCGCGGCATCGGCGCCGGGATAGGTGAGCTGGATCGTCAGCGAGGGCGGCGCGACCGACGGATACTGCTCGACCGGAAGCCCGCGCAGCGCCAGCACGCCCGCAAGCGTGATGCAGAGCGCGAGCACCCACGAGAAGACCGGGCGGTCGATGAAGAAACGCGGGGTCATTGGGAGCCGGCAGCCTTCCGGGCGGCCTCTTTCGGCGGGGCGCCCGCGATGCGGACCGGCTGGCCGGGGCGAACGCCCTGAAGGCCGCTCACCACGACGCGGTCGCCCGCGCGCAGCCCGTCCTCGATCACCCAGCTTCCGCCCTGAATCCCGCCGAGCTTCACGATGCGCGCCTCGGCGACATCCTTGGCGCCGATCACAAACACGCTGCCCCCGGCTTCGGTGACGCTGACCGCGCGCTGCGGCACGAGGATGCCGTTCGCCCGCGTCCCGGCGCCGATCTGCGCGCGCACGAACTGGCCGGGCAGCAGCAGCTGCCTCGGGTTCGGGAACTCGGCGCGCAGCGCGGCCGTGCCCGTCGCCTCGTCGATCGAGAGGTCGAGGAAGTCGATATGGCCGATCTGGTCGTAGGTCGTGCCGTCCTCGAGGATCAGCTTCACGTCCCAGCGGCCGAGCTCCGGGATGTGCAGCTTGCCGCCCGCGATGTCGCGGCGGATCGCCAGCAGGTCGGAGCTCGACTGGGAGAAATTCACGTAGATCGAAGCGATCTGCTCGATCGTGGTGAGCAGCGTGCCCTGCGAGGCGCTGACCAGCGCGCCTTCGGTCACTTGCGCGCGGCCCGCGCGGCCCGCGATCGGCGCGCGCACGGTCGCGTAGCCGAGGCTGAGCCGCGCCGATTCGACCTGCGCGCGCGCCTGATCGACATCGGCCTGCGCCGTGCCCAGCCGCGCCACGGCCGCGTCGTATTCCTGCTTGCTGATCGCCTGGTCCGCGATCAGCCCTTCGTAGCGCTGAAGGTCCTGCGCCGCGTTCGCCGAGGTCGCCTGCGCGCGGGCGAGCGCCGCCTGCGCGGCGTTCAGCGCCGCCGTCATCTCGCGCGGGTCGATGGCGAACAGCGCCTGCCCCGCCTTCACGTCCGTGCCCTCGTCGAACAGGCGGCGCTCGATGATGCCGTCCACGCGCGCGCGCACCTCCGCCGTGCGGATCGCCTGCACGCGCCCCGGCAGCTCGATCACGTTCGCGATCGGCTGCGGCCGGACCGTGACGACCTCGACCTCGGGCGGCGGCGGCGCAGGGGGCGCATCGTCCGCGCAGGCTGCAAGCCACACGCAGGCGGCCAGTGCCGCTGCCGCCAGCCATCGGTTGTTACGCATGAGAACTCCGTCGCGGGGAATGGAATCGGGACGCCGTCGGCGCCGATCTTGTCAAGGCGTGTAGTGTAACGTACATTACAGGTCAACCACCAAAGACAAGATCAGCATGGGGAACGCCAGAATAGCATGAACGCAGAGGCAGATCAGCCAGATACGCCGCGCATGACACAGGACGAGCGCCGCACCGTCCGCCGCCAGGCGATCCTCGACGCCGCGGAGGTGCTGTTCCTCGAACACGGCTACCCGTGCGTCAGCCTCAGCGCGATCGTGCAGCGCTCAGGCGGCTCGCTCGCCACGATCTACCAGATGTTCGGCAACAAGCAGGGGCTGCTGCGCGCGGTGGTGGACCGCAACACCGACGAAAGCCTCAAAGACCTGGATACGCTGCTGGCAAACGGATTGCCGCCGCGGCGCATTCTGGAAGAGTTCGCCATAAGCTATCTCGCCTTTGCAACAACGCCGCGCAAGATCGCCTTCATGCGCCTCGTCATCACGGAAAGCCTCACCGATCCCGACTTCGGCGAGGCCTTCGACCGCGACATGCAGATGAAGTACGTTGCCCGTATCGCAAGCCTCTTCGAGCATTGGAACGCGAACGGCCTTGCACGCATCGACCGCCCGCGCCAGGCGGCGGAGCTTTATCTCGCCATACTGCTCTGCAATCTGCCGATCCGGTTCATGCTCGGCAGACCGCCGGAGAACACCTCACGCGAGGACACCATCTGGCGCCTCGCCTGCTTCCTCGATCGCTTCGGCATGGAGGCCGAGGCCTGCGCCTAACGCGCCGGCCCCATCCAGCGGTTGAACCACGCGACGATGCGCTTCAGCGCGTCGTCGCGCTCGGGTGTCGCGCCCTTCATGAAGACATGGCCGCCGGGGGCCTCGTCGTAGATCTTGGCCTCGTAGGTCTTGCCGTTCGCCTTCAGCGCGTCGATGAGCCTGCCGGTATGGATCGTGTGCGGCACGATCTTGTCGCCGCTCGTGGCGAGCACCAGCACCGGCGCCTCGATCCTGTCGACGAAGTTGATCGGCGACACGTTGATGTAGGCGGGCAGGTTCTCGTGCGGGAGCTTGCCCTTGAAGCCGGGGTTGGTCTCGGCGATCTCCTTGCGGCGATAGTCGGGCTTGTAGGACATGTAGGCCACGAAGTCGGTGAGGCCCACGATGTCCACCGCCGCCTTGAACTGCTTGGGCGCGCGCTCGATGGCGAGCAGCGTCACCATGCCGCCGCGGCTCTGGCCGAGGATGCCGATGCGGCCGCCGTCGATGTCAGGACGAGTCGCCGCGTAGCGCGCCGCCGCCAGCACGTCGGCGACATCGGTGTTGCCGTAGTCGTTCTGGTAGATCGCGTCGCCGTAGCCGCGGCTGCCCCGGTATTCCGGGAACAGCACGACATAGCCCGCCTCCACCACCGCCTCGATGAGCGGGAACCACGACGGCTCCAGCCGTTCGTGGAAGCCGCCGTGCACCATCACCACGGCAGGGCGGCGCGCGGTCGATGCCTTGACCGGCGTGAACACGTGCGTCGGGATCAGCTCGCCGTCGCTGTTCACGTACTCCGTCGACAGCCGGATGCGGTCCGAATAGTCGAGCCGGAACTGGGTGAGGATCGCGAGCTGCTGGTTGACGTAGATCTCCTGCTGGAGATGCTTCAGCAGCGCGGCAGGGTCGTCCGTGCCCGTGTTGGTGAAGCTGTCGAGCGCGCCTTCGCGCTCATCCGCCGTGCGCGCGAAGCTGTTCGCAGCCCCCTTTCCGGCAGCAGGCGTTTCCGGAGCCGCCGAAGCAGCAAGCGATGCGATGAGAGCAGTAACGAGCAGCATATTTTCCCCCTTATGCCCCCTATGCCCGCCATAGCTGACGCCACGCTGTCGCGATCCGGATGCCCCAGACCGCGATCGGTTCAGGCTCTAGTGCCGCGTGACCTGCTTGCCGCCGCGCAGGATCGGGATGGCATTGCGGCGCAGATGCCGCGTGCCGGGGTTGAGGATGACCTCGGGCGAATATTGCGCGAGGTAGATGCGGCGCATGTCAGGCGTCGTGTTGGGACCCGTCGCGTGCAGCACGAGGCTCGAAAAGGCCACGACGCTTCCCGCCGGGACCTCGACCGTGATGCCTTCCGCACCGCCCGTATCGGCAACGAGATCGTTCGTGCCGGGCTGGCGCACATGCGGAACGATGCCCGCGCGTGCCTCCGGCTTCTGCGAAAAGGGCAGCAGGCGGACCGTGCCGTTCGCAACCGTCGTATCGTCGAGCGTGCACCAGCAGGTGAGGTAAGGCTTGTGATCCGCCGGGCCGCCGTTCCCCACGACATAGCCGGAATCCTGATGCCAGCTGAACGCGAGGCCCTTGTCCGGCCCCTTCACGACGAACTGGTCGTAGAAGAAATAGGCCTCGTCGCCGAGCGTCGCCCGGCAGATTTCCGCCATCGTGTCGCTGAACAGCATGTCGCGCAGCTCCGGCTGCTGGCGCTGGCACTCGCCGGCGAAATAGCGCGTGCCGCGATGCGTGATGCCGTCGACGTCGACGCCGAGCGCGTCGAGTCGCGCATCTTCCTTTTCGATGATCCTGCCGCATTGCTCGCGGAGCATGTCGAGCATCGGACCTTCGAGGACCCGCTCGAAAACCGCGTAGCCTTCCCTCGCGAACTGCTCCCGCTGCGCCGAGAAATCCATCACCCACTCTCCCAAGGCCTTGATTCGTTTGAAACGAGAATCGCGCGTTTCGCCCATCGTATCCAATCGAATTGATTGGGGAGTCCATACGTGCATACTATGGCCTTATGCGGATGCGTCAGGTCGAGGCCTTCAGGGCGGTGATGCTGAGCGGCGGGGTGACGGCCGCCTCGGCGATGCTCAACATCAGCCAACCCTCGGTGAGCCGCCTGATCGCCGACCTCGAGCACGCCGTCGGGTTCAGCCTGTTCGAACGGCGCGCCGGGCGCATATACCCGACCGCGCAGGCGCACATGCTGTTCGACACCGTGCGGCGCAGCTTCGTGGGGCTGGACCTGCTCGATCAGGCGGCGCGGCGGATTCGCGCGCATCCCGTCGGCACCGTCCGCATCGCGGCGCTGACCGCGATCGCGGCGACCGTGCTGCCGCCGGTGATCGCGCGCTTCCGGGAACGCCACCCGGACGTGCGCCTCACGGTCGAGGCGCTCGGCCAGCGCGCCATCGAGGACCGCGTGTTCCTGAGCCAGGCCGACCTCGGCATCGGCGTCGCCGCACCGCCGCGCGACGGCATTCGCGTGACGCCGCTGGTCTCCGCCGACTATCTCTGCCTGCTGCCCGCAGGCCACCGGCTCGCCGCGAAGGACAGCATCGCGCTCGCCGATCTGGACGGCGAGGAATTCATCGGCCCGATGCACGAGGCCGACGCGCTCTGGGACGGGATCGACGCGGCGCTCGCGGCCGCGGGCGTGTCGGTGCGGCGGCGGCTCGAAACGCAGCAGTCGCAGGCGCTCTATGCGTTCGTGGAAGCCGGGCTCGGCGTCGCCATCGCCGAGCCGTTTTCGGCGCGGCTGTTCACGCGTCTCGGCCTCGTCGTGCGGCCCATCGCGCCGCCAATCGCCTACAGTTTCGTGATGCTGGAACCCGACATCGGCCCGACGCCGGACATCGTCGCGGGACTGGCCGAAGACATCAGGGCCGCGGCCCGCGCCTGTCTCGATCAGGCCGAGCCTTCCCAAGCCCGCGCATAAAGCACCGCCATCTCCGCCTCGCCGGGCACGCGGGGATTGTTCGCGGGGGAACCCGAGGCCAGCGCCTGCGTACACATCAAGGGCACGAGATCGTTCCAGCGCGCTGCGTCGATGCCCCATGCGGCCGGTGACGGCACGTCGAGATCGCGGTTGAGCGCGGACAGTTCCCCGAGCAGGCGCGCGACCGCCGACTGGTCCCCCTCCCCGTCCTCCGCAACGCCCATCGCCCGCGCGCAATCGGCGTAACGGGTCATGGCGGCGGGCGCCGTCCATGCCGTGACGGCGGGCAGCAGCATGGCGTTCGAAAGCCCGTGCGGCACGTGGAAATGCGCGCCGATCGGGCGGCTCATGCCGTGGACGAGCGCGACCGAGCTGT
This sequence comes from Sphingosinicella microcystinivorans, assembly GCF_027941835.1. NCBI lineage: Bacteria > Pseudomonadati > Pseudomonadota > Alphaproteobacteria > Sphingomonadales > Sphingosinicellaceae > Sphingosinicella > Sphingosinicella microcystinivorans. Next base: position 191,565 of record NZ_CP116005.1, read on the forward strand.
TCGAGAAGGCGATGCCGCCCTGCATCGCGCCGAGCATCATCGCCTCGCGCGCCGGGCGGTCGCCGGGATCGGCGCAGACGCGGCGGATGTTGGGCGCGAGCAGGCGCATCGCCGACAGCGCCATGCCGTCGCTGAACGGATTGGCCTTGCGCGACACATAGGCCTCGATCGCGTGGGTGAGCAGATCGATGCCCGTGTCGGCGGTGAGCCGCCGCGGCTTGCCGAGCGTGAGTTCATAATCGACGAGCGCCGCGACCGGCAGATAGGCAAGGCCCGCGCAGAGCATCTTCTCGTCGGTTTCGCCATCGGTGACGATCGTGAAGCGCGTCGCCTCGGAGCCCGTGCCCGCTGTCGTCGGGATCGCGATCACCGGCAGACCCAGCGCATCCTGCACGTGCGGCACCTTGTAGTCGGCCATCGCGCCGCCGTGGACGGCGAGCATGGCGATCGCCTTGGCGCTGTCGAGCGGGCTGCCGCCGCCGAAGCCGACGACGCAGTCGTGGTCGCCCTCCTTCAGGAAGGCGAGACCCGCCTCGATCGAGGCGACGGTCGGGTCCGGCACCGTTTCCGTGAACACGCGCGCGGCGATCCCCGCCGCGCGCAGCCCGTCCAGCAGCCGCTCGACCATGCCCTGCCCGGCCAGAAACGCATCGGTGACGACGAGCGGCCGCGAGACGCCGAGCGCGCCCAGCACCTCGGCAAGCTGCTGCGAGGCGCCGCCGCCGATCCTGAGAATGCGGGGAAGCGCGATGCCGGCAACCGTCAACTGACCATCTCCTCCCGGATCGTGCGCCGGGCCAGCCAGAACAGGCCGGAAGCCACCGCGCCGAACAACGTGAATATCATCAGCGACCAGCGTACCCCTTCCGCCGCGCCGAGGCCAAGAGGCCCGCTGATGAAATCGCTGATCGCGCCGACGCCGAGCGGGCCGAGGCCGAGCCCAATGAGATTGATGACGAACAGCAGCACCGCGGTCGCCGTCGCGCGCGTCTGCGGCCGCACGAGCCCTTGCACGGCAGCATAGCCCGGCCCGTACCAGAGCGTGTTGAGCGCCGGCGGAAACGCGAGCAGCACGAGCGCAAGCACGGCGGAATCGACCGAGAGGCCGACGATGTAGAAGGGAATCCCCATCAGCGTCGAGATCGCCGGTATGCCGACATAGTGGCGAAGATCGCGCGCGCCGTAATGGTCCGCGAGCTGGCCGCCGAGCCACGTGCCGATCGCGCCCGTGACGCCGAGCACGAGGCCGAGCGCGAGGCCGAGGAACCCGGCGACGCCGAGGCCGAATCCCGTGGCGATGGTTTCCAGTTCCGCCGCGTGGTTCCGAAAGAAGAACGGCGCGAGGAACGCCGCCGCGCCGTAGCCGATGAACGCCTTGATCGCCGCGCCGAACGCGATCAGCCAGAAGGCGCGCTTGCTGCGGATCTCCGCCATAGCCTCGGAAAAACTCGGTCCCGCCGCGCGCTTTGCGGCGAGATCGGCGGCGAGCTTCTTTCGCGGCTCCGTGAGCGTCGTCGCCGCAACGATCGCCATCAGGACGCCGGGCGCGCCCGCGACCAGAAAGGCCGCGCGCCAGCCCCACGCATCGGCGATGAGCCCGCCCATCGCCATGCCGATGAGGCCGCCGATCGGTGTGCCGAGCGCATAGAAGGCGAGCGCCGAGGCGCGCTTCTCGTGCGGCGTGTAATCGGTGATCAGCGAATGCGCGGGCGGCGTGCAGCCCGCCTCCCCGACGCCGACGCCGACACGCGCCAGCACGAGCTGCACGAAGTTCTGCGCGAAACCGCAGAGTACGGTGAAACCGCTCCACGCCCCGACCGCACAGGCAATGATGAGCGGCCGGTTGCCGCGCTCGGCGAGCCGCGCGATCGGGATGCCGAGCACCGTGTAGAACAGCGCGAAGGCAAGGCCGGTCATCACGCCGAGCTGCCAGTCGGCAAGGCCGAGATCGTGCTTTATCGGCTCGGCGAGAATGGCGATGATCTGCCGGTCGAGGAAATTCAGGATATAGATGACGAGCAGCACCGACAGCGCATAGCGCCGATAGCCGGGGGTGACGGCGGGCGCTGCGGTGTTGGCGTCGTTCATTCCATCCTCCCCTGCGGGACGTCGCATGTTCTGCCGCACGCGCTGCCCGGTATCCCGAAAGCTAGCCGCCGAGTTCGATCCACGCGAGCACGAAGACCGCGATGAACAGCGTTTCGGCCGCGACCATCACGACCGCCGTGCGCCCCGCCGCGATCAGGTCGCGCGCCGAGGTCTTGATGCCGAGCGCGGCCACCGACATCACCAGCAGCCAGCGCGACGCCTCGCCGAGCGCAGTCGCCATCCATGCCGGAACGATGCCCATGCCGTTCGCACCCGCGAGGATGACGAAGACGGCGAGAAAAGCGGGAAGCGGCGTGACGCGGGCGGCGCCGTCCATGTCACCGCGCGCGAAACGCGCGGCGCCCATGCTGATCAGCAGCACCACGGGCAGCAGCAGGGCGACGCGCATCAGCTTGACGATCGTGGCGGTGTCCCCGGTTTCCGGCGAGACCGTGAACCCCGCGCCCACCACCTGCGCGACATCGTGGATGGAGCCGCCGAGGAAGCGGCCGATCTCCTGATGGTCGAGGCCCGCCGCGACCGCGAGCGCGGGATAGGCGAGCATCGCGATCGTGCTGAGCGAGGTGATGCAGGCGATGACGATCACCGTATCGCGCTCGCTGTCGCGGCGCGGCCACGCGCACGCGATCGCCATCGCCGCCGACGCGCCGCAGATGCCGACCGCGCCGCCCGAGAGAACGCCGAAGCGGGAATCGGTCTTCATCGCGCGCGCGAGGCACCAGCCGAAGCCGATCGTCCCGGCAACGGCGAACAGCACCATCGCGGCGGTCGACCAGCCGAGCGCGCCGATCTGCTGGAAGGTGATCCTGAGGCCGAGCAGCGCGACGCTGATCCTGAGCAGCGTGCGCGCCGAGAAGGCGATGCCCGGCGTGTAGCGCGCCTCCGCCGAGAGCGTGTTGAGCGCCATGCCGAGCAGCAGCGCGAACACGATGGCGGGCGCCCCGTAATGATCGGACAGATAGGTCGCGGCGAGCGTCACGATCGCGACGGCGAGGAGGCCGGGCATCAGCGACTGGCCGGCCGCGAGCCAGCGGCGCGGCGCTTCGCCCGCCGCCGCGATCACGCGTCCAGCGCCGCCGCCACGGCCTCCGCGATGACGAAGCTGACGCGCGCGTTCGACTCCTCCGTCACCCCCGCGATATGCGGCGTGAGGACGAGGTTCGGCACACTTGCGAACGCCGCGCCGTCCGCCGCGGCGAGCGGCTCCGTCTCGAACACGTCGAACGCCGCGCCGCCGAGTTTCCCCTCGCGCAGCGCGGCCACGAGCGCGGCCTCGTCCACCACGCCGCCGCGCGCCGCGTTGACGAGGATCGCGCCCGGCTTCATCGCTTCGATCGCCGCCGCGTCGATCATCCGCCGCGTGTCGGCGGTGAGCGGGACATGCAGGCTGACGACATCGCTCGCCGCGAGGAGTGACGGTAGATCAAGGCGTCTCACGCCCGCCCATGCGGGATGGTCGGCGGCCAGCAGCGGATCATGGGCAACGACCTTAAAGCCGAGCGCGCGCGCTTTCGCCGCCGTCAGCCGGGCAATGGCGCCGAAGCCGACGAGGCCGAGCGTCTTGCCCTCCGCCTCCTGCCCGATCAGCGCCATGCGCGGCCATTCGCCCGCGGCCACGGCGGCGCTGGCGAACCATGCGCGGCGCAGCAGCATCAGCGCGGCGGTGATCACATATTCGGCGACCGCGAGATCGTTGGCGCCCGTCGCCGGACGCACCGCGACGCCGCGCGCCGCGCAGGCGGCGACGTCGATGTTGTCGAGCCCGACCCCGAGGCGGCCGACGATCCTGAGGCGCGACGCGGCAGCCAGAAGATCGCCGCGCACCTGCGTGCGATTGCGGACGACGAGCGCACGGCAATCCGCGAGCGCGGCAAGCAGATCGTCAGGCCGATCGACGAGCGTCGGATCATAGAGCACGTCGCGCCCGGCAAGCGACGCGACGGCCGCCTCGTCCATGAATTCGGTGATGACGATATCGCTCATGCCGCCGCCGTCGTGCCCGAGAGCTCGCAAAGCTCGGCATAGAGGGACGCCGGGATTTCGATCCCCGCCGTCGCGGCACGCATCCGTCCCTCCAGCCGCTTGTCGCCGGGAAGCCGCGCGGGCGCTTCGCCCGCCACCGCCGCCAGCAGCGCATCCATACGCGCGGCGAAGCCCGTGTGGCCGAACGCCTCCGGCGAGATCGCGATCAGCAGATGCCCCAGCCGCGGCGGACCGCCGTTGCCGTCGAACAGCGAACTCGCCTCCCACCCGTAGGCCCCGCCCGCAAGCGCGCCCACCAGAATCTCGACCATCAGCGCGAGCGCGCTGCCCTTCGCGCCGCCGACAGGGAGCAGGGCGCCATCGAGCGCCGCCGCCGCATCGGTCGTCGGCTGCCCGTAGGCATCGACCGCCCAACCCGGCGGGATCGGCTGGCCCGACGTCTTCGCCGCGATGATGCGCGCGCGGGCGCCCGCCGAAAGCGCCATGTCGACGACGAGCGGCGGGCGGCCCGCGACCGGCGCGGCAAAGGCGATGGGGTTGGTGCCGAGCATGGGCCTGCGGCCGCCGTGGAAGGCCATGGCGCGCGGCGAGTTGGCGCAGGCGATGGCGATCAGCCCTTCGTCGGCCAACCGCTCGACGTGGCGCCCGGCCTGCCCGAAATGATGCGAGCCCCGGATGCCCGCCGCCGCGATGCCCGACGCCCGCGCCATCGGCACGAGCCGGGCGATGGCAAGCTCGATCGCGGGATAAGCGAAGCCGTTCCGCGCGTCGATGCCGAGCGCGGCGGGCGCGGTCGCGGTGACGACCGGATGCGCCTTGCCGTCGACCTTGCCCGCGCGCAGCTGCAGCGCATAGCTCGCCACACGCGAGAGGCCATGACCGGGCTGGCCGTCGACCTCCGCGGCGACGAGCGCCCGCGCCGTGACCGCAGCGCTTTCGGAGGACGCCCCGGCGGCGACCAGCGCGGCCTCGGCGAGCCGCCGCGCCTCCCGGACCTCGATACGCTTGCCGCTCATGCGCTTCGGTAGAGCTTCGTCATCACGAACTCACGGTGACCCAGCGCCTCCGCCGCCGTCAACCGGCCGTTCGCCGTGCGCTGGATCATGTCGATGAGCACGTCGCCCGCCTGGTCGATCGTCATGTCGCGGCGCACGATGCCGGAGACGTCCACGTCGATGTGCTCGCTCATCAGCCGGACGGTACGCGGATTTCCCGTCACCTTGATGACGGGCATGATCGGATTGCCGATGACGTTGCCCTGCCCGGTCGGGAAGATGTGGACGACATAGCCGGCCGCGGCCTGCAGCGTGCAGCATTCGGCCGCCGCGGACGAGGTGTCCATGAAGTAGAGGCCTGCCCCCTTCGCGGGCGCCTCGGCGGGTTCGAGGACGTCGATATACTTCGTCTTCTTGCCGATCTTCTCGAGATTGCCGAGCGCCTTTTCCTCGATCGTCGTGAGGCCGCCCGCGATATTGCCCTTGGTGGGCTGGCTGTCCGAAAGGTCGGAGGTCTTGTGCGCCTCGATCACGTCCGTCTGGTAGGCCGTCCATGTCTTCATGAACTTGCCGGCGATCTCGGGCGATGCCGCGCGTGCCGCCGCGAGATGCTCGGCGCCGGTGAGCTCGGAGGTTTCGCCGAAGCAGCCGTAGAGCCCGAGCGGGATCAGCTTGTCGTACATGTTGCCGACCGTGGGACACGAGGCGAGGCCGGTCGTCGTATCGGATTCGCCGCATTTCGCCGCGACCCAGAGATCGGCGAGCGGGCATTCGACGCGCACCTGCCCGGAGGCCCAGTGCACGAATTCCTTCGCCTTGCGCGAGGCGGCGGCGACGGTGGCGATATCACCGTTGCCCTCGATCCAGAAACCGGCGACCGGCTTCCCGGTGGCGGCGATGCCGTCGACGATCTTCTGCGTCCAGCCTTCCTCGATGCCGATGACGATGCAGGCGGCGACATTGGGATTGGAGCCGGTGCCGATCATCGTGCGGAAATGCAGCTCGAGATCCTCGCCGAATTGCAGGCGGCCATAGGCGTGCGGCAGTGCGATCGTACCCTGAATGTGCGCGGCGACCGCTTCGCAGGCGGCGTTGGAAATATCGTCGAGCGGCAGGATGGCGACGTGGTTGCGCACGCCGACGCGGCCGTTCTCGCGCCGATAGCCCCAGATCGTTTTTTCGGACAGAGTCATGGTGTTGCCTTTACCTACCAGCGCTTCGTCTTGAGGTTGTGCGTGTGGACGTGCTCGCCCTTCGCGACCGGCGCAACGATGCGGCCGATATCCTCACCGTACTTGATGACCGTGTCGCCGACATCGAGATCGGCGAGCGCGATCTTGTGGCCGATCGGCACGTCCTGCTTCGCCGCCGCCCTGAAATCGCTGTTGTCCTCCGTGACGACGCACAGCATGTCGGTCCCCGCCGTCAGCCCTTCGACGACGACCACGCCGACATTATCCTTTTTGTGATGCACAAGCAGGTGGGGCGCACCCATATCCATCCCCTCTCGATTGACTCTTATATAAGACATAACAATACAGATTGAATGACTCCTTGCAAGGGGGTATCGACGGGACAAGCGGAACGGGCGGAAGAACGGCGTTGACAGAAGGCCGCGCCCCCGGTCTGCTCCGGTCCTATACAAGAGTTGGACGAGACGAATGACCGAGGGGAGACCGCTTCGCAGCGCGCGCTGGTTCGCATCGGCGGACATGCGCGGCTTCGCGCACCGGCAGCGCACGCAGCAGATGGGATTACGGCGCGAGGAGTTCATGGGGCGGCCGGTCATCGCCATCGTGAACACGTGGAGCGAGATGAGCCCGTGCCACATCCACCTGCGCGACGTCGCCGAAGCCGTGAAGCGCGGCGTGCTGCGCGCCGGCGGCTATCCGGTCGAGCTTCCCGCGCTCTCCGTGGGCGAGGTGATGGTGAAACCGTCCACCATGCTTTACCGCAACTTCCTCGCCATGGAGACGGAGGAACTGCTCCGTTCCCACCCGATCGACGGGACGGTGCTGCTCGGCGGCTGCGACAAGTCCACGCCCGGCCTGCTGATGGGCGCGATCAGCATGGACCTGCCGACGATCTTCTGCCCGGCGGGACCGATGGCGAGCGGGCGCTGGCGCGGCGTGAAGACGGGCGCGGGCACGCACACGAAGACATACTGGGACGAGCTTCGCGCGGGCACGATCAGCGAGGACGACTGGGTCGATCTCGAATCGCGGATGACGCGCTCGATCGGCACCTGCAACACGATGGGCACAGCCTCCACGATGACCGGGATCGTCGATGCGATGGGGCTGACCCTGCCCGGCGCGTCGAGCATTCCGGCGATCGATTCCGGGCACAAGCGCATGGCGTCGCTGGCGGGCGAGCGGATCGTCGCCATGGTGGACGAGGACCTGCGCCCGTCGCGCATCCTGACACGCGCATCGTTCCTGAACGGGGCGGTCGCCTACATGGCGCTCGGCGGATCGACCAACGCGGCGATCCACATGATCGCCATGGCCGGGCGCGCGGGCGTGGCGCTGACACTCGACGATCTCGCCGCGGTTTCGGCGCGGATTCCCGTGTGCGCGAACCTGTTTCCGTCGGGCAATGCGCTGATGGAGGATTTCTTCTTCGCAGGCGGGCTTCCGGCGCTGCTCGCGAAGCTGGCCGGGGAACTCGACCTCTCCGCCATCACCGTCACCGGCCGCACGCTCGGCGAGGCCATCGAAGGCGCCCCCTGCTACGACGACGATGTGATCCGGAGGCCGGACACCCCCGTGGTGCCGCTCTCGCGCGGGCGCACGCTGGCGCTGCTGAAGGGAAACCTGTGCCCGGACGGCGCGGTGATGAAATCGAGCGCCGCCGACCCGCGCCTGTTGAAGCACACGGGCCGCGCCATCGTGTTCGATTCGAATGCGGACATGCTGGCGCGCATCGACGATCCGGCGCTGGACGTGGATGCGGACAGCGTGCTGATCCTGCGCGGCGGCGGGCCGGTTGGCGCACCCGGGATGCCGGAGTGGGGCAACCTGCCGATTCCGAAGAAACTGCTCGCCGCGGGCGTGCGCGACATGGTGCGGATTTCCGACACGCGCATGTCCGGCACGCATTACGGCGCCTGCATCGTCCATGCCGCGCCGGAGGCCGCCGTGGGCGGACCGCTCGCGCTGGTGCGGACGGGCGACATGATCCGGCTCGACGCCGACGCGGGCACGCTCGACATGCTGGTGGCGGAGGACGAGATCGCGCGCCGCCGCGCGGCATGGACGCCGCCGCCCTCCCCCTACGAACGCTCCTACGCCGCGCTCTACCGCGCGCACGTGATGCAGGCGCCGCAGGGCTGCGATTTCGATTTCCTCGCCGGGACCGCACCGACGCCGGAACCGCCGATCTTCTGAAGGACCGCACATGGAACCGCTCAATCCCTTCAAGCGCACGCTTGCCGACACGGCGCAGACGCCGATCGGCACGTGGCTGATGTCCGGCGCGCCTTCGACCGCGGAGGCGCTCGGCTTCTGCGGATTCGATTTCCTCGTCGTCGACATGGAGCACGTGCCGATCGGCGTGCCCGGGACGGCGGACATATTGCGCGCGATCTCGGGCACGCCGGCGCAGCCGGTCGTCCGCATCGCGTGGAACGATCAGGTTCTGGTGAAGCGCGTGATGGATGCCGGCGCGCGGACGCTGATGGTGCCGTTCGTGGAGACGGCGGACGAAGCGCTGAAAGCGGTTTCGTACACGCGCTATCCGCCGGAGGGCGTGCGCGGCGTCGCCGCGGTTCACCGGGGGTCGCGCTACGGCCGCGTGCCGGACTATCTGCGCCGGGCGAACGACGAGGTGGCGGTGATCGTGCAGCTGGAAACGCCGGGCGCGGTTTCCCGCCTCGCCGAGATCGCGGCCGTGCCGGGCGTCGATGCGCTGTTCGTGGGGCCGGGCGATCTGTCCGCCGCGATGGGCCATCTCGGCGACATCGCGCACGGCGACGTGCAGGCAGCGATCGCGGACGCCGCCAGGGCCGCGCGCGCGGCGGGCAAGCCCATCGGCATCGTGGGGCCGAACCCGGACATGGTGCGGCGCTTCATCGGCTACGGCTACACGTTCGCGGCGGTCGCGTCCGACATGGCGATGATGACCGGCCGCGCCGCCGAATGGCAGGCGGCGCTGCGCGGCGAAACGCCCGCCCCCACCGGCGAGGCCGCATATTGAGCGTCATCGCCCTTCGGGCCGGCGCGTGGGCGGCGACGGTCGTGCCGGGCGCGGGCGGCGCGATTGCATCGCTGCGCCGCGGCAGCGCCCCCGTGCTGCGCGAGACGCCGGACGATGCGGTGCTGAGCGGCGACGTGCGCCGCATGGCCTGCTACGCGATGCTTCCCTACGCCAACCGCATTGCCGATGCGGCCTTCGAATTCGGCGGTCGGCGCTGGCAGCTCAGGCGCAACTTCGGCGACCATCCGCATTCGCTCCACGGTGTCGGCTGGCAGCGCGCGTGGCAGGTGGAAGCGGCATCGCCGACGCGCGTCAGGCTCGCGCTTCGGCACGCGGGCGACGCGGACTGGCCGTTCCCGTTCCGCGCCGTTCAGGAGATCGCGCTGGAAGACGGGCTTTCCATCCGCATCGCGCTGACCAATACGGACGCAGTTGCCGCGCCCGCCGGGTTCGGCTTCCATCCGTTCTTTCCGCGCGCACCCGCAAGCCGTGCCGATTTCAACGCCGCGAGAGGCTGGCGGAACGGACCGGACATGTTGCCGGCGCGCGGCGATCTCGCGCCCGTCTACGCCGTCGGTGTCGACAATGATTTCGAAGGGTGGGACGGGATTGTCCGCATCGGCGATACGGTGCTGCGCGCCGATCCGGTGTTCCGCTGGTTGCGCCTGTTCGCACCCGAAGACCGTCCCTTCATCGCGGCGGAGCCGGTGACACACGCCGCCAACGCCATCAACCGCAGCGATACGGGAATGACGGTGCTCGCGCCCGGCGAAACGCTCGCGGGAGAAATGAGGATCGGAATCGCATGACACGTTTCGAACCCGTGCTCGAGATCGGAGCGGAACTCGGCGAAAGCCCGGTCTGGTCGGCGGAACGGCAGATGCTGTTCTTCGTCGACATCCTCGGCCGGACACTGCACCGGTACGATCCCGTGACGGGCGCGCACCGCGCGGACGCGGTGGATGAGCATATCGGCTGCGTCCAGCCCGCCGAAGGCGGCGGCTTCGTCGCCGGGATGCGCTCGGGCATCTGGCTGCTCGATGACGACGGCCGGAAGCGCGAATGTCTCGCGGAGAATCCGGAGGATCAGCGGACGAGCCGCTTCAACGACGGGTGCGTCGATCCGAGGGGGCGTCTGCTTGTCGGCACCGTCGACGAGACGCGCGCGAACGGCGCGGCGACGCTCTACCGCTGTGACGCACGCGGCCTCGTGCCGCTGGTGGGCGGCCTGCTCACCTCGAACGGCCTCGCCTTCTCGCCGGACGGGTGCACGCTCTATCATTCGGACACGCCGCGGTTCACCGTGTGGCGACACGACTACGACCCCGAGACCGGCGAGATCGCGAACCGGCGCGTGTTCGCGAGGCTCGACCCCGATGCGCCCGACCGCGGCCGCCCCGACGGCGCGGCAGTGGACGCGGAGGGATGCTACTGGACCGCGCTCTATGCCGGGGGCCGCGTGCAGCGCTACGACCCGGACGGGCGGCTGATGGCCGAGTACCCGGCCAGCGTGCGCGGCACGACGATGCCCGCGTTCGGCGGTCCCGACATGAAGACGCTGTTCCTCACCACCGTGGGCGGCGAGAGCGGCGGCGCGCTGCACGCCATGCCCGTCGACGTCGCAGGCCTTCCCGCCACCCCCTTCAAACGGACCGCCGCATGACCGCAGACTATGCCTCCGCCCGCTATGCCTCGCTTCAAGGCCGCTCCGTGCTCGTCACCGGCGGCGCCTCGGGGATCGGCGAAGCGATCGTCGAGGCGTTCGCGGCGCAGGGCGCGCGCGTCGCCTTCATCGACATCGACAAGGCGGGAGGGCACGCGGTCGCCGAACGCACGGGCGCACGCTTCCATGCCTGCGACCTGACGGACATCGCCGCGCTTCGCGAAACCGTGGCAATCATCGAGGCCGAGCAGGACGGCATCGGTGTGCTCGTCAACAACGCCGGCAAGGACGACCGGCAGGCGCTCGGCGAGATCGAGCCGGAGGACTGGCGGCGGATGCTGGCATTCAACCTCGACCACCAGTTCTTCGCCGTGCAGGCCGTGGTGCCGGGCATGACGGCGCGCGGCGGCGGGTCGATCGTGATGATGGGCTCCGTATCATGGATGCGCGGGCGGCCGGGCATGGCCGGCTATTCGACCGCGAAAGCGGCGATCAACGGCCTCACCCGCACGCTGGCGCGCGAGGTCGGGAGCGCGGGCATCCGCGTGAACTGCATCGTGCCCGGCGCGATCCTCACCGAGCGCCAGAAAGCGCTGTGGCTGACGCCCGAACTCGACAGGCAATTCATTGAACTGCAGGGCCTGAAATTCCGGCTGACCGGCGAGCACGTCGCGCGCATGGCGCTGTTCCTCGGCTCCGACGAGAGCGCGGGCTGCACCGGCGCCAACTTCATCGTCGACGGGGGGCTGACGCAGAATTGACCGGGTGCCGACCTAGCTGAGCGTGATCGCGTAGGCGAGATGCGGCGCGTAGACGCGGCTGAGACGCCATTCCACCTTGCGGTCCTGAAGCGACAGTGCGATCCGGTCAATGGTGAGCAGCGGCGCGCCCACGGGCGCACCGAGCAGCTTGTGATCCTCCGCGTCCGCGATTTCGGCGCCAAGCCTCTCGTTGGCGGCGACGATGTTGACCCCGAAATCGGTCTGGTAGAGCGAATAGAGCGTGTTCGGCAGCGGCTGGCGTGCCTCGATACCGGGGAAGAGCGCCGCCGGAAGAACGATCGTCTCGCGGATTGCCGGCTTTCCTTCGAGCAGGCGAATCCTGCGGATCTCGACAACCCGGTCGCCCTTTTCGAGATCGAGCTTCTGCTGCTCGACCGCGCGCGAGGCCCGCACCTTCACGGTCTCGGCGCCGCAATCGGGCGTGACGCGGGAACCGTCCGCGCGCACCATGCGGAAGAACCGGAACAGTGCCCGCTCCTGCGTGTTTTCCGCGATGAACGTGCCCTTGCCCTGATGCCGCTCCAGCACCTTTTCCGCAGTCAGCGCATCGAGCACCTTTCGCATCGTGCCTTGGCTGACGCCGAGTTCACGCGCCAGCGCCTGCTCGCTCGGCAAGGCTTCGCCCGGCTTCCAGACCCCCTGCGCCACCTTGCCGACGACGATATCGTAAACCTGTCGGTAGAGCGGGCGATAGCCGGGAAGTTCCATCAAGACCTCATTCTCGCGATCCACCCGGAAACGTCCGCCCGGAGGAACACTTCTATAAGACAGAGCATATAGAACCTCCTTCGCGGCAAAGGCAATGCCGGCACATCAGGCAAGTCCGCCCACGCAGGCGTACTTGAACTGCGTGTAGTCATCAATGCCGTGGCGCGAGCCTTCGACACCGATCCCCGAGTCCTTGTGCCCGCCGAACGGAGCGACCTCCGTGGTGATAAGCCCTTCGTTGACGCCGACAAGCCCGTAGTCGAGCCCCTGCATCATCCGGAAGGCACGGCCGAGATCGCGCGTGTAGACATAGGCCGCGAGCCCGTATTCGGTTGCATTGGCGAGACGCAGCGCCTCGGCTTCATCCGCGAAACGGAACAGCGGCGCGAGCGGACCGAAGGTTTCCTCGCACGCGACCAGCATCTCCCCGGTGACGCCGAGCAGAAGCGTGGGCTCGAAGAACGTGCCGCCGAGCGCATGGCGCCGCCCGCCGAGCGCGACGCGGGCGCCGTGTTCGACGGCGTCGGCGATATGGTCTTCCACCTTTGCGACGCCGGCCGCGTCGATGAGCGGACCCTGCGTGATGCCAGGCTGCAACCCGTTGCCGACATGAAGCCCGCGCATCGCCTCAGCGAGTTTCGCGGCAAACGCATCGTAGATCCCGGACTGGACGAGGAGGCGATTGGCGCAGACGCAGGTTTGCCCCGCGTTGCGGAACTTCGCGACCATCGCGCCTTCGACGGCCCGATCGAGATCGGCATCGTCGAACACGATGAACGGCGCGTTGCCGCCCAATTCCATCGACACGCGTTTCATGTGCGCCATCGCCCGTGACGCCAGCCGCTTGCCGACCTCCGTGGAGCCTGTGAACGTGATCTTCCGGAGCTGCGGATTCTCGCACATCTCCGCGGCGATCTCCGATGCGGAGCCGGTGACGATATTGAGGATGCCCGGCGGAAGCCCCGCCTCTTCGGCGAGCGCGCCGAGCGCGAGCGCCGAATAGGGCGTCTGGCTGGCGGGCTTGGCGACCATTGTGCAGCCGGCGCCGAGCGCAGCGCCCAGCTTGCGCCCGATCATGCTGCTGGGAAAATTCCACGGGGTGATCGCACCCACTACGCCGACCGGTTCCCGCGTGACGAGGAGTTGCCGCCCTCGCCACGGCGAGGGAATGATCTCGCCGTAAACACGGCGCGCTTCTTCCGCGAACCAGCGCAGATAGGCGGCGCCGAGCGTGATCTCGCCCACGGCCTCGGCGAGCGGCTTGCCCATCTCCGCGGTGAGCAGGCGGCCGAGCGCCTCGCGATTCGCAAGGATGAGATCGTGCAGCTTCATCATCAGCGCGGCCCGCTCCTGCGCGGGCGTATCGCGCCATCCGGGAAATGCCTCATGAGCGGCCGCGATCGCCTGCGCCGTTTCGCTGCGCCCGCAGCGCGGCACGGTTCCGATGCGTTCACCGGTCGCGGGGTTCAGCACCTCCATGCGCTCGCCTGAAGCAGAGCCGACCCACGCCCCGCCGATGAGGCACGATTCCTTCATATACTGCATGTTGCCTCCACCCCTTGCGCCGAGCGCGCAGCCATCGTCACGCCACCTTAACTCTTATATAATACATAACTGTTGTCTTATGCCATAGGATGTATTAGACAAGATGGGAATCCGCACGGAGACGGATCGACAGAACGTGCACGGGAGGAAAAGCATGAAGGTTTCGACAACGCCGTTTCGTTTGACCGTGGCCAGCGCGTTGGCGCTCGCCATGACGTTGCCGCATCAGGCCCTGGCACAGGATGCAGCGGGCGCGGTGGATGAGATCGTGGTGACGGCGCGGTTCCGCGCCGAAGCCCTGACGGATGTGCCGATCGCGCTTTCCGCGCTCTCCGGCGACGACCTTGCCGACCGCGGCCTCAACAACATCCAAGACATCGCGCGCAGCGTGCCGACGGTCGACTTCCGCACCGGCGCCTCCAACAAGGACCGCACCGTGTTCATTCGCGGCGTCGGCACGATTTCGACGTCGCCGGGCGTCGAGCCTTCGGTCTCAACCGTGCTCGACGGCGTGGTGCTGACGCGCCCCGGCCAGTCGACGCTGGACCTGCTCGACATCGAGCGCATCGAGGTGCTGCGCGGCCCGCAGGGCACGCTGTTCGGTAAGAACGCGTCGGCGGGCGTCATCAACATCGTCAGCAAGACCCCGACCAACGATTCCGCGCAGACGCTCGAAGCCTCCATCACCGACGACAACGAGTACCGGTTCCGCGCCGGATCATCGGGCGCGCTGGTCGAGGACAAGCTGTTCTACTCGCTGACCGGCCTGATCGGCGGTTTCGACGGCGACGTGAAGAACGTCATCACCGGCAGCGACGTGAACGGCTACAAGCGCCGCGGCGCGCGCGCCAAGATCGTCGCGCAGCCGAACGAAGACCTGACGCTGACCTTCGCGGCCGACTATGTCTATACGAAGGACGACGTTCCGATCGGCGTCTTCGTGAGCACCGACCGCGTCGCCTATCCGACGAACGCCGTGACGGCCAACCCCACGCTCGCCGCCATCCTCGCCGCGCGCGGCATCGTGCCCTCGCGCAAGAACCGCGAGATCAGCGCCAATTTCGATACGAACGTCCGCGACAAGAACTACGGCGGATCAATGCAGGTCGACTGGCGGGTCGGCGACTTCGCCATCACCTCGATCACCGCCTATCGCGAGTGGAAGAACTTCCAGCACCAGGACTGGGACGGCTTCGACACGCAGACGGTGACGGGCGCGCCGGGCGTGATCGCGCAGGGCATCGACAACGGCGAGGTCCGGTCGAACCAGTTCTCGCAGGAGCTTCGCCTCACCTCGCCGGAAGGCGGCCTCGTCGACTACGTGGTCGGGCTCTATTTCCTGAAGGCCGACACGGACGAGGTGTATCGGCGTGACATCACGCGGCTGGTGGGCGCGGATCTCGTCAGCAACTACGGCATCGCGCGCTACGGCATCACTTCCAAGAACTATGCCGTGTTCGGCGAGGCGAACGTCAACTTCACCGATCAGTTCCGCGCGATCATCGGCGGCCGCCTGCTGCGCGACGAGCTGTCGTTCTATCACAACCGCGTGACGGATGCCGGCGCCGCGGGAACCACCGGCATCGCAGGCCCGATCTCCAACGCCGGCAAGACCGACGACACCGACTACACGGCGCGACTCGGCCTGCAATACGATCTGGCGGACGAAGTCGTCACCTATGCGACCTTCTCGCGCGGCTACAAGGGCAAGGCGTTCAACGTCTTCTTCAACATGCCGCAGAACGCGGTCGACCCGCTCGATCCGGAAACGTCGAAGTCTTACGAGGTCGGCCTCAAGGCGAACACGATGGACCGCAGGCTGCAGATGAGCCTCGCCGCGTACATCACCGAGTTCTCCGGCTATCAGACGAACTTCCAGGACACGTTCCAGGGCGCCATCGTCACCCGTCTCACCAACGCGGGCGACGTGTCCTCGCGCGGCATCGAGGCCGACATCACGTTCCGCGCGACGCCTGCACTCACGCTCACGATGAACGGCACCTACAACAAGGCGAAGATCGACGCGTTCAACTGCCCGACCGGCGCGACCTGCATAGATTTCGACGGGCAGCCGCTCCCCTATGCACCGCGCTGGAAGCTGTTCGGCGACGCGACGTACACGCTGGCGCTCTCGGATGCGCTCGATCTCGAGCTGCAGACCGACATCACCTACAAGACGAAAACGCAGTCCTCGATCACCCAAACGCCCGACACGATCCAGCCGGGCTATGCGATCTGGAACGCCTCCGTCGCGATCATCGGCGACACCGGCGGCGGCAACTGGCAGCTGCGCGGTTTCGTCCGCAACATCACCGACAAGAGCTACTCGTCGGTGCTGCAATACGGCTCCGCGGCCGGCGCGGTGCGCTTCGTGCCCCGCGACGACCAGCGCTACTTCGGGCTCGCCGCACGGTTCCAGTTCTAGACGGAAACGAAAACCCCGGGTCGCGGGAGGCCGGCAGCGATGCCGGCCTCCTTCCGTTTCAGAAGGCTGCGGGGAAGCGCTCGCGGAGCCGCTTCTTGTCGATCTTGCCGGTCGCGCCGAGCGGCATTTCGGGAACGAACACGACACCCTCCGGCATCCACCACTTGGCGATCCGCCCCTCGAGCGTTCCGAGCATTTCGGACGCCGTCGCGGTTTCGCCGTCGCGGAGCTGGACGACGAGCAGCGGCCGCTCGTCCCATTTCGGATCGGGGATCGCGATCACCGCGCACAGCGCCACCTTGGGATGGCCGAGCGCGATGTTCTCGATTTCGATCGAGCTGATCCACTCGCCGCCCGACTTGATCACGTCCTTCGCGCGGTCGGCGATCCGCATATAGCCCTCGGCGTCGATGTCGGCGATGTCGCCCGTGTCGAAGAACCCTTCCCGGTCGAGGATGTCCCCCGGCGTTCCACCGAGATAGGCGGACGCCACCGTCGGTCCCTTCACGTGCAGGCGCCCGAGCGCCGCGCCGTCGTGCGGTTGCCGGTTGCCGGTGTCGTCCACGATCTTGAGATCGACGCCGAACGGAGGCCGCCCCTGCTTCAGCCGCCACGGCACCTGGTCGTCGAACGGAAGCGCGGCGATTTCGGGGAGCAGCTTCGAATGGCTGCCGATCGGCGAGGTTTCGGTCATCCCCCAACCCTGTTTCGATTCGACACCGTGATCGCGCAGCCGCCGGATGATCGATTCCGGGCACGCCGCGCCGCCGACGAGAACGCGGCGCAGCGTGGTCAGCCGTCCCCCCGTATCGTCGAGGTGTTGCAGCAGCGCCTGCCAGACCGTAGGCACGGCGGCGGCGAAGGTGACGTCCTCCCGCTCGCAGAGGTCATGCAGCGATGCGCCGTCGAGGCGGCTTCCCGGCAGCACCAGCTTGCAGCCGACGGCGGGCGCGGACAGCGGCAGACCCCAGCCGTTGGCGTGATACATGGGTACGATCGGCATGACGACGTCGGCGATCGACAAGCCGAACACGTCCGGCTGCAACGTCATCAGCGTGTGGATGACGTTGGAACGGTGCGTGTAGAGCACGCCCTTGGGATTGCCGGTGGTGCCCGACGTGTAGCAGAGCGCGCAGGCCGTTTCCTCGTCGAAGCCGCCCCACGCGGCCTCGGGATGGTTTTCGGCGATGACCGATTCGTAATCGACCGCGCCGGGCAGCCGGTCGCGCGCGACCTCCGACGCCTCGCCCATGACGATGATCGCGCCGAGGCGCGGAAGCGCGGGCAGCATGTCGGCGAGCAAATCCTGAAAACAGGGATCGACGATGATCGCGTGGTCCTCCGCATGATTGGCGATGTAGACGATCTGTTCGCGGAACAGGCGCGGGTTCAGCGTGTGGCAGACGGCGCCCATGCCCATGATCGCGAACCACGCCTCGACATGACGGAAGCTGTTCCAGCCCATCGTCGCCACGCGATCGCCCCGGCCGATGCCGCGCGCGGCGAGCGCCGCGGAAAGCCGCCGCGCCCGTTCCCGCATCGCGGCATAGTCGGTCCGCACGATCTCGCCGGAAAGCGCGCGCGTCACCACCTCCCGCTTCCCGTCCCAGCGCGCCGCATGGTCGATGATCCTGTCCACCGTCAGCGACCATTCCTGCATCAGCCCGCGCATCGTTCCCTCCCCGGTTCATATCGTTGCCTTGACCAACTCTTATATTAGACATAAGACTCGAATTGAAAAGTGCGAGGCGGTAAAAGACTGCCCGGGGAGGAACGGCATGGCGTTTGAGGTGCAGGAGGGCGGTTTCACGCTGAACTTGGGCGGGAGAACGATTCTCCGCCATGCGCCGGAGACGCCCGTCCTCTTCATCGGGCGCGGCGACGCCTCGATTGCCATGCACCACGGCCATTTCGACATCGAGGACTATGTCATCGAGCGCGTCGCGCTGCGGCACGCGGAGATTCGCGGAGACAAAGTATATCTCTCCACGTCCCCCGCGTCGCCGGCCGTTCTCGCGCTCCGCATCGACGGCAACGAAACCGACGCCGCCATTGCATTCGAAGCCCTCGATCCGGCGATCAACCGGATATGGATTCGCGTCGTCGCCGAACCGGGTGAGCATGTGTGGGGCGGCGGCGAGCAGCTTTCGTACTTCGACATGGCGGGCAGACGGTTTCCGCTGTGGACCTCCGAACCCGGCGTCGGGCGCGACAAGTCGACGCTCATCACGTGGCAGGCCGACCGCCGCAGCAATTCGGGTGGAGACTATTACCGGACCAACTATCCGCAGCCGACCTATGTGAGTTCGCGGCGCTACGCGCTGCACGTGGAGACCACGGCGTGGTCGGCCTTCGATTTCCGCCGCGAAGGATTCCACGAGATCGAGGTGTGGGACGTGCCCGCGCGCATCGAGCTGTGGGCGCGGCCGCATTTCAGCGACCTCGTGATGGCGCTCTCGGACCGCTTCGGCAAGCAGCCGCCGCTTCCCGAGTGGGTTTATGACGGGGCGATCATCGGCCTCAAGGACGGCGAGAACAGCTTCGACCGACTCGAAAAATACGGCGACGCCGGCGTCGCCGTTTCGGGTCTGTGGTGCGAAGACTGGGCAGGCCTACGTGAGACGTCGTTCGGACGGCGGCTGTTCTGGGACTGGCAGTACAACGCCGCCCGCTATCCCGATCTTCCGAAGCGCATCGCAGCGCTTGCGGCGCGCGGCATCCGCTTCCTCGCCTATGTGAACCCCTATCTCTGCGTGGACGGGTCGCTGTATCCCGAAGCGGAGAAGGCAGGTTATTTCGCCAAAAAGCTCGAAAGTGACGAAACCTATCTCGTCGACTTCGGTGAATTCGATTGCGGCGTCGTCGATTTCACGAACCCGGAAGCGTCGCAGTGGTTCGCCGAACATGTCATCGCGCGCAACATGCTCGATCTCGGCATCATGGGATGGATGGCCGATTTCGGCGAATACCTTCCCACCGACATCCGTCTCGCCAGCGGCAAGGAGGCAACGCTCGCGCACAACGAATGGCCGGTGCTGTGGGCGGAGGTGAATGCCCGCGCCGTTGCCAGTCGGGGCAAGACGGGCGATGCGATCTTCTTCATGCGCGCGGGCTACAGCGGCGTGCAGCGCTATTGCCCGCTGCTGTGGGCGGGCGACCAGTCGGTCGATTTCTCGCGCCACGACGGCATCGGCACGGTGATCTGCGCGGCGCTCTCCTCGGGCCTCGTCGGCAATGCGTTCCATCACAGCGACGTCGGCGGCTATACGAGCCTGTTCGACAACGTCCGGACGCCGGAACTGCTGATGCGCTGGGCGGAGATGGCCGCGTTCACGCCGGTGATGCGCGGCCATGAAGGCAACCGGCCGCTCCAGAACCTCCAGATCGACCAGGACCCCGAGGTGCTCGCACACTTCGCGCGGATGACGCGCATCTACGTGCATCTCGCGCCCTACCTGCGGATGCTGTCCCGCGAAGCCGCCGAGACCGGCCTTCCCGTCCAGCGCCCGCTGTTCCTGCATTTCGAAGACGATGCGCGCACCTATGGAATCCAGACCGCCTATCTTTACGGCCCCGACCTTCTCGTCGCACCGGTGATCGAGGCGGATCGCAGCGACTGGACGGCATACCTGCCCGCAGGCGCCGAGTGGGTGCACGTGTGGAGCGGCAAACGCCATGCCGGCGGGCAAGATGTCACCGTTCCGGCGCCCTTCGGCGAACCGCCGGTTTTCTACCGCGCGGACTCCGCCCACGCCGATCTCTTCGAACGCATCGCCTCGGTACGCTGAATGCTCGGTGCGCGCGGCATCCTTCTCCTCCTCGTGATCTTCGGCGGCGTCCTCAACTACGCCGACCGGCAGATGATCGCCGTGCTGAAGCCGATGCTGGAAAAGGAACTCGGCTGGAGCGATTCCGATTACGGCTATCTCGTCGCCGTGTTCCAGTTCGCCGCCGCCGCGAGCTTCGTGTTCGCGGGCTGGATCGTCGATCGGGTCGGCTGGCGTGCGGCCAATCCGCTCGCGGTCGGATCGTGGAGCCTCGCCGCCGTCGCACACGGCTTCGCGCGCACGATGGGCGAATTCACGGTGGTCCGCATCGCGCTCGGCGCGACGGAAGCGCTGGGAACCCCGGCGGCGATCAAGACCATCGCGGTATGGTTCACCGCGAAGGAACGCTCGCTCGCGCTCGGCATCAACAATGCGGCGAACACCTGCGGCGCGATCATCGCGCCGCTCGCGATTCCCGCCATCGCGCTGGCGCTGAGCTGGCAGGCGGCGTTCTGGATCGTCGGCGGGCTCGGCTTCGTCTGGGTCGCGGCGTGGTTCGTGCTGCTGCGCCTGCCGGTGTTTCGGGCGCCGCCGCCGGGCGAAGGGGCTTCCGACGCCGCGGCGAGCGGCGCGCGCGTGCCGTGGCGGATCGTGCTGCGCGATCGCAGGACATGGGCCATCGCGGGTGCGAAGGTGATGTCCGATCAGGTGTGGTGGTTCCTGCTGTTCTGGATGCCGGACCTGTTCAGCCGCGTGTTCGGGCTCGACATGCGCGGATTCGGCCTGCCGCTCGCCACGGTCTACACGATGTCTGCGATCGGGTCGCTGATCGGCGGCTACGCCTCCACGCGGATGCTCGCGACCGGCATGTCGCTCAACCGCGCGCGCAAGCTGACGCTGCTCGTCTGTGCGCTGCTCGTTCTGCCCGTTCCACTCGTGCTGCACGTCGACAACTACTGGGCGGCCGTCGCGCTGCTCGGCCTCACGCTCGCCGCGCATCAGGGCTTTTCGGTGAACCTGTTCGCGACCGCCACGGACATCGTTCCGACCGAACGCATCGGCACGGTCATCAGCATCGGCGCGCTTTGCGGCAACCTCGCCGGGATGCTCGTACTCCAGATCGCGGGCTGGGTGCTCGACGCGACCGGCAGCTATGGTCCGATGTTCGCGCTCGTTTCGGTGTCCTATCTGATCGGGCTGCTCTGGCTGCACCTGCTGCTGCCCATCATCGAAGTGTCGGGCTCCGGCCCCGTCCCGCAGCAAATCCGGATGGCCCACTGACATGACAGGAAGCAGCCTCGACGCATGGTCCCGCGCATCTGTCTTCGATACGCTCGACAGCACGCGTTTCGACCTGCTGGTGATCGGTGGCGGCGTGACGGGTGCCGGCATCGCGCGCGATGCCGCGATGCGCGGGCTCTCGGTGGCGCTTGTCGAAGCCGCCGACTATGCGAGCGGCACCAGCAGCCGCTCGTCCAAGATGATCCACGGCGGGCTGCGCTATCTCGCGCAGGGCGACGTCGCGCTCGTGCGCGAGGCCGCGTCCGAACGGCAGATATTGCGGCGGATCGCGCCGCATCTGGCGCGGATCACACCCTTCATCGTGCCCACGAACTCGCTGGCGACCGCAACCAAGCTGCGCGCGGCGCTGTGGACGTTCGAGAAGCTGGGCGGTGTCCCCGAAGGCGAGCGCCACGAGGTGCTGGACGCCGCCGCATTCGCGCAGCGCGAGCCCTTGATGCGGATGGACGGGCTGAACGGCGCGGTCGTCTACCCCGAATTCCTCACCGACGACGCGCGGCTGGTGCTGGCGAACGTGCGGGCGGCGCAGGATGCGGGCGCCGTCGTCCTCAATCACGCCGCCGCAACCGGACTGGTGATCGAAAGCGGCAAGGCGACCGGCGCCGTGGTTCGCTCGACGCTTGCCGGCGAGGATGCCGGTGCGCGCGTCTGCGCGAGGCTGATCGTGAATGCCGCCGGGCCGTGGGTGGACGCGGTGCGGACGCTCGATCCCGCCGAGGGCGGCGCGCGCCTCTCGCTCAGCCGCGGCATCCACCTCGTGCTGCGGCGCGAGCGCCTGCCGGTGAACGCCACCATCGTCCTGCGCGCGCCGGACAAGCGCAGCATCTTCGCCGTGCCGCGCGGACGCTTCACCTACGTCGGCACCACTGACGTGTTCCACGGCCAGGTCGGCTACTGGCCGGAATTCACGCGCGCCGATGTCGACTATCTGCTGGATACGCTCGCGCTGCGCATGAAGACCGAACGGCCTGCCGACGCGGAGATCGTCGCGCTCTGGTCCGGCGTCCGGCCGCTGATCGCGGAGCCCGGCAAATCGGCGAGCGAAGTCTCCCGCAAGGACGAGGTGTGGACCGCGCCCTCCGGCATGATCTCGATCGCCGGCGGCAAGCTCAGCGCTTACCGCGCGATGGCGGCACGCGTCGTCGACCTTGTCGTCGAGCGGCTCGGCATCAGCGCCCACCCCTGTGCGACGGCGGAGATCCCGCTGCCCGGCGGCGAGGCGATCCATCTTCCTGCCAGCGAGGACAATGCGCGCCTCGTCGGCCTCTATGGCAACGAAGCGCAGGCGGTGCTCGACGCAGGCGGCGATGTGGCGGCCGAAGCCGCGCGCGCCGTGCTGCACGAAGGTGCGGCAACGCTGGAGGACTATTGGGTGCGGCGCAGCGCGCGCGCGTGGTTCGACGACAACGCGGGGCTTGCCGCGCTCGCACCGGCGGCAGCGACGATGGCGCCCCTCCTCGGCTGGAGCGATGTGCGCCGTGCCGCGGAGATCGCGCATTGCGAGGAGTTGAACCGGAAGAGCCGGACGGCTCTCCGCAGCGGAACGGGAGAAGGTTGATGGAAACGATCACCGAAGCGCTGGCGAGCGCGATCGGCGCGGCGCGCGTATTCACGGACACGGCGACGCTGGATGCGCGCCGCTACGACCAGTGGGCGGTGAAGCACCTGCGCGACTGGGAAGGACGGGCGCCTGCGCGACCGGGCGTCGTCGTGCGCCCCGCCAGCGTGGAGGACGTGCAGAAGATCGTGCGCCTCGCCGCCGGGCGGCGCGTGCCGCTGGTGCCGTTCGGACTCGGCAGCGGCGTGTGCGGCGGCATCGAGCCGGACGCAGACAGCATCCTTCTCGACCTGAGCGCGATGGACCGGGTGCGCAGCATCGACGAGCACAATTTGCTCGCGAGCTTCGACGCCGGTCTCAACGGCATGAAGGCCGAGGAGGCGGTGGCGGCGCGCGGCCTCACCATCGGGCACTGGCCGCAATCCATCGCGATCAGCAGCGTCGGCGGCTGGGTCGCGACACGCGCCTCGGGCCAGTTCTCCACCGCCTACGGCAATATCGAGGACATCATCCATTCGATCGAGGCGGTGCTGCCGAACGGCGATCTCGTCACGCTCGGCAAGGCGCCGCGGGCGGCCGCGGGGCCCGACCTGCGCCATATCCTGATGGGCGCGGAAGGCACGATGGGCGTCATCACCGGCGTCACGTTCTCGCTGCGCCGCAAGCCCGCGCATCGCGGCTTCAGCACGTTCTACGCGGACACGATGGACCAGGGCCTCGAGGCGCAGCGCCGCATCGTGCAGGCGGACTGGCTGCCGCCCGTGATGCGCCAGTACGACGCGCGCGAGGGCAAGCGCCTGTTCCGCGACCATTACCGCGAGGGCAAGGCGATGCTGATCTTCGTGCACGAAGGGCCGGAAGCGCGCGTCGAGGCCGAGCTGGCGGGCGTCGTCGCCATCGCCGCCGAAGCCGGGCTGTCGCCGGGGGACGGGAACGCCGGCAAGGAATGGATCGAGCGCCGCAACCACGTGCCCTCGTGGCGCGACATGTTCGACCGCGGCATCGTTGCCGACACGGTCGAGATCTCGGCCGACTGGAGCCGCATCGGCGCGATCTACAAGGACGCGATCGCGGGGCTGAACGGCGTGCCGGGCATCATCAACGCCTCCGCACACAGCTCCCACGTCTATCGCAGCGGCATCAATCTCTACTTCAGCTTCGCCGCACGCTTCGAGGGCGACACGGCGCCGATGGAGCCGACCTATTTCGAATGCTGGCGGCAGATCATGGAAGCGACCGTGCGCCACGGCGGCGGCGTCGCCCACCATCACGGCGCCGGGCGGGTGCGCAAGGACTACCTCCTCAGCGATCTCGGGCCTGCGGGCATCGCCCTGCTGCGCCGCATCAAGGCCGCCGTCGACCCCGAAGGCATCATGAATCCGGGCAACCTCATTCCCGATGCCTGAGCTGCTGCTCGCCCTCGACGCCGGTACAACCGGCGTGCGTGCGATGGTGACGGACGCCGGGGGCATCGTGCTCGGCGTGTGTAAGCAGGGGATCGAATCGCATTTCCCGGCGCCGGGCCGTGTCGAGCAGGATGCCGATGCGGTGTGGGAGGCTTGCCGCGCCGTGATCGACGGAGCACTCGCGGGCGCGGGCCGCACGCCGGCGGATATCGCCGCGATCGGCCTCACGACGCAGCGCGCCAGCGTCGTGGTGTGGGACCGGCGCACCGGGCGCGCCGCCGCGCCGATGATCGTGTGGAGCGATCTGCGCGGCATGGCGCGCTACCGCGAGCTGCGCGCAGCGGGCTTCCTGTCGTGGCCGCAGGTGCCCGCCGCCAAGCTCGAAGCCGCGCTCGCCGCGGCAGAGGGCAGCGATCTCGCATGGGGCACGCTCGACAGCTGGCTGCTCTGGAAGCTCTCGGGCGGCAGCGTGCACGCCACCGACCTCTCCGCGGCATGGATCAGCGGCTACGTCGACCCCGGCGACCTCACGCGCTGGAATGCCGGCCTGCTCGCTTTCCAGGGCCTCTCCGAGCGCATGTTTCCCAAAATCGTGGACAGTTGGGGCGAGATCGCGACAGCGGACGCGCTCGGCGGCATCCCGGTGACGGCGCTGCTCGCCGACCAGCAGGCGAGCATGGTCGCGCACGGCGCGCTCGCCGAGGGGGCGTGGAAGATGACCTACGGCACCTCGGGCGTGCTGATGATGTCGACGGGCGCGCGGCCGGTTTCGCCCCATCGCACCATGCCGGTGGCGGCGATGACGCGCGTGGGCGGCGGCACGCGTTTCTGCATCGAAGGTATGGTCGTCAGCATCGGCAGTTTCGTGGAATGGCTCTGCGGCCTCGGCCTGTTCGCGTCCGGCGCCGATCTCGAGGTCGCAGCCGCATCGGTCGAGGACGCGAAAGGCGTGACCATACGCCCCTCGCTGCAAGGGCTCGGCGCGCCGCACGGGCGTTTCGACGTGCAGGCGCTGATCGCCGGGCTCAGCCTCGGCGCAGGCCGCGCCCACATCGCCCGCGCGGCGCTCACCGGCATCGCCTGCCGCGTGCGCGAGATCGTCGACGTGCTCGCGGCCTCGGAGTTCGGCGTGCCCGAAACGCTGCCCGTCGACGGCGGGCTTTCCGCGAGCGGCACGCTGCTACAATTGCAGGCCGACCTCATCGGACGCCCGGTTCGCCGCCACGCAGTCGCCGAAGGCTCGGCATTCGGGGCAGCGATGGCCGCCGGAATCGGCGCAGGCCTTTTCGGCGAGGCGGATCTCACCGCGCGCATCCGCTACGACCGCGACTATCAGCCCGCGATCAGCGCCGACGCGGCAAATGCCCTCTTCACGGATTGGCAGACAGCGGCGCTGGGCTCTCTGTAGCGGCCTCGTCCCACAAGCCGCGCGCGATTTCCCGCATCCGCTGCGCCTCCTGCCAGCGGTCGGTGAGTTCGCGCCCGTCCGGCGCGGTGATCGCGTAGGGCGGCGGACCGAGCTCGCACATGAAGGGAAGCGCATCGTTTTCCCCTGCCGAGGCTCGCCACAGCGAAAAACCCCGCCTCCACCATGCCATGTGCTGATCGCGCCAGCCGCGATGCTGCGGCGCCTCCATGGCGACCTGCACCTGATGCGTCGTGGAGATGCGCCCATGGAAGTTCCGGGCGTTACGCAGCAACCGCTCAATCGCAGCGAGCTGGTCCTCGCGCAGCGGCAATTCCATCTCGCCCGCGACCGGATAATGCGAAAGATCGCAGGTGAGCGGCAGGTCCGGCATTTCATCGAGAATGCCGAGCGTGAACAGCAGGTCGTTGGTGAGGCGCCCGCGGTGCGTCTCGTAGAACACCGGCAGCGGCGCGGTATCCGAAACGCGGCGCAGACTTTCGAGCAGCCGCATCGCATCCGCGAGGTGCCGCACGGGGCCCGCGACCTGCACGTTGACGTGACCGGCGCCGAGACGCACGGCTTCGTCGATGTAGCCGGCGAGCTGCCCGGCATCGTGCACGAGCACCTGCCCTTCCCAATAGAGCCCATGCGCCCCCATCACGCGCGACACGCCCGCGGCGCGGGCGACGCGCGCGATATTCACGCCGACGCCGTCGAATCCGGCCGCGACGACGCGTTCGAGCGCTTCATCGAGCCGCGCCTCGATGTCGAAGCCGGGACACTTGTCGAGGCCCCAGACGGATTGCAGAACGCGAAAGTGCACGGCCGATCTCCCCGTACCCATAGACGCCGCCACACGCGGCGATGTCCAATCGTATCCGCGAATGGCCTCATCCCACGATGCGATGCGGCGCGCTCAGGCGAGCGCGCCACCTGCATCATCCCCACCTCGGGATGGTGCGGTTCAGTCCGCCGGGAACCCCTGCCGCTTGCCGCCCGCCTTGTGGACGACGCCGTGACGCATCACGAAGTCGACGCTTTCCATGCGGGTCACGTCCTCGAGCGGGCTGCCCGCCACCGCGATGATGTCGGCGTCCTTGCCGGACGTGATCGTGCCGATGGCCGCCGAGCGGCCGAGCGCCTCGGCGGCGTTCACGGTCGCGGCCTGAAGCGCGGCGGCGGGCGACATGCCCGCCTTCACCATCAGGGCGAACTCGCGGGCGTTGTCG
The DNA here is from genome assembly GCF_027941835.1 of Sphingosinicella microcystinivorans. NCBI lineage: Bacteria > Pseudomonadati > Pseudomonadota > Alphaproteobacteria > Sphingomonadales > Sphingosinicellaceae > Sphingosinicella > Sphingosinicella microcystinivorans. The sequence continues at coordinate 218,642 of NZ_CP116005.1, forward strand.
CCGTGCTTCGAAACGCCGCTGTCGGTGCCGAAGGCGACCTTCACGCCCGCCGCGAACGCCTTCTTGTGGCTGTTGAACGCATTGGCGGCGGCTTCTTCCGCCTTCGGGATCACGGCGGGCGGCAGAGCGCCGCCACGCGCCTGTTCGACGGCGGTGTTGGCCGCAAGCATGGTCGGCACGAGCCATGTGCCGTGCGTCTTCAGCAGCCTGATCGCCTCGTCGTCGAGGAACGAGCCGTGGTCGACGGTATCGACGCCCGCCGGGATCGCCGCTTTCGTGCCTGCCGCGTGGTGGCTGTGGGTGGCGACCTTGCGGCCGAGGCCGTGCGCCGTGTCGATCACGGCCTTGATCTCCGCATCGGTCATCGAACGGCCGAGACCGCCCGAGACGTTGGAGAGCACGCCGCCCGTCGACATGAACTTGATGACCTGCGCGCCGAGCGCGACCTGCTGACGCACCGCGCGGCGGCAATCGTCGGGTCCGTCGCAGGTGTTGATCTGGTGCTGGTGGACGGCGTTGAAGAACGTCTCCGCAAGGCCGTTCGAAGGATCGCCGTGCCCGCCCGAAACGGAAATCGGCGCGCCTGCGTTCACGATCGTCGGCCCGGCGATGTTGCCGCGATCAATGCCGTCGCGCAGCGCGCGGATGCCACGCGGATTGCCGCCGAGGTCGCGCACCGTGGTGAAACCGGCATCGAGCGTGACCCGCGCGTTCGAGACCGCGTACATCATGTCGTCGGCATCATCGCTCGTCATGGCGGTGAGCCGGGCGCGCAGCGGATCGCCGCCGATCCCCCAGAAGTGGACATGCAGGTCGATGAGCCCCGGCATCACGAAGCGGTCCTTGAGGTCCACCACCTTCACGCCCGCCTGCGGCTCGGCATAGCCGTCGCGCACCTCGGCGATCTTGCCGTCCCGGATGACGATCGTGCTCGGCCCGCGCGGCGCCTTGCCCGGCTCGGCGAGCAGCGTTCCGGCGTAAACGAGGGTCACGGCCTCGCCCACGGGCGCGGGCTGCGCGGCGAGCAGCGAGGTGGACATGAGCGCAAGGGTGACGGCAGCAACACGACGCATATGGAAAATCCCCTGATTCTTCAGAATAATCGAGTCATAGTCCCGCTTCTTCAGGAGGATCAAGGCTGGCTAAACGAGCAGCGGCCTCGCGCGGATGTCAACGATGGAAGCGGCCCCGCACAGCTGCATCGCGCGGACGAGCTCGCTCACCAGCAGGTCGATACAGCGCGCGACGCCCGCTTCGCCGCCAGCCGCAAGCCCGTAGAGATAGGGACGGCCGATCGAGCAGGCGTCCGCACCGAGCGCGAGCGCCCGCACTATGTCCCCGCCCCGGCGGACGCCGCCGTCGACGACCAGCGTCAGGTCCGAACCGACCGCCTGCCTTATGGGGCGGACAGCATCGACGGGCGCGACCGTGTTGTCGAGCTGGCGCCCGCCGTGGTTGGAGAGGATGAGGCCGTTGACGCCCCGTTTCGCAGCTTCCACGGCATCGTCGATGGCGAGCACGCCCTTGAGAACGATCGGCCCGTCCCAGAGCGTTTGCAGCCATTCGACGTCGCGCCAGCTTATGGCCGGGTCGATTTCCCGGTTGGCGTAGGCGAGGAACGCTTCCGTCCCGCCCGCAGGCACGCGGCTGCCGACGTTGACCAGCCGGAAATCGCGGTCCCTGAGGAGACCGGCGACCCAGCCGGGCCGCAGGGCGAAGTCGAGGGCCGACCGCAGCCCCAATCGCGGCGGGACCGTGAAGCCGTGACGCTTGTCCCTGAGCCGGTTGCCCGGTGTCGTGGTGTCGACGGTGAGGCAGAGCACGTGATAACCGGCAGCCTTGCAGCGGGCGAGAAGCTCCGCGGTGAGCCCGCGGTCGCGGAACATGTAGAGCTGGAACAGCTTCGGCGCGCCGGGCACCGACGCGTCCTCGATGGAGGTCGTGCCGAAGGTGGAAAGGCCGTAGAACACGCCCGCACGGGCGGCGGCGCGTGCGGCGGCGATCTCCTTGCCGGGATGGAACAGGCGCGACATGCCGGTCGGCGAAAGCATGAGCGGCGCGGCCACCCGCTGACCGAAAAGGCTGGTCGACGCGTCGGGCCGGGCCGCGCCCGCGAGAACCCGGGGCACGAGCGGATAGGCATCGAAGGCGGCAGCGTTGCGGACGATCGAGACTTCCCCGTCCGCGCCGCCTTCCAGATAGTCCCACACCGGCCTCGGCAGGCGGGCGTGTGCGGCCTTGCGCAGGTCCGCTACGGCGTAGGCGCGATCAAGCCGGTTCACGATGCCGCTCGATATGCCTGCGCAGCACCATCAGCGAGACGGCGAGCATCGCCATCAGCAGCGCCGAGACGAGGAAATAGCCGCCGCCCTGCCAGCCGATGAGGACGCCCCCCGCGAGCGCGCTGATCATCGCGCCCGTGCGCCCGAACCCGACGGCGACGCCGATCGCGGTCGCACGCGTCTCGACGGGGTAGAGCTGCGTGGCCACCGCGAAGAGGATCGACTGGATGCCCGCGCTGAACACGCCGAGCAGGGCGATGAGCGAAACGCTGAGCGCGAACGCCGCGGGATTCGGCGGATAGGCAGCCAGCAACGCGCTGACCGCGCCCCCGCCCAGCGCCATCGCGACGAGGACGACGCGCGAGCCGAGCGGGCGGATCAGCGACGCGCCGAGGAGCGCGCCGACGATGCCCCCGCAATTGAAAAGCGCCGCGCCGATGCTCGCGTCGCCGAGATCGAACCCCGCGCCCGCGAGCAGGCTCGGCAGCCAGTTGAGCGAGAGATAGACGGCCATCATCGACCAGAAATAGGCCGCCCACATCGCCAGCGTGTCGCGCCGCGCGCCCGTGCCGAGCAGCACGGCCACGGTCTCGCCGAAACCCGGCGACGGCAGCGGCCGGAAATCGGGCGAGACGGATACGGGGCCGCGCTTCTCCAGGAACAGGAGCGCGCCGAGCAGCATCGAGAACAGCCCGCAGCCGATGAACAGCGGCCGCCACCCGTAGGCGGGCAGCACCCAGGACGCGAGGATGCCGCCCATCATGCCGCCGAGCGGAATACAGAGGATCGTGGCCGTGACCGCGACGGCCCGCCAGCGGGGCGCTATGGTTTCGGACATCAGGGCCGCCGCGTTCGGAATGGCGCCGCCCATGCCGAGCCCGGCGATGAAGCGGAGGAGGAGGATTTCGTTCACGCTGCCGGCGAGCGCGCAAAGGCCGGTGAACAGGCCGAACAGAACGACGCTGATGCCGAGCGCGGCGGGCCTGCCGATGCGGTCCCCGGCGTAGCCCAGAAGGATCGTGCCGACCGACATGCCGACGAGCCCGGCCATGAAGACGATTCCGAAGGCGCTCTTCTCCGCGCCCCATTCGGACGCGATCGCAGGCAGCGCAAAGCTCAGCGCCTGCCCGTCGAGCCCGTCGAGCAGGATGGCGAGAACGGTAAGTATACCAAGTTGTCGGCGGGCGGGCCGAACGAAGATCGCATTCACATCAGTCCCCTCCGCTGTGGACAAATATTATATTTTATATAATCTAGAGAAAAGCAATGGGAGCAGAGGGCGTGGGCGCTTTTCCGATGACATCCATTATGATGAAATCCGCTTCGAGGGCATCCGCTCCGGGAGCAGCCGTTTCAGGGGCGTCCGTTTCAGGGGCAACCGCTTCGACAGCATCCGCCGGGGCGGAAACCGCCGTCAACGCCGTCCTCGGCACGGACCGACGAAACGGTGGCGCTCCATCGGCAGCGACGGAAACCGCGATGAAAGCCATCCCGAGCAGAACCGGCGTCGTCGGCCTTGCGCCGGGGAAGACCACGGTGAGGACCGGCCGCTCCGGCCTCGCAGGGAGGAAAGCCATCCCGAGCAGAACCGGTCTCTCCGGCCTCCCGACGTGGAAAACCATCCCGATGAGGAACTGCCTCTCCAGCCTCGCGGCGTGGAAAGCCGTACCGAGCAGGACCGGCCTTGCCGGTCTTGCGGCGTGGATGCTGCTGGCCGGGGCCGCCAATGCCGGTGTCACCGCCGACCATGTCCTCGAACGGATGCGCAAGGCGCTCGGGACCCCCTCCGCCGAACTCGCGGCCGGGTGGGCGCTGGAAGGCACCGGCGAGGCGTTTCGGATGCCTGCGCAGTTCCGCGTGAGCCGCGAAGGCGGCGACCGGCTCAGCGTCTCCATCTCGACCGCCGTCTATCAGGTGGCGCGCGACGTGGATGCGCGCGGCGGCACGGAGCGCAACGGCTGGGACGGGATGCAGCCGGAAGCGCCCGGCCGCACCCGCGAGCTGGCGCCCGATGCGCTCGCGCGCACGCGCGCAGCATCGCTGTTCCTGCCTTTCATGGGGCCGCTTCAGCCGCGCGCCGACGCGAAGCTGGAACAGGAGGACGTGGACGGCCGCAAGGCCTATCGCGTCGCGATAAAGGACGGCTCCAGCCTGTTCGTCGACGCGAAGACGTTCCTGCCGTTCCGGCGCGACTACCCGACGCGCTGGGACGAGGGGGCGGCGGTCAGCACGTCGCGCTTCGAGGACTATCGCGCGGTGGGCGGCGCGCTGCTGCCGTTCCGTATCCGCGACGCCGCGCCGGACAACAGCAGGCAAAGCATCTCCATCACGGTAGCGTCCTACCGGCCGCTGACGGAAAAACTGCCGCCGGTCGCGCGCGCGGCCGCCGCGGCGGCGCTCGCGATCAGCCTCGACGTTGCGCCGTCGCGGCTTTTCAAGGAGCACGATTTTCTCGTCAGCGACTCGGATTGGGAAATCAACCCGGCGTGGGCGATCTCCTACCCGGCAACGGAAACCTTCACGCTCGACCTCATTCTCGACGAAGCGGACGGGCGATGGGTGGAGCCGGTCTCGGGCACGGCGTTCCTCGAAGCGAAAGGCACGGCGTTCCGCACAGTCACATTCTCCGCCGCCGAACTGAAGACGACCCGCCGCACGGTGCTGTCGCGCTATTCGGGACGCGCGCCGGTGTCGGTGTTCCGCCATCATTTCACGACGCCCATTCCGGCGGCGGTGGACGCCATCCGCTACGAGATGACTGTGCGCGACGACGAAGGACGAACGGCAACGGTCTCGCGCACCTTCCCCGTGACCGTCTACGACCAGAAGACGCCGCTGATCTTCCCGATCAAGGGGAACTTCATGGCGATCTCGGCGCACGATTACGACGACCCCTCGCACAAGGACGATTTCGGCCAGTGGGGCGCCTACGACATCGTCGCGCTCGGCGAGCGGTTCGAGTTGCTCAACAACCCGGCGGCCGTGCCGAGGAACGAGGATGTCTACACCTTCGAGAAGGAGATCATCGCGCCCGGAGACGGCACCATCGTGGCGACGCGCGACGGCGTTCCCGACGACACGCCCGCCGACCTGCTGATGCAGGGCATGTCCGATCCCGTCCACGCCATGCCGGGCAACTGGATCATGCTCGACCACGGCAACGGCGAGGTCAGCTTCTTCTGCCACCTGCGGCAGGGCTCGCTGCGCGTAAAGACGGGGCAGACGGTGCGGCAGGGCGAGGTCATCGCGCTGCTCGGCGGATCGCAGACGACGGGCTATCCGCATCTCCACTACCAGTTGCAGACGAGCGCCGACCTGATGCGGACCGACGGCATACCGGCGCGCTTCGACAATATCGAGTTCGCCTTCCCGGTGCCGGGCGCCAAGGTGAGCATCCCGAAATACGGCTATTACCTGCGCACGACGGACGTGGGAAAGGACGCGAAGTGACGGGCCTGCGCCGACGCGAGATCCTCGCCGCGCTCGGCCTCGCGCCGCTGGCGGCGAAGGCGAACGCCGCGCCCGCCGCCGATACGGGTGACGGCATGGCGCTCGCCGCGCGGATTCGCGAGGGCGGCCTGACGGCCGAACACGCCGCCGCCGACGCCGTCGCCGCGCGCGACCGGATGCAGCCGCACCTCAACTTCCTCACCGCGCCGGGGTTCGTGCCGTCGCTGTCCGGGCGGACGTTCTCCGGCGTGCCGATCCTCGTCAAGGATCTTCTCGACGTCGAGGGGCTGCCGACGCGCTACGGGTCGCGGGCCTATGACGGCGGGGCCGCATCCGGCCAGTCGCCCTATATCGACGCGCTGAGGAACGCGGGCTTCGCGATCATCGGGAAATGCACGACCTCGGAATTCGGCTTCCTGCCGACATCCGAGGCGCTTGGCCCCGGCCCCACTCGCAATCCGTGGGACCCGGACCGGTCGACGGGCGGCTCTTCTGGCGGCGCGGCAGCGGCGGTCGCGGCGGGCGTCGTGCCGATCGCGCACGGCGGCGACGGCGGCGGCTCCATCCGGATTCCGGCGGCGTGCTGCGGGCTGTTCGGGCTGAAGCCCTCGCGCGGACGCCTGATCCGCGTGGCGCCGCCCCCGCCCCGCCCGGTCGAACTCGGCGTGCAGCACGTCCTCACCCGTTCGGTGCGGGATAGCGCGATGGTGTTCGCGCTCACCGAGGACGCAAGCGCCAACACGCCCATCGGCTTCGTATCGGGCGCCAGCGCGCGGCCGCTGCGCATCGGCTTCGTCGAGGAAAGCATGGAGAACATCATGCCTTCGGACGCGGTTCGCGCGGCGTTCGACGCCAGCCTCCAGTTGCTCGCGTCGCTCGGCCTGAAACCCCTTCAGACCCGCTGGCCAGTGAAGCGCGGCGTCATGCACGACTTCCTGACCTATTGGGCGGAAGGCGCGATGATGCAGGCCAAGGCGACGCCGCAGCCCGACCTGCTCGAACCCTTCACGCTCGCGCTCGCCGAGCACGCGCGGCGCATGTCTCCGGCGAAACGGCAGGACGCTGCCGACGGCCTGATCGCCGCCTCGGCGGCGTACAATGGCTGGTTCGACGACTTCGACATCATCGCGACGCCGGTGCTGCGCACCGCGGCGCCGCCGCTCGGCCACCTCGCGCCGACGGTTCCGTTCGATACGCTCTACGAACGGCTGATCGAATTCGCGGGCTACACGCCGATCCACAATGCGGCCGGCGCACCCGCGATGAGCGTGCCGCTCGGCCGGTCGCCGGATGGGCTTCCGATCGGCATCCAGTTCGCCGCAGCGCCGGGCCGCGACGACCTGCTGTTCGACCTCGCCTACCGGCTGGAAGCGAAGCAGCCATGGGCGGGATGCAGACCGCCCGTCCACGCCTGACGTCCGTTCACCGGCCGGGCGGCCGCGGCGTCAGGCGGCGAGGAGGTTCGCGGCGTGGCGCTCGTACCACGACAGCGACTTTTCGAGCAGCGACAGCATGATCTCCTTCGCGTGCGCCGGATCGTGCGCGCGCAGCGCATTCACCAGCTCCACGTGCTGCGGCTGCACGGCGAGGAAGTCCTCGCGGTCCGCGGGCGCGGAGTTGAACACGCTGATGTGCAGCGGCCCGATACGCAGCCAGAGCCGCTCGATCATCTCGACGATGTAGGAGGAGCCGCAGGCCGCGTAGATCTGGAAATGGAAATCGTAGTTGGCCTTCAGCTTGTCGCGCGCCTCGGTGTCCGCGGGCCGCGTGAACATCTCCTGCAGGCCCTCGTTGAGCGCCGCGACCTGCTCGGCGGTGATGTATTTCGCCGCCTGCTCGACGGCGTAGCACTCGATGAGGATGCGCGCCTCGTAGATCTTGCGGACCTCCTCGAGCGTATAGACCGGCACGCGGACGGAGCGGTTCGGCAGGAACTCGAGCGCGCCCTGCGAGGCGAGCTGCTGCACGCCCTCGCGCACGGGCATGAAGCCGAGGTGCATCATCTCAGCAAGCTCGCGGACCGTGATGGCCTCGCCCGGCGCGAAACGCCCGGAAAGCAGCGCCGCGCGAAGCTCGCCGTAGGCCAGCTCGCGCAGCGTGTAACCCTTGACCCGCCCCACCTTCGGGGCAACCCACCTGTCGACCATAGATCCCGACACTCCTCGATCAGAACCTAGGCGATTGTCGGGCGGGACGCCAGCGGCCGCGGGCCGCCGGCGTCCCTTCCCGATCACGAACATACCAAGGCCCTAGAACGCCGCGCGCACACCCGCGAAGAAGGACCTGCCGATCACGTCGTAGAAGATCGGGTTCGTCGCCAGCGCGCTCAGGAAGTTGAGCGGCACGGCGGGCGGGTTATTGTCGAAAACGTTGTTGACGCCAGCGAAGAACTGGACCGACTTGTTGTCGGCGACCTCGACGTTGAGCCGCGCGCCGATATTGAAATACCACTGTGCGCCGATCTTGTTGTCGTTGATGTCTTCGATGGTGAAGCTGTTATCGTACTTCGCGGAGCCGACGTAGCGGGTCTGCAGGAAGCCCGAGAAGGCATCGCGATCGTAGTTCAGGCTCGCGGTTCCGCGCCAGTGCGGAACGCTGAGCGAGATGTTCGCGTTGGGGTTCACCTCGCCGGCGCGCTCGAACACCACGGCGCCGTTGGGGGAGAACTCCTTGTCCATCACGTGCGTCGCCAGTACCCGCGCGGTCATGCGGCCGCCGAGCGACAGGAACGACGATTCCGGCACGCGGTAGCTGGCTTCGAAGTCGAGGCCTTTCGTGCGCAGGCTGGCGACGTTGATGAGCTGTGCGCTGATGCGCGTGATCGTTCCCGAACCGTCGCGCGTGATCGTGCTGCAAACGTCGGTGTAGCCCTGCGCGCAGAGGTTCACGGCCTCCTGCGCGGCGAGCGAATTGATCGCGTCCTTGATCTTGATGTCGTAGTAGTCGACCGAGAGCTTGAGGCCCTCCGCCCAGCCCGGCTGGAAGACGACGCCGAAGGTCTTGTTGTCGGCCTTCTCGACATCGAGGTCGGGGTTGCCGCCGGTGATGATCGGCGTGAACGTGTTCGTCTCCGTGACCGGATCGAGCACGTTCGCGAACGAGAGGCGCGTCGTCGCGAACAGCTCGCCGATGTTGGGCGCGCGGATGTCGCGCGAGATCGTGCCGCGGAAGCGGAGATCGGGGATCGGGCTCCAGTTCGCGCCGAGCTTCCACGTCACGACCGAACCCATCGTGGAATAGTCGGTGACGCGGATCGCGCCGTTCACCTCGAGAAGCTCGATCCCCGGCTTTCCGGCGATGAGCGGCGCGGCGACTTCCGCGAAGCCTTCGACCACGTGATAGCCGCCATCGAACGGCTGGGCGTTCACGATCAGGAAGCCGTTGTTGATCGACGTCTCGTCGGCCGACGAGCGCACCTTTTCCTTGCGGTACTCTGCGCCGGCGGCGAACCCCACCGGCCCGGCACCGAGATCGAATAGCACGCCGTTGATCGAGCCCGCGACGACCTGCTGCGTCAGGCGGGACTGGAGAAGCCCGGTGCCGTTCACGTAGTCGATCGCCGCCTGGCTCGGCGAACCGTGGCCGAACGGGTTGAGCGGCTGGCAGCCCGGCGCCCCGCCCGTCAGCGTCGCCCGGCAGACCGGGTTGCCGGTCAGCGGGTCTTCGACGACGTCGACGGCATTGCGGAAATTGGCGACGATAAGGTTGTTGAGCTGACGGGAATCGAACTTGGTCTGCCCGTATTCGTAATAGGTTTCCCACGACCACGCGTCGCTGAAATTGCCTTTCAGGCCGAGAAGGCCGCGGAACGTCTCCGTCGTCGTGTCCGCCGTGATGAAGCCGATGTCCGTATTCAGGCGGAACAGGTTGAAGCCCGCGACGCCGTTGTCTTCAAGGAGCGTGCGGAAAGCCGCCGGTATGAAGGGATTCTGCGCTGAAATCGCCGCCGGGAAGGCGAAGCTCTGCACGGTTTCGGTCACCGCGTGCGTGCGTGCCCATCCGGCTTCGAAGAACAGCGAGATGTCGTCGGTGACGTCATAATCGCCCTGCGCGAAGACGTTCGTGCGCGAATAGGGCACCGAGAGGGTGGAGTACTGGCCCATGTTGCCGCCGTCGCCGCCGACCTGCGAATTGCCGTCGTTGAATTCGCCGAAGTCGTTCGGCACCAGCGTGCCGCCCGGACCGAAGCGGATGCCGTGAATCGCCGGATGGCCGCCGAGCACGAGACCGCCTTCGTTCGCGAAGAACAGGTTGACGTCCTGCGCGATGAGCTGCGCGGGGATGCCGTCGTTCGGCCCCGTATCCGCCGGGTTGCCGATCAGGCCCCACCGCTTGCGGCCCCAGCTGCGATCGCTCTGCGCGCCGACGCCCTTGTCGCGCTGGTATTCGGCGGCGAGCATCAGGTAGCCGCGCCCGCCCGCGAGCTCCGAGCCGACCGCACCGCCGATACGGAAGTTCTGCGCGTCGCCGCGCTGGCTGATGCCCTGCTGGACCTCGATGCGCGCGCCGTCCAGCTTCTTGTCGGCAATGAGGTTGACGACACCGGCGACGGCGTCCGAGCCCCACGAGGCCGAAGCGCCGCCCGTCACCACCTCGACGCGGCTGAGCGCGATCGAGGGCACGACGTTGAGGTTGACCGTGCCGTTGCTCGCGGTCGGCACATGACGGCGGCCGTTGATGAGAACCAGCGTGCGGTTCGCGCCGATGCCGCGCAGATCGAGCGTGTTGTTGCCGTTCTCGCGCGAGCTGAGCGACGTCGTCGCGGGCGTCATCGTCGGCGTGAACGACGGAATCTCGTTGAGGAAATCCGCGACGTTGACGGTACCGCGCGCCTGAAGGTCCTCGACGCTGATCGCCGTCACCGGCGTCGGCGCCTCGAAGCCCGTCTTCACGCGCGTCGCGGTGACGGTGATCTCATCCGCGTCGACCGATTCCTGCGCGGCGGCCGACCATGACGACAGCAGCGATCCGGCCAGAAGCGCGGCGGCGCAAGCCGACAATCGCGTGGACATGGCAGCCTCTCGGCGCATCACGATACCCGGAATCTCAATCCGCATGTTTTCCCCCTCCGGCGTGGAAGGACACCCCTTCCCGCTCCATTTCGACGTTGCGATGCTTGAATATATCTTTTATAAAATATTATTGTCAATCGGGATGGTGGGGGCATGAAGCGATACAGGTGGCTGCTGGCGTTGCTGGGCGCCGTGCTGGCGCCGGCGTCGGGCGCTTCCGCGCCCCTCCTAGACGCCGCCGACACCGTCGCCGGAATTCCGCGCGCGGCGCTGGACAGCTTCGCCGAAACCGAGGTCTACGGCCGCCTCGCCGGGTCCCGCGCCCCCGGTGCGATGATCGTGGTGGTCGACCGGCAGGGGAACCGCTACGAACGCGCGTTCGGCACGCTCGGGCCGAAGGACGGGACGCCGCTCGACACGCGCCGCCACCTGTTCCACATCGCCTCCGAGACCAAGGTGATCACCGCGCTCGGGATTCTCCAGCTTGCGGAAGCGGGACGGCTGTCGCTGGACGACGACATCGAAACCCGTCTCGGCGGCCTGCGCCTGAAGCCCGAAGGCGGCGCACCGATCACGATCCGGCACCTGCTTCAGCACCGCGCCGGGATCGGCAATATCCCGATGGTGGGCAGCGGCCTTCGCGATACCCGCGACCACCCGCCACTCGAAACGTATCTCGCGGAACACGCGCCGAAACGTCTGCGCCCACCGGGCCGCGAGATCGCATACACGAACGGCGCCTACACGCTCCTGGGGCGCATCATCGAAACGGCGTCCGGCGAGCCCTACGAACACTATATCGCATCGCGAATCTTCGAACCGCTCGGGATGACGTTCGCGCGTTTCCCCGGCACCGCCGCAGCGCCTGCGCCGATCGCACAGGGCCTGTTCGTGTCGCCGGGCGGCACCACGGCGTTCCCCGCCGTGGACACCACTACGCGGCCCTCCGGCGACGCCATGATGACGGCGCACGAGATAGGAAGCTTTCTCGTGATGATGCTGAACGGGGGTCGGTATCAGGGCAGGCAGGTGATCGGCGGCAAGGCGCTCGATACCCTCTACAACGATTGCTGGTCGGCCGATCCGGTCTTCGGCGGACGCTGCCTCGGCCCGACGCGAATCCTCCGCGGCGGCACGCCGATCTACCTGCACGGCGGCGACTACATCACTTCGCTGAGCGGCTGGTACATCCTGCCCGAGCAGGGCGTCGCCCTCTGGGTCGGCAACACCTCCAGCGTGCCGATCGACGACGGCGTATTCGAGGCCTTCCTGAAGCGCTTCCATCCCGCGCTCGCCGCAGTCCATGCGCCGAAAGGAACCGGGCCGGTCGAAAGCGATCTCGGCGGCACCTACCGGATCAACAGCCAGACCATGAGCGCCTCCGGGCGGTTCTTCGAACTGCTGATGCCCGGCAGCGAATACAGTGTCGAAACCCGCGCGGACGGCATTTCCGTGAACGGGCGGCGCTATGTGCGGATCGGCCCGGACCTGTTCCGGGCGCCGGGCCCGCCCGCGATCGACGGCGATACGCTGCGGTTCCGCCGCGACGGGGACGGACGGGTCTTCGCGTTCCATTCCAACGCACGCTCGGCGACGAAGATCGACGCCGCCGGTTCGGCGCACGTCGCGCGCGCGGTTTTCGGAATCACGATCGCAGCGCTGGCGGCCCTGTTCCTCTTCGCCGCAGTCCGCACGGCCCTCGCGTTCAGACGCGACACGCCAAAGGCCCTGCCCGCGCTTGCGGCGATCACCGGGCTGTTGTTTGTCGCGGGCACGCTTGCGGCGCTCAGCCTGCCGGCGGCCGGGCCTTTCGTGATGTTCGGCTTTCCGACGCTGTTCCGCGCCGCGCAAGCGCTTTGGGCGCTCGGCGGCGTTGCGGCGGTCGCCATGTGCATCACGCTCGTGCGCGTTTTGGCACGCCCGATGGACCGCGCCGCAGGCATCGCTGTCGTCGTCTCCGCAGCGCTTTTCATGGCCATGCTTGTCAGATGGGAGTTCCTGTGAGCCAGAAGAACCCGATGCCGGTCGAAGGCGGCGTCACCGTTGCAGGCTATACGGTGGGCATATTGTGCCTGCGCAGCGCGCACCCGCTGCTGCCCGGCAATGTCCAGCACGCGCAGAGCTTCAACGCGCCGGTGCTGTACCATGTGATCGACCTCGATGACCCGTGGCCGATGATGCGCGGCGAGCCGCATGTCGCGGACATGCTCGCCGAAGGCGTCGCCGCGCTTGCGCGTCAGGGGGTCCGCGCGGTCGCGGGCGCGTGCGGCTCGTTCGGCTATTACCAGAAGGCGGTGGCGGCCGCCGCGCCGGTGCCGGTGTTCCTCTCCATCCTCACGCAGCTTCCGTTCCTGCTGCAAGCCATGCCGCGCGCGGCGCGCATCGCGGTGATCCCCGCCGTGGGCGAATCCATGAACGCGCGCATCTACGAACAGTGCGGGATCGACGACCCGTCGCGGCTCCACATCGCGCCGATGCGCGGCCGCCCCGTGTTCGACGCGCTGCTCGACGACGGCACCATGCGCGATGTCGAGGCGCTCAGGCGCGAGACGGTCGAATGCGCCGTCGCTGCGGCGCGCGAGCCCGGCGTCGCCGCGATCCTCATCCAGTGCTCGGAGCTGCCGCCGTTCGCGGCGGACATACAGGCTGCGACGGGCCTTCCCGTCTTCGACATGACGACGCTGATCCGGTGGCTCGCGCTCGCGACGAACTGCCAGCCCTATCCCGGCCTGATCCGCCGGACCCCGCTTGTCTGAAATCAGGAGAGAAGATGTGATTCCAGGTTATTCGCGTCCATCGGCGAAACGCAAGGTCGTGCTGACCTGCGCGGTCAGCGGCAATGCGCCGGTCAATCCGCGCTACCCCTACACCTATCCGGTCACGCCCGCGCAGATCGCCGACGCGGTGGCGGAAGCCGCGGCCGCGGGCGCGACCATCGCGCACATCCATGTCCGCGATCCCGAGACCGGCCACGGCAGCCGGGACCCGAAGCTGTTCCGGGAGACGGTGGACCGCATCCGGCAGCGCGGCACCAACATCCTCATCAATCTGACGGCGGGCGCGGGCGCGCTGTTCCTGCCCGACCCCGAGGACGAAGCCCGCGGCCTTCCGGAAAGCGACATGCTCTCCGCCGAGGGCCGCACCGAGCACCTGAAGGATTGCCTGCCCGACATCGCCTCCATCGACGTGACCACCGGCAATCAGGTGGAGGGCGATCTCGACTACGTCTACCTCAACACGCCGCGCACGCTGCGCCGCATGGCGGAGCTGTTCCGGCTGTACGGCGTGAAGCCGGAGATGGAGGTGTTTCAGGCGGGCGACGTGCTGTTCGCCAACCAGATGTACGCCGAAGGCCTCATCAACGATCCGCCGCTCTACCAGTTCGTGCTCGGCGTGAAATGGGCGTCTCCGGCGGAAACCTCGACGATGATGTACCTGCGCGACCTGCTGCCGACGGGCGCGCACTGGGCGGGGTTCGGCCTTGCCCACCGGCAGATGCCAATGGCGGCGCAGGCGGTTCTGCTCGGCGGCAACGTGCGCGTGGGGCTCGAGGACAACCTCTATCTCGATCGCGGCGTCTTCGCGACCAACGGCCAGCTCGTCGAGCGCGCGCGCCGGATCATCGAGGACTTGGGCGAAGCCATCGCGACGCCTGAAGAGGCGCGCGAAATCCTCGGTCTCAAGGGGGCAGAGACCACGGCCTGATGCCCGGCCCGGACCGATCCGTTCAGGCCGATTCAGCCTGAACGGGTCGGTCCAAACCATGAAACAGGGCGGGCGCGTCAGCCGCGGTTGCGCGCCCCGCGAGACAATCGCAGCAGCACGAAGCCGAGCGCCGCCCATCCGGCCATCATGAACCATTCGATCGGCATCCCGTCCGCCCTGAACAGCGGCAGGACGGCCGCCGCCGAGCCCATCGCCAGCACCAGCAGCAACGCCACCACGATCGGCAGCGCGTTGCCGGGCACCTTGAATTCGGGTTCGGGCGCGCCGGACGCCCGCTCCTTCAGCAGCACCACGAGCAGCAACACGAACGTGACCGCGAGGCACATCGCGCAGAGGTTCAGGATCGAAACGATCGCGCCCGGCCCGAGCAGCACGGCGAAACCGGCGACGACCGAGAACGCGGCGACCGCACGCGACGGCGCGCCGCGCGAATTCAGCCGGGCCAGCGACGGCGGCAGGAAATTGTCCCGCGCCAGCGCCACGACCAGCCGCGCGCCGATGATGACGATGACGTTCCACGTCTTGGTGAGCGAGGCGACGGCGATCACGATGACGACATCGGCAAGCCACGGCGCGGACGGAATCAGCGCGCCGAAGGCGTGCGCGGTGGGGAGCCCCGCCGCGACGGTCTCGTTCCACGGCGTCGAGCCCGCCACGGCGAAGATGATCAGGATATAGAACAGCGTGGCCGCCGCGACGGCGGCGACCATCGTGCCCGCGACGGCACGCAGGCTGACGCCGTGCGCGCGCTCCTCGGCGACCTGCGCCGCGCCCTGAAAGCCGTTCAGGAACAATATCCCGAGGGAAAACACCCAGAACATGCCGGACCACGGCAGGCCGCCGTCATCCATCCTGAACAGGGGTTTCGCGTTGGACAGATCGCCGAGGCCGAGGCCAAGCACGATGAGCATCAGGGCAAAGGCCAGAAAGCCGTAGGTCATCACCTTCTGGAACATGACCGTGGCGCTGCTGCCGCGACCGTTCAGCCATGCGAACAGCACGATTCCGCCGAGGCTGACGGCGAGGCCGCCGACATGGACGGGCTCGCCCAGAACCGCGTAGAGGGCAGGCCCTTCGATGGACGGCAGCAGGGCCGAAAGCAGCCATACCAGCGCCGTGCCTTCGAACGCGGCAAGGCCGATGAAATTGAGCAGCAGGAACCAGCCGACGAGGAATCCCGGTATCGGCCCCAGCGACGTGCGCACGTAGACGAATTCCGCACCCGTGCGCGGCATCCGCGCGGTGAGTTCGGCATAGCACGCGCAGATGAGCGCCATCGCGAGGCCGCCCGCCGCGAAGGCCAGCGCCGCGCCGCCGGGACCCGCCGCGCCCAGCCACTCGCCGAGCACGACCACCCAGCCGGAGCCGACGATCCCGCCGAACGCCAGCGCGAAATACCCGAGCCGCCCGATGTGGCGCCGGAACTGCGTCGCGTCGCCCTCGCCTGCGGAAGGCGGTACGCTCACGCTCAGCTTTCCCACTCGACGTTCCCGTCGACCGACAGCAATTGCCCGGTGACATGCCGCGCGGCCGGAGACACGAGATAGAGCACCGCGCCGACGATCTCCTCGATCGCGATCTTGGTCCGCATGGAGACGAACGCCAGAAGCTCCCCCTCGACGTCGCGCTCGCTGCGCCCCGCGTGCTGCGCCCGCGATGTCACGATGGAGCGGAAGCGGTCGTTGTCGATCGCGCCGGGAAGGATCGCGTTCACGCGGATGCCGTGCGGGCCGAGTTCGCGCGCGAGGTTCCGGGTCAGCCCCTCGAGCGCGTATTTCGCGGCGATGTAAGGAGTCCGCAGGGGCAATCCGACCTTGGTCGAGCAGCTCGAGAAATTGATGATGCACCCCCCGCCCCGCGCCTTCATGCCCGGCACGACCTGCCGGATCGCATAAAAGGCCGCGCCCGCGGAACCCGCGATGATCCGGTCCCACTCCGCGACGGTGGTGTCCTCGATCGGTCGGGGCGCACCGCCGATGCCGACCGTGTTGACGAGGACGTCGACGGGGCCGGCGGTCCGCGCGATCTCCTGAAGCCAGGCCTCGACCGCGGCCGGATCGACCGCATCCACATTCCCGCAGACAATGTCGGGACGCGCGGCGGCCAGGTCGTCGAGATCCGCCTGAACGATGTCGGCCGCATGGACCTTGAGGCCGAGATCCGCCAGCGCGACCGCGATGCCGCGCCCGACACTCGATCCCCCGCCCATGACAACCGCGACCTTCCGAACCGGATCGTGCCCCACAACGCCTCGCGCAAAACTCAGATTTATAATATTTTATAAAATAATGCCTGATTGGCAAGCCAATTCGCCGATGCCGCCAACCGGGAGGCCATCGGCGACGTTCCGGCGCCATGCCGAGGGGGCGGAAGCTCGCCTTTCGGCATCTTGGGACCGGATTCCATAAAAAGCCTGTTCATTGGGAGATTCATCCTGAAAACACGGAAAACAGCAGTATGTTTGGGACCACCTTTCCAGGCTGCATCCCTATCTTCACCGACCACGAGACGGGCAGCGGCGGAGGACATATGCGATCCCTTTTCGGACTCTTCACCAATCATCCCGCCACGGTGGGCGAAACCTATCTCGAACACATGGCGATGTCGTTCGGCTTTTCGATGCGGATGCTGGGCGGATGCCTCGCCTGCCTCGTCCACGGATTGCTCCCGTTCCTCTTCGTGCGCACGGGCAGCGACCAGATTCGCGTCCTCCACGACCGGATGGTCGCCCACCGCGACCGCCGGCCTTCCCGTATCGACGGCCGTTCCGGCGGAAACGCCTGACGGCGGATCGGTGCGCCGGAACGACCGGCTCCGTTCACGGATGCCGGAATACGCCGTCAGGACTTCCCTCTCTGGCGCACGATGTCTCGGCTCGGCCCTGTCGAACCCCGCGCGATCAGCATCACGGGGAACGGCGCAACGGAAATCGTTTTCGGCGCGCCCTTCTCGATCAGCATTCGCGCCGCCGCGGCGCTCATGTCGGCGATGGGTTGCCGCGCGGTCGTGATCTGGGGCCATGTGAACGTGGCGGCGGGGCTGTCGTCGAAACCGGCGACCGAAACGTCTTCCGGCACGGAGATCTTGAGCCTCGCCGCAGCGGCCAGCACGCCCGCAGCCATGTCGTCGTTGGCGGCGAAAACGGCCGTGAGCTGCGGATGGCCCCCCAGGAGCTCCATTCCTGCGGCCATGCCGGAATCGAACGAGAAGTCGCCTTCCACGACCACCAACGAGGAAACCGATACCCCGCGCCTTTCAAGTTCGGTATAAAACCCTGCCCTGCGGCGGGCGGAGGCCCCGTGATCGGGCGGCCCGGCCACAAAGCCGATATGCCGGTGCCCGAGCTCGCACAGATGCCGCGCGATCGCCGATGCCCCGGCCTCGTCGTCGGCCCAGAGCGCAGGCGAACGCTCCGGCTCCGTCAGCGGCGCGAGCCGGACGCAGGGAATGCCCCGGGTCTCCAGCAGCGCCAGCACCCGCGGGTTGTCGGTGACGGGCGGCGACAGGATCGCGCCGTCGAGTCTTACGGTGCGAAGCGTCTGTTCGAATCTGCCGAGAGCGGCCTCGTCTTTCAGGTCGAGCTGCTCGATGATGAGGTGATACCCCGCCGCGCGGCAGGCCTGCATGGCGCCGGCCTGCAAGGTGGCAAGGTAGAAAGGCGAAGGGTTGTCGAAAAACGCGCCGATCACGAACGAACGCGTGCCGGCCAGGGAACGCGCGGCGGAATTGGGAACGAAACCGAGACTGGCGATCGCCGCCTCGACCTTGGCGACCAGCTTCTCCCGCACGTGCGGTTCGCGATTGATCACGCGCGAAACCGTTTTCACAGACACGCCCGCTGCCTGCGCGACGTCCACGATCGTGGCTCTTTGACCCGCCATGACCGCCATCTAGAGATAACGCTATCAATACACAATAGGTAGCATTCCACGCATTATGCCTCGCCATCAACGCAAAATTGACAACGTTGTCTTTTTTTGTCACGAGTGATGCACCAGAAAGAGGAAAACAACTGGTGCGGGACATATCCTTGCGGGAATTGGAGAGGGCTTCGTGCCGTCCGGCGCAGCGGCAATGCCCGGCTGCCCCGCGTGGCGGCATCGACCGAACGCCGGCGCTCGTCCTTTTCGGGGCGACCGGCGACCTTTCGCGGCGGATGCTGCTGCCTTCGCTGTTCGGGCTCGATGCCGACGATCTTTTGCCGCCCGCGCTTCGCATCGTGGGTACGGCGCGACGTTCTCTGGACGCGAGCGGATTTCGCGCGCTCGCCGGAGAGGCGCTGTCGCGTTTCGCCGGGTCCGAACCGCGCACGGAGACGGCGCAGCGTTTCCTCGACCGGCTCGACTACGTGCCGCTCGATGCCGGCGACCCCGATCATTTCCAGCATCTGGCGGACAGGGTGGGCGGTTCGGACACGGGGCTTTCGGTGTTTCTGTCGACCGCGCCTTCGCTGTTCGGGCCGACCATCGCGGGGCTCGCAGCGTCGGGCCTTGCCGGGAACCGGACGCGGCTTGCGCTCGAAAAGCCGCTCGGCGGCGACCTCGCCTCGTCGCGCGCCATCAACGACGCCGTCCAGACCGCGTTTCCGGAAGAGCGGATTTTCCGGATCGACCATTATCTCGGCAAGGAGACGGTGCAGAACCTGCTCGCGCTGAGGTTCGGCAACATGCTGTTCGAGCCGCTGTGGACCGCCGCCGCCATCGACCACGTGCAGATCACGGTGTCGGAGACGGTCGGTCTCGAAGGCCGCGTATCCTACTATGAGGACTCTGGCGCGCTTCGCGACATGGTGCAGAACCATATGCTGCAGCTTCTGGCGCTGGTGGCGATGGAGCCGCCCGCCCGCTACGACGCCGTCGCCGTGCGCGACGAAAAGGTGAAGGTGCTTCATTCGCTCCGCCCGATCGACCGCTCCAACGCGACGATGCACAGCGTGATCGGGCAATACACGTCGGGCGCGGTGGGCGGTCTTCCGGTGCAGGGCTATGCGGAGGAACTGGGCCGCGCATCCGACACCGAGACCTTCGTCGCGCTGAAGGCGCATATCGACAACTGGCGCTGGAAAGGCGTTCCCTTCTATTTGAGAACGGGCAAACGCCTGCCGACACGGCATTCGGAAATCATCATCCAGTTCAGGGCCGTGCCGCATTCGATCTTCGGCGCAGCCGGGCTCAATCCCAACAAGCTCGTCATCCGCCTGCAACCGGAAGAGAACATCCGCCTGCTGATGATGGCGAAGCAGCCCGGCCTCGACCGGGAGGGCGTGCGCCTGCGCGAGGTGCCGCTCGACATCGGCATGGCGAACGCCTTCGCCGACACGCGCCGGCGCATCGCCTATGAACGGCTGCTGCTGGACCTGATCGAGGGCGATCCCACGCTGTTCGTCCGCCGTGACGAAGTCGAGGCGCAGTGGGCGTGGATAGATACGATTCGGGACGGATGGCGGGCGGCAGGTATGCGCGCGAAACCTTACGGCGCGGGGACATGGGGACCGGCCGCCGCCATCGCCCTTACGGAACGCGACGGGGTGAGCTGGCATGACTGATCGCCCGGATTTCATGACACGCGCGGGCGCGGCTGCGGACACGGCCATGATCGACACCGACATCTCCCGGAGCCCGGCATGAGCCTGCATCCCGTCGTCGCGTCCGTGACGGAACGCATCACCGAACGCAGCGCGCCGTCCCGCGCCGCCTATCTCGATCTCATTGCAGGGCAGCGGGACAGCGGCGTGCGCCGGTCCGCGCTCGCCTGCGGGAACCTCGCGCACGGCTTCGCGGCAGCGGAAGCCGACAAGGACGCGATCCAGGCGGCGCGCGGTATGAACATCGGCATCGTCACCGCCTACAACGACATGTTGTCCGCGCATCAGCCCTACGGCCGCTATCCCGAACAGATCAAGCTGTTCGCGCGCGAGGCAGGCGCAACCGCTCAGGTCGCGGGCGGCGTTCCCGCCATGTGCGACGGCGTCACGCAGGGCCAGAGCGGCATGGAACTGTCGCTGTTCTCGCGCGACACCATCGCGCTCTCCACAGCCGTCGCGCTTAGCCACGGCATGTTCGAGGGCGCGGCGCTGCTGGGCATCTGCGACAAGATCGTCCCCGGCCTGCTGATGGGTGCGCTGCGCTTCGGCCACCTGCCGATGATCCTGATCCCATCGGGGCCGATGCCATCGGGCATTCCCAACCGCCAGAAGCAGCAGGTCCGCCAGCGCCACGCGGAAGGCAAGGCGACGCGCGACGAGCTGCTCGCATCCGAGAGCGCCAGCTACCATTCACCCGGCACCTGCACCTTCTACGGCACAGCCAATTCCAACCAGATGATGATGGAGGTGATGGGGCTGCACATCCCCGGCAGCGCCTTCGTGCCGCCCGGCACAAAGCTGCGGCAGGAACTGACGCGCGCCGCCGTCCACCGGCTCGCGGCGATCAGCGCGGAAGGAAACGACTATCGGCCGCTCGGCCTGTGCATCGACGAGAAGGCCATCGTGAACGCGGCGGTCGGTCTGCTGGCGACGGGCGGCTCCACCAATCACGCCATCCACCTGCCCGCCATCGCGCGCGCGGCGGGCATCGTGATCGACTGGGAGGACCTCGACCGGCTTTCGGAGGCCATTCCGCTGATCTGCCGCATCTATCCGAACGGCGAGGGCGACGTGAACCGGTTCGAGGCGGCCGGGGGCATGGCGTTCACGATCGCGGCACTGCTTGGCGCCAGGCTTCTGCACCGCGACATCCTGACGGTCGCCGGGCGCGATCTCGGCGACTACGCGCGGCAGCCGGTGCTGGAAGGCGACGCGCTCGCCTGGCAGGCGGCGCCCGCCGCCTCCCGCGACGAAACCGTCCTGCGCCCGGCGTCCGCGCCCTTTCAGCCGAACGGCGGGATGCGGCTCGTTTCCGGCAACCTCGGACGGGCGACGTTCAAGACCAGCGCCGTGGACCCGGCACGCTGGACGATCGAGGCGCCAGTGCGGGTTTTCCCGGATCAGGATGCCGTGCTTGCCGCGTTCCGGGCGGGCGAACTCGACCGCGACGTGATCGTCGTCGTCCGCTTCCAGGGACCGCGCGCAAACGGGATGCCGGAACTCCACAAGCTGACCCCGCCGCTCGGCGTGCTTCAGGACCGGGGCTTCCGCGTCGCGCTCGTCACCGATGGCCGCATGTCGGGCGCATCCGGCAAGGTGCCCGCCGCGATCCACGTGAGCCCGGAGGCCGAAGACGGCGGTCCGCTCGCGCGGCTGAGGGACGGCGACATCGTTCGCCTGTGCGCCGCGCGCGGAGGCCTCGAAGCGCTTGTCGATTCCGCCGAATGGGATGCCCGCCCCGCCGCGACGCCGCCACCGCCGGCCTTCGGCACGGGCCGCGAACTGTTCGCCCTGTTCCGTGCCGCCGCAGACGGTGCGGAACAGGGCGCCAGCCCCCTGCTCGCGGGGGCGGGACTATGAGCAGGATCGTCGTGGCCGACATCGGCGGCACTCATGCCCGCTTCGCCATCGCCGACACGGACAGGGGCCGCCCGATTTCCCTTGGCCCCGCACACACCTTCAAGACGGCCGAGCACGCTAGCGTCCTTTCGGCATGGAAGGCGTTCAGCGCGGCCGCAGGCGAGCCCCTGCCCCGCGCAGCGGCCATCTGCGTCGCCTGCCCGGTCTCCGGCGATATGCTGAAGCTCACCAACAATCCGTGGGTGATCCGCCCCGCGCAGATCGCCGGGACGCTCGGGCTCGATCATCTCACGCTGGTCAACGACTTCGCCGCCGTCGCGCACGCCGTCGCCCATCTGGACAGCAGCCATCTGCGTCATCTCTGCGGCCCCGACCTGCCGCTGCCCGCCGCAGGTGTCATCGGCATCGTCGGCCCCGGCACGGGACTCGGCGTCGCCACGCTGCTGCGAACGGGCGAGACCTACCATGTCCTGCCAGGCGAAGGCGGCCATATCGACTTCGCGCCCCTCGATTCCATCGAGGATACGATCCTGCAGCGCCTGCGCCAACGCTACCGGCGCGTCTCCGTGGAACGCATCGTTTCCGGCCCCGGCCTTGTGAGCATCTATGAAGCGCTTGCCGCAATCGAAGGCCGCGCCATCACGGTGCCCGACGACGCGGCGCTGTGGTCGGCGGCCATCGCGGGCACCGACGACCTCGCCGTCACCGCGCTGGACCGCTTCTGCGCGAGCCTCGGCGCGGTAGCGGGCGACATGGCGCTCGTGCAGGGCGCGGCGGCCGTGGTGATCGCGGGCGGCGTCGGGCTCCGGCTTGCCGATCATCTCCCCCGTTCCGGGTTTCGGGAGCGCTTCATCGCGAAGGGCCGCTTCGAAAATCGCATGAGCGGTCTGCCGGTGAAACTCGCGGCGCATCCGCAACCGGGTCTGTTCGGCGCAGCGGCGGCCTTTCTGCAGGAGCACGCCCGATGACCATCGAAACCGTCATGCGCCTCGCTCCCGTCATCCCGGTGGTGGTGATCGACGACCCCGCCCATGCCCGGCCGATCGCCGAGGCGCTGGTCGCGGGCGGTCTGCCCGCGATCGAAGTGACGCTCCGCACGCCTGCCGCGCTGGAGGCGATCGCCGAAATAAGCACCGTGGCGGGCGCCGTCGTCGGCGCGGGCACCGTGCTCGACGACAGGCAACTCGATCAGGCGATCGGGGCCGGTGCGACGTTCGCCGTCTCGCCGGGGCTCACCGAACGGCTGGGCCGGGCGGCGATCGAGCGGGACGTGCCCTTCCTGCCCGGCATCGCCAACGCGTCCGACCTGATGCGCGGCCTCGATCTCGGGCTGCGCCATTTCAAGTTCTTTCCCGCCGTCGCGAACGGCGGTCTGCCCGCGCTGAGGGCGCTTGCCGGGCCGTTCGGCGACGCCCGCTTCTGCTCCACCGGCGGAATCACGCCCGACAATGCCGCGGACTGGCTCGCCGACCCCGTCGTGCTCTGCGTGGGCGGAACATGGATCGTGCCGCGAGGTACGCCCGACCCGGAACAGATCAGATCGGCTGCTGCGCGCGCTGCGGACCTCAGGCGGGCCGTCTCGCGAAAAAGCCGAAACCGGCAATGACGAGGTAGCACGCGGCGGGCAGGGCCAGCGCGATCGCGAGGCTGCCCGCGAGATCGGCAAGCGCGCCCGTCGCCAGCGGCACGACCGCGCCGCCGAAGATCGCGACGTTGATGATACCGGACCCGTCCGCCGTGCGGGCGCCGAGATTTTCGCAGGCCAATGAGAAGATCGTCGGGAACATGATCGAATTCATGAGGCCGATCGCAAGCAGGCTGTAGCCGGACACGAATCCCGTCGTCGTCGTGGAAACGAGAATCAGCGTTGCCGCGCCGCAAGCGACAAAAACCAGCACCTTGCCGGGGCTGATGACCCTCAAGACGGCCGAACCGATGAAGCGCCCCACCATCGCACCGCCCCAGTAGAGGCCGATCAGCTTTCCGGCCGACTGCTCCGCGAGGGCCATCACGCCCGGCTGCATCAGGTAGTTGACGATCAGCGACCCGATCGAAACCTCTGCCCCGACATAGAGGAAGATCGAGAGCGCGCCGAAACCGAAGCGCGGACGCTTCAGCAGATCGAATCCCGCGAGCCCGGCGCTCTCCTCGTGCCTTTCGCCTTTCAGGCGATCGCGGAACAGCCAGACGGCGGCGGCGACGAGCGCAAGCACGACGGCAAGCCCGAGATAGCCGTGAACGATCGCGCGGCTTTCGGCCGTGCGATAGGCCGCGAGATCGGCGCCGGAAAGCTGATCGGCACTGACACCCGCAAGGCTGCCGAGGATGAGGATGGCGCCGCCGATCGGGAAGATCGTCGTGCCGAGCGAATTGAACGCCTGCGCGAACGTCAGGCGGCTGTGCGCCGTTCGTGGCGGCCCCAGGAGGACGATCAGCGGGTTCGCCACGACCTGAACGATCACGACACCGCTGGCGAGAACGAAAAGCGCGAACAGGAAGAGTGCATAGAGGGCCGCCTGGCTCGCCGGGATGAACAGCAGGCATCCGAGCATCATGAGGAGCAGGCCGCAAACGGCGCCGCGCATGTACCCGATCCGCTTGACGAGCTTCGCGCCCGGAATCCCGATCAGGAGATAGGCGGTGAAGAAGCAGAACTGAACGAGCATCGCCTGCGTGTAATTGAGCGTGAACAGCTCCTTCAGCTTGGGGATGATGACATCGTTCAGGGAGGTGATGCCGCCGAAGATGAAGAACAGCGCGAAGACGTGGACCTGAAGGCCCTGCATGTCCGCCGCGTCGCGCTCGGCGGTGGGGGCGTCTGCCCGGTTTGTTCCCAATGAAAAAAATGCCATCACCGCGCCCCCGGTTCGGGAATCCCGTCGGACGCACCGCCCGGTTCCGGCGCCATGCCGAAGATCGAGCGGTCGAGCCCTCCGGAGATCCGGTTCAGAACGATATCCAGCGTTTCCGCATCCGTCCGATAGGGCGCGAAGTGCGTGCCCAGTTCCATGACGGTAGACGTATCGTGCCGGTACGCCGGCCATGACGGCACGCCCTCGCCGTTGGGATTCCCGGTTTTAACGAAATTGACCCAGTATGCCGACATGACGCGCGCGATCTCCCGGTCCGCGTCCGTGAAGTTCCGCCACGGGGAAACGTCCAGCGTGTCGAAGACATAGGGCAGCTCCGCCGAATGGAAGGCCCCGAACACATCCGGCGCATTCCCCGGCTCGGCGTGCGTGAAATAATAGGCGAACAATCGACCGCCCCTCGCCGCAGGCGCGCTTCGCGACCAGTCGACCAGCGATGCGAGCCCGTAGAGGCGGGTGAGCACCTTGTTGCCCGCCGTGGCTCCGGCCTCGGTATCGACGCCGCCTTCGGGAAGGAAGAGCGCGGCCTTCTCCGGTCCGGCGAGACGTGAGACTTTTGATGCGAACATTTGCGGCGACATGCGGAAATAATCCGGGCTGAGGACGCCTTCGTCCGCATTCAACCCGACCATAACCGGCACGGATGCCAGATCACCGTGCGCCTGGAGCGCCCTCACCTGATCCGGCAGAACCCGGCCGTCGACGACAGGGCCGACGAGCGGCACGCCGCCGATGTCGGCAGCACCGGCAAGCGGACCCGCAGAAAGAATGGCCATGATCCTTTCGGCGGACACGGCGCGGAGTTCCGAAAGCGTGCCGACACCGGCCTTCGCTTTCAGGTCCTCGCCCCGGCGCCAAGCGTCATCGAGCGTCGGCAGGGCCGTTTCGATGATGCCGCTCTGAGCGATGGCCTGCGAGAACAGGCCGCGCGCCTGCGGCGATACCATCAGCATGTGCACGGCCATCGCGCCTGCGGATTGACCCGCGATCGTGATCCTTTCGGGATCGCCGCCGAACGCCCGGACGTTGCGCCGAACCCACCCGAGCGATGCGATGATGTCCTGCAGGCCGAAGTTAGCGGACCCTTGCGGATCGTCGGCCAATTCCCGGAATCCGGCATAGCCGAATACGCTGAGGCGGTAGTTGATCGCAACCACGACGATCCCCTGCCCGGCAAGCGCGGCACCGTCGTAGATCGGCACGGAATTCGATCCGCTCATGAACGCGCCGCCGTGGATCCACACGAGAACGGGACGGGCTTCGCTTCCTTTCGATGCGGGCGCCCAGACGTTGAGATGCAGGCAATCCTCGGACACGGGAGGCGGCGCGACGTACTCCTTCGTCCACGGGCCGAAACCTTCGGGCGTGATCGCCTGCATACAGGACGGCGCATGGGTCGTCGCATCGCGTACCCCGCTCCACGCCTCCGCCGGACGCGGCGGCGCCCAGCGCAGCGTGCCGACGGGAGGCGCCGCATAGGGCACGCCGAGGAAACGGGACACGCCGTCCACGATCTCGCCGCGCAAAGCGCCGCTTTCGACCGTCACCGTTGCGGGCTGCGCTACCGCCGGTGCCACAAACGCGCAAACGGCCAATCCAGCCGCGAACAGACGTGTCCAGATCACCGTCCCGATGCTCCCGTCACGAAAGCCTCGATGAAATCCAGCCGCGCGCGGATCGGGTCCGCTTCCTGTCGCGCGCCGTCTTCATCGAAGATCATGATGTTGTCGGCAGCCGGATCGTAAGGCGACCATGCTCCTCCGCCGGTCGACGACGGAATGCCGCTCTTCGCGAAATTAACCCAATAGTCGTGGATCAGGCGGGCCGCGGCCCTGTCGCCCTCGGACGTCTTCTCGCCGTGACGCGCCTCGACCGTATCGAAAACGAACGGAAGCTCCGAGGCGTGGAACGCGCCCGGCTGCGCAGCGCGCAGATAATCGGGCACGTAGCCGAAGCGGTACGTATAGACCGGCCGGCCCTTGCGCGAAATGATGCGCGTCACATGCCGCGCCGGTTCAAGGAACAGCAAGTCCGCCGAAACCGCGACGCCGATTTGCATGGCGTCGCGCTTGCCGTCCGGATCGTAGACCTTTTCCGCACCGGCCTGCACGGGGCCGAGAGGCGCATAGGCCTCGTCGATGCTACCGCCGAAGAAAAATCCGTCCGCGCTGTTCGCGCCGATGATCATGGGTATCGGGGCGCCGTCTCCGTTCTCGTAAGCCTTGTCGACAGACTTGCGAACGACTGCACCGTCCGCGAACAAGGCGGTGAAGTTCGTTGTCGAGAAAAGGCTCATCAGGTTGAGGCCGTCCATGACGCTCTCCGCCGGAAGCGCCCTGAGTGCCTTCAGCGAAGCGCCATCGGTTCCGGTCACGCCTTTCCCGCGCGCGAATTCGAGGCCCGTTGCTTCCGCCTCCGCCGCCGTGCGAAGCGGCCCCATGAGATCGCGCCCGCCGCCGGAAAGAACGATGGCCTTGTGGAAGAGCCCCTTGGCGAGCGGCGTGGTGGCAAGCGCATGGACCGACATGCCGCCCGCGGATTCGCCGAATATGGTGACATTACCGGGATCGCCCCCGAAGGCCGCGATATTCGCCTTCACCCACTCAAGCGCCGCGATCTGGTCGAGAATGGCGTAGTTGCCATGCGGCGTGCCGTTCGCCTCCCGCGTCAGCGCCGGGTGCGCGAAGAAGCCGAAGCGCCCGAGGCGGTAATTGAAGCTGACGAAGACGACGCCGGATTCCGCGAACTTCGTGCCGGCATAGACGGGCGGCGAACTGCCGCCGTTCACGAACCCGCCGCCGTAAATCCAGACCATGACGGGCCGTTTTTCCGAAGACGGCTCCGCCGGTGTCCAGACATTCAGGTAGAGACAATCCTCCGACGGTTTCACACCGAGAGGGGCAGCATCGGCCTTATAGGGAATCTGCATACAGTCCGGCCCGTATCGGTCCGCACGCCGCACGCCCTTCCACGGTGCGGGGGCCTGCGGCGTGCGCCAGCGCAGATCACCGACCGGAGGCTTTGCGAACGCTATTCCCTTGTAGGCGAGCACGTCCCCTTCAGGCACACCCTGAACGCTCCCCGACTGTGTGCGGACCGGCGCCGGGGTCGATGCACCCGCGCCTTGCGCCGCGCCGAGGAGCGCGGCCACGATAAACATACCGGCGGTCTTCATCACCTTCCGTCTCCCTCGCCCGCAGCCACTGTTTCTCTCTGCGGCGTACATCTCACGCCAAATTCCGCAATGTCGATGCAGCGTCCATCCACATCGCCAGACGGCGATACCCCTGCCAGCGCGGCAAGCGTCGGCGCGAGATCGACCACGCTGATCGGCAGGGCGCGTTCCTGATGGGCGATGCCCGGCCGCCAGAGCAGGATGGGAACCCGGCGATTGAAATCGCTGGGGCCGGAATGGCCGGTCATGAACAGCCCCGGAAACGGCGGCGCCGGGACCTTCAACGGGTCCGTCGCCAGCAGAACGTCGCCGCTGCGCTGCGCGTAGAACGACAATGCCATGCGATCGGCAAACGAAAGCTGGTCCGGGAGAAAGCGCGGGTCCGGCTTGCGACCCTGAAGCTGCTTCCCGGTCCATGCGCCCGCGATCCCCGGATGGTCCAGCGCATACTGGGCAGCGGCATCGGCAATGCGCTGCTTGAGCGCCGCATCGCCAAGGGCCTTTCCGCCTGCGTCCACGATGACGAGCTGGGTCGGATCGAAGAAGGCCGGCTTCAACGTGTTCCAGTCCACGCCGACAGCCCCGCGAACCGCGACATTCAGCGTGCCGAGCAGGTCGGCGGCGTCGATCCGGCCGGCCCCCGTATAGCCGCGGCGCTTCAGGCGTTCCGGTATGTCCGAGCCGCCGTGATCCGCCGTCACCGCCACGGCAACGGGAATACGCAGCGCTTCCAGCCGCCTGAGCAGCCGCCCGATCCCTTCATCCAGACGGACCAGATGGTCGCACATTTCCGGCCCCTGCGTTCCATAGGCATGTCCGACCATGTCGGTGCCGGAAAGCCCGACCGCCAGCAGGTCCGTTGCGGACGCGCGGCCGAGCCGCTCCGTTTCGATCAGGCTGAGCGCGGCATCAATCGTAACGCTGTCGTAGAACCACGGCGGCAGGGCCGGTCCCGACGCCTCCGGCCGTCCTGACACCGGCGCGGGCGGATCGGGCGGCAGATGCGCATGGAACACGCCGCCGCCATCCAATGGAAACGACGCCTCCAGCGTGCGGCAGGCCTTGCGATGATAGAGCCACCGAATCTCGCGGCCGGCGATCCGGCGGAAGACCGCTTCGTTGACCTTCTCCAATGACCGGAGCCGCTGCCTCGCGGCCTCGACGCTCGTGCCCCAGCTGTCGAATCCCTGTTTCCCGTCGAACCAGAAGGCACCGTCCGGCTGATGGCCGCCCATCATGATCGCGGACCGGTCCTTTCCGGCAACCGAATAGACGCGGCTTGCAGGCGACGCGGCCTTCAGCCAGTCGCCCAGCGTGGCAACCTCCAGCAGGCCCGGCCCCGTTCCCGACTTGCGGATCGTGCGGGCAGCGACATGGACGCCGTCATCGGTGCAGTACCGGTCCACCGAGTCTTTCTGGTCGAACCACTGGTTCGCGACGATGCCCGTCGCATTGGGATGACGGCCGGTCGCGATCACGGCATGTCCCGCGCATGTTTCGGTTATGCCGTGGGTATGGAAGGCATTCGCATAGACGATTCCGTGCGCGAGCGTTTTCAGCCCGCCACGGAATTGGTCGCGATAGCCGTTGAAGAGATCGGCGGAAAACTGGTCTATGGAGATGAGGACGATCAGCCTTGGCTGCACTCCGTCCTTCGGCGGACCCGCCTGCGACGGCGGGATGAATCCCGCCCCCGCCAGCATCACGACGAGCATCGCCACCAACCGAAACGCCATCGCCACCTCCGCGCGTATCGGGGCGGGGTTCACCATACCCGGCTCCCCCGCCCCATGATCCTAGAAGCGGCCTTCCAGCGACAGCCCGATCGTGCGGAACGAGTTCAGACCGAACATGTGGTAATAGTCGCCGCGGGACTGGGAGTTCGAGTTGATGAAGGTCGGCTGACGTTCATCGAAACAGTTCCGACAGAACAGCGTGACCTTGTACCGGTCGTCGATCTGCTTGAGCCCGATGCTGGCGTCGAGCTGCGAGTAGCCCGGCAGCACAGTATTCGGATCCTCCGTCGAGCTGAAGTTCGATTTCGTCCGGCTGTACAGCGCGCCCTGCAGGAACACGGCGAGGTTCTCGCTCACCGGCGTCTCGTAGCGTCCGGTGAAGCTGATCGTCCACTTGGGAACGTTCGGAAGATTGTTTCCTGACGAATCCGTCGTCCCGTTCGCGCGGCAATCCGGCTGGAACGGATAGCAGCGATCGAACTGGAAGTCGGAGAAAAACGCGTCGACGTAGCTGACGCCGAGATTGAGGGTCAACCCCTCGGCCGGGAGCGCCGAGGCCTCGATTTCAAAGCCCCGGGATTTGAGCGCGCCGGCATTGAGAAGCACATATCCGTTGGATGCGGCGTCGAACGCCTGCGCCTGGAAATCCTTGAACTTCGAGGTGTAGGCTGAAATGTTGAAGATCAGGCGCCGATCCAGCAGCATGGACTTGAGGCCCGCCTCATACGAGGTGGGTATTTCCGGCTTGATCAGCGGCGCATTCGGATCGATGGACAGGTTGAAACCGGGGCCCTTGTAGCCGCGCGCAACCGAGGCATAGACCATGGCGTCGTCGGCGACATCGTACTGGCCGCCTATACGCCAGGAGAAATTCTCCTCGGAAACCGATTGCGCCCGCTCGCCGGGCACGCCCAGCGGGAACACGAAGCCGGTGTCATCACTGATCGAATTCAGTTTGAGCTTGTCGTAGGTGTAGCGCCCGCCGAACGTCAGCCGCGCCCGATCGGTGAGGTTGAGCGTCGCCTGACCGAAACCGGCATAGCTCTTCGACGTCATCTCGCCGATCGAGATGATGCCGAGCCAGGCGTCGTATCCGGGGGGCGGCGCTTCGGTTTCCCCGAAGGCTCCGCTCGCCGTGATGCTGCTGTCGCTGCCGGACCAGTAATAATAGAGGCCGAGCTGGTATTCGAGGAAACCGCCCGTCGGCGACGCGAGGCGCAGCTCCTCGGTGAACTGGCGGACGTCGGTGAGCTGGTGGTTGGTATCGAGAATGTCGACCCGGTGCTTGTCCGAATCGAACAAATTGTCCGCCTTGAACTTCCGCCATGCGGTTATGCTCGTCAGCGTGTGGCCGCCCGCGAATTCGTAGTCGATATTCGCCTGCAGGCCGCCGACATCGAAACTCGCCACGGTCGGGGCACCATAGCTCGAGTACGCGTTTTTCGGCCCTGCCACGATACCGAGTTCCGCGTTCTCGGCGGCGAACAGGCTCGTCGGCCGAACGATCCGATCCGCGCTGCCGCCCGAGCCGACCCCCTTGGAGTGAGCGTAATCGCCGGCGATGAAGATGCTGAGTTCGGGCGTGGGCTCCCAGAGCAGCTTGGCACGAAGACTGGTCTGGTCCTGCCCGTAATCGCTGCCCGGGACATCCACCAGATTCTTCATGATGGGATCGGTATGCGTTTGCGATCCGCTGATCCTGAGCGCCGCGTTCTCCGAAACGGGCACGTTGATGACGCCCTGCAGACGATAGAGAAGGCCGCGTCCCGGCGAGGCGGTCGAGGCCGCCTCACCCAGAAGCGAGCCTTCGAAGCGTCCGATCTCGGGACGCCGCGTCGTGATGTTGACAAGGCCCGCCGACGCGTTTTTGCCGAACAGCATCCCTTGCGGCCCGTTGAGCACCTCGATCTGGGCAAGGTCGAGATAGTTCATGAATCCGAGGACGGGACTCCCCATGACGACGCCGTCGATCACCGAGGTGACGCTGGACTCGATGGTGTTCGAGAAGCTGAGCGTACCGACGCCGCGGATCGAGAAGTTGGACGCGCCCATCGCCGCGTTGAAGCTCTTCACCTGAAGACTCGGCGCGACGAGCTGCAACTGCGACGGGTCGAAGATCTGGCGCGACGCAAGCTGGTCGCTGCTGACCACGGTGGCCGAGATCGGAACGCTCTGGAGATTCTCGGCGCGCTTCTGCGCGGTGACGATGATCTCGCCGAAACCGCCGCTGTCCGATTCGACTTCGCGCGCACTGCCGGCCGACGACTCCTGGGCATGAGCTGCAGCGGACAGCACGAGAACGGTCGCCATTGCGCTTGCCGACGACAGAATTCCTTTCATGTTCATCCTCCCCTGCTTGTGTTTACCTGACGTAATTCCAAGTGCGCTCCGTCAGCTGCGCGGCGGTCTCCTCGAGGAGATCTTCTGCCGACGCACCCAATGCGAACCGATAGGTCCCTGCGGAAATCTTCCAGCCCTTCGGCGTCCATTCGGCGAGGAGCCGCGGGTCGATCGGGACCTCGGCGGTTCGCGCTTCGCCCGGTTGGAGGTCGACCCGGGAAAAGCCAACCAGACGACGCGTCTTTCCGTGCGGCGTTTCGATCAGGTACACCTGCCCGATATCCGCGCCCGCGCGCGAACCGCTGTTCCGTATCGTGAAGGATGCGACCGGCGCATTGCCGCCCGTGACGGTGAGGGCGGATCTTTCGAAACGCGTATAGCTGAGACCGAAACCGAACGGGAAAAGCGGCTTTTCGCCCTTGCGCGCGAACCAGCGATAGCCGACGTCGGCGCCTTCGATGTTATAGTCGATGTCGAGCGTCTGGCCGGGCTTTCCGTGCCCCGAGAAATCCGGCTCGACGGTATCGGCACCCGGCAGCGCGGGGCGCGGTAGCTGCGCGACCGAGGCCGGAAACGTCACCGGCAAACGGCCGGACGGGTTGACGTCGCCGAACAGCACCGCAGCGACGGCCTCTCCGCCCCGGGCACCCGGATACCACGCCTCCAGAATTGCAGCGACGTCGCTGCGCCACGGCATCGCGACCGGGCCGCCTGTCTGCAACACCACCACCGTATTCGGATTCGCCCTGGCGACCGCCGCAATGACCTCGTCCTGACCGGTCGGCAAGGACAGGTCGGGCACATCGAAGCCTTCCGTCATCCACTGCGTTGCGAACACGATGACAAGGTCCGCACTCTTCGCGGCCAGCGCGGCCTCCGACGCGTAACGGCCATCCCGGAATACGACCTCCGCCTTCGGCGCACGTGCGCGAATGGCCTTCAGGGGCGAGGACCGGTGAAAGTTCTGCGCCATGATCGACGCGAACATGCCTTCGGCCTGAACGGGCAAGGACACGACCGGGCCGCCCTCTCCTTGCGTCTGCGAGGAGCCCCCGCCGGAAAGCACACCGGCATCGGCATATCCGCCGACCACCAGAATGCGGTTCGCCGAAGCGGCAAGCGGCAGGATATTGTCGCGGTTCTGCAGGAGGACCATGCCCTGCTCGGCAATTCTTTGCGCGACGGCCGCACCTTTCGCGAAGTCGACCGGTGCGCGCTCGGGAGGGTTCGCATCGACGCCGACCGCATAGATCGACCGGAGCACGCGGCGGTTCATATCCGCAACCTTGCTGCGGTAACGCCTGTCCTTCTGCGATGCATCCAGAAGCGGCTGGCCGAAAAACACCGACGCATCGAGTTGCGCGCCCGACTGCTGATCGAGCCCGGCCAGAGCGAAATCCGTTCCCCGGACCGCGCCCCAATCGGACATCACCCAGCCCTTGTAGCCCCAGTCCCGCTTCAGGACCTTGTTCAGGAGCGTGTCGCTGCCGCACGCCTGCGCGCCGTTCACCTTGTTGTAGGCGCACATCACCGAACCCGGATCGCCTTGCTCGATCGCGATTTCGAAGGCGAGCAGATCGCTCATGCGGAACGCGCCGTCTTCGATGATCGCGTTGTGGAACTGCCGCCCCGTTTCGGTCGGGTTCAGCGCGAAATGCTTGACTGTCGATATGACGTGACGGGACTGGATGCCCTTGACCGCCGCACCGCCGAGCAGGCCCGAATGCAGCGGATCCTCGCCGAGATACTCGAAATTGCGACCACCGCGCGGGTCGCGGACGAGGTTGATCCCGCCGGCCAGAAGCACGTTGAAGCCCTTCGCATGGGCTTCCCCTGCGATGAGCGCGCCGCCTTCGCGCATGAGTTCGGGGTTCCATGTCGAACCCATCGCAAGGCCGGAGGGGAGCGCCGTTGCGCCGTCGCCTCGCGCGCCGCCGACATAGGAGACGCCAAGACTCGCATCCGTTTCGGTCAGCGCCGGAATCCCCAGCCGCTCGACTCCGCGGATATATCCGGCGCCGAACGGCACGCCCTCGGGGATCGGCGTACCGTCGAACGGCAAGGCCATGATGCCGTTCAAAAGCCGGACACGCTCCTCGCCCACGAGCGCAGCTTCGGCTGACGCCGCGCGCCTGTCGGGATCGCCGGCGTGTTGCGGCTGCCCTTCGGCCACAGCCACAGCTGCGTGCGTAACGAGAAAGACCGCACCGCACAGTCCGAGCCTCATGTGATCCTCCCATCCCGTTTTTATTGATCCAATTGCTACGAGATATATGACAGCGCTGTCAATCACAAATTGTCAGCGCTGTCATCATATGGACCAAGCACATGTTTTCCGGCTAGATTCTCCCCCATGCCCCTTGGGACACCAACGCCCTCGAAACCGCCCGTGACACTTGCTCACGTGGCTGCAATCGCGCGGGTCTCTCCGAAAACCGTGTCGCGCGTCATCAATCGCGACGCAAATGTAAGCCCCGCAACCAAGGCCCGCGTCGAAGCCGCCATCCTGGAGACCGGCTACGTGGTCAACCTCGCCGCGCGATCGCTTGCGGCCTCGCGTTCCTACCTGATCGGCATGTTCATGCCGAACATGTCCTCCCACTATTGCGCAGAGATTTTTCGCGGCGCCGCCCGGGCCTGCCGCCAGCACGGTTTTCACCTCGTGGTAGAGGAATATGACTTCGGGGCGGCAACGGTCGTGGACCGTTATGAATACGGACTGCGCAGTACGCGGTGTGAAGCGCTTCTGCTTATTCCGCCTGTGTGTGACGACATGCCACTGCTGGAGGCCTTGGATCGCGATGGGGTCCGCTATGTCTGCATTTCACCCGGAAGGCACGACGACCGCACTACGGCAATATTCGCAGATGACAGTCAGGGCGTCGCATCGCTCGCACGGCATTTGTGGAACCGCGGTTGCAGACGCTTCGGCCTGATTGCCGGCCCTTCAAGCCACGCTTCGGCGGCGATACGCGAAACGGCCTTCACCGACACACTGAAGGGTTTGGGCGCAGGCCCTGATGACATCACAATGGCAAGGCCTGACTGGAATGGCACGATTGCCGAAGTCGGCCGGAAAGCCGCATTGTCGTTGCTTTCGGGTCCGCAGGCACGGCCTGACGCGATCTTCGCATTCAACGATGAAGCCGCGATAGGCGCCATCACCTGCGCCCGCGATCTGGGCCTGAACATTCCGGGCGACGTCGCGATCGCCGGCTTCGACGACAGCTATATGGCGCAACTCGTCTGGCCCCAGTTGACCACGGTGCATCAGCCGATCGCCGAAATCGCAATCAAGGCCATTCAGGTGATCGCCGAAGAACAACCCGCAGAGCACCGACGAATCTATATGCCTACGCATCTCGTTGTTCGAGACAGCGCATAGGGCCATTTGCCGAATGCACGTACTTTCATGGCATGGACGAAAATTGCAGGACATGAAGGAAATCGTGCCTGCAGGCCGGGCGACAGCCGACATTGCCGCGCCCGCATCGTGCGCAGCGTCGCCGGGATCATCCAGCTGTCGAGCGCCGGAACGGGGAGCCTGCGGAACTCTAGGTTCGAGCCACTTCCGCCTCACCCCGTCGTCGACAGCGCGCGGCTACAGGCCTCGCGCGTCGCGCAGATATAGAGGACCGACTTGGCGCGCGACATGCCAACGTAGAGCGTTTCCCGATCCCGCCCGGGCGTGCAGTCGTCGAGCGCCCAAAGGATGATGACGGGCCGTTCGAGCCCCTTGAAGCGCGCCACCGTGTCCACGGTGATGACACCGGGGTCATATTCCTCGATCCAGCCGAGCCGGGAGTCCGAGGGGATCGGGACTCTCGCCAGCGCGGTTTCATAGGCGCTTCTGAGCGCCCCCTTGCAGATCAGGACTGCGATGTCGTGGGGAGCGATCCGTTCCGCAACGATCAGCCGCGTCAGCAGCGAGCCGATGGCGCGCGCCTGCCGCTCGATCCCGCCGGCGTGGATCGTCCCGACCTCGACGCCCGCGATCTCCGGCGCCGCGACGGCCGTGCCGCGATAGTGGCGGTAGGCCGCGTCATGGATGGCGCTGGTGTTCCGGCAGTTGCGGTCCAGGATCATCGGTTCGCCCGGAACGGGAATGCTCGCCGACCGGTGATAGAGGTCCTGGTTCTCGTCGAGGAAGACATAGAGCATCCCCTCGTCGGGCCGGGTGAGCAGCATTGATCTTCCCCCGGTTGCGCGGACACCGATGAAGGGCTCATTGGAGCCAGGAGGTGTAAGATGGCAAAGGTTGGGAAGCGATATTTCACGGACGAGTTCAAGCGCGAGGCGGTGACGCTATGGGAGACGAGCGGTCGGATGCAGGCCGACGTTGCGCGTGAGTTGGGTATCATGCCGACGATGTTGAGGCGCTGGCAACGGGCACTGGAGATCAAGGGGACAGTGCCTGCGGCGAAGCCGCTATCATCGTCGATGGCGTCGCCGGCGGATCAGGCGTCGGAGATTGCCAGGCTACGCCGCGAGCTCGATCGCACGCGCATGGAGCGCGACATTCTAAAAAAGCGGTCGGCATTTGCGCGGAGATGCCACGGTGAAGTTCCAGTTCATCCGCGCCCATGCTGGCCCCTGGCCGGTCAGCGTCATGTGCCGCATGCTCGGTGTGTCGCGCAGCGGCTATTACGATTGGCGCGATCGACCGCCGAGTATGCGCATGACGGAGAACGCCGTGTTGCTCGCCGATATCCGCCGGATCCAGGCGCGGCATTCCGGGCGATACGGCAGTCCCCGGATGCATGCCGCGCTGCGCGCGGAAGGGCGCGGCTGCAGCCGCGGTCGTGTCGAGCGGCTGATGCGCCGTCACGGCATTCGTGCGCTTGCCGGTCGCCGCTTTCGGCCCTCGACGACCGACAGCCGCCATTACCTGCCGATCGCGCCGAACCTGCTAGCGCAGCGCTTCGAAGCAACGGCGCCGAACCGCGTGTGGCTGGCCGATATCAGCTATATCCCGACCGGCGAAGGCTGGCTGTATCTGGCGGCCGTGCTCGATCTGGCGACGCGCAAGATCGTGGGCTGGGCGATGCGGGATCACATGCGCACCGAACTGACGCTCGCTGCGTTGATGATGGCCGCCCAACGGCAGCGACCAGCACGCGGACTCGTGCATCACTCCGATCGCGGATCGCAATATGCCGCCGGGGCTTATGTCGATCAACTCACCGCGATCGGCGCGACCGCGTCGATGAGCCGCACCGGAAACTGTTACGACAACGCGCCGATGGAGAGCTTCTTTCATACGCTGAAGGTCGAACTGGTCCATCAATGCCGCTGGGCAACGCACGTCGAAGCCCGGCAGGCTCTGTTCGGATATATCGAAGGCTATTATAATCGGCATCGCATGCACTCGGCGCTCGGGTATCTCACCCCCGAACAGGCCGAGCAACGCATGACGGGCTAACCCTAGTGTCCGCACAACCGGAGGAAGATCAGCATCTCGATCGGAAGCCAGAACGCGTCGCCGAAGTCCTGACCCTCGTCGACGACGATCGCGTCATAGGCCGGCCCCAGCAGGTTCACGGCAGTGGCCAGCGCGAGCGGCATCTGCAGCTCGAACTTGTCCGCCCCGGGATGGTCGCGCCCGGCTTCCGCCATGACGTCGCGCCCCAGTTCCATGCGCGCCCGGCTCGCCCAGCGATGACAGACCTGGTGGAAGGTCGCGACGTCGAGGCCGTCGATGCCCTCGCACTGCTCGCGCAGGTGATCCGCCAGCCCGCGGTTGAAGCAGACGAGTAGCGTGCGCAGCCCCTCGTCGGCGAGCCTGACCGCCTTCTCCCGCGCGATCAGGGTCTTGCCGGTTCCCGCGCCGCCGGAGATCATGACCCGCCGTTGCCGCCGCAACATGTCCAGGATCATCGCCTGGCGCCGGGTGAGCTCGATCCGCCGCACCTCCTCGTCCTGGATCCGGGCGGAAAGGAGCGGGCGCGTGGTCGCCGCGCGGGCGAAGATGCGGATGATGGCATTGACGCCCCGGCTGCCGATCTCCGCGATCCGGCCTTTCTCGTCGTCCCGCCAGTAGGCGAAGACCCGCTCGACCCACCCGGCCAGCGATTCCATGTGGCCCCGGTCGCCGATCAGCGCGGCCGGAGCATCCGGTCCGCACAGCCGCGCCCCGTCGCCGACGTCGGGAAGGAACACGGCATGGCCGAGGTTGAAGCGGCCGATGCGGAGCGTCTGCCAAGCCGGATTTTCCCTGATCTTCTCGAGGATGCCATATTTGCCGGTCCTCGCCTGCTCGAAGGGGTTCCTGATGTCATGGACCGTCCCGTCCCTGTCGGTCGAGGTCCATGCGCGCGTGCTGTAATCGAGCGAAACCCGGCCGCCCTTCACCTCGACGACGAGCACGCCGCGGCGCGGATGGCAGATCAGGAGGTCGGTCTCTCCGTCCCGCGGCCCCGAACCGCCCGGCTTCGATATCCATGCGACCGAATGCAGAACCGTGTAGTCGTCGTCGAGCTGCTTCCCCAAGGCCTCGAAAAGCTTCAGCTCCGCCTTCGAATCCGACGTCGCGACCTCGGGGGAAGGGATGCACCTTGCCATCAGTCGATGATCTGCAAGTTGGAATTACAGGGAATCCGCTTCACGCCCCCGAAACCGAAGCCGACCTTCAACGACAGGGCGACGCCCCGGGCGATCACGATGATGGTGCCCGTACCCTGATGCCTATTCGGAGTTCCAGCGCGCATGACACAATTACTAACACTTTACTTGCTGGGCGTTTCCATATGCTGATCACCTTCCGGCACCCTAGCATCGAATCAAGGGCCGGACCATGCTTCACCTTATTTTGAACTTTCCCGCTCTTCAATTCCGGCCTTCATCCTTTGCCCGAGATGGAAGGCCGGCGCGCGGCATGGGCTGCGATGATTGCACCATCGCAGGGGCTTTGGATGCAAATGACCGCCGGGAATGGCGCCCGCGTCTAGCCCGCGAGCTCCACGAGCTGCGCCGTGGGCCGCGCCTTGACCTTCGTCGGCCCGGCGAGCGGCTGAAACCGTGCTGTGAAGAAGCGCAGCACCTTCGGCTCGTAGACCATCTCAAGGCCCCGGATCGTATCGCGGCGGCGGTGCAGCGCGATGCAAGCCTCGGCAACCGTGTCGAGATGCGCGTAGGTGTAGACCCGCCGCGGGATGGTGAGCCGCACCAGTTCCAGCTTCGGCCGGTGGTGGTCGCCCGTCTCGCGGTTGCGGCCGGCCGAGACGATGCCGCGCTCCATGGCGCGTACGCCGGCCTCGACATAGAGCTCGGCGGCGAGCGTCTGGGCGGGAAAGCGGTCTTGCGGGATGTGCGGCAGGAAGGCCTTCGCGTCGATGAAGACCGCGTGCCCGCCGGTCGGCTTGACGACCGGGATGCCGGCCTCGTCCAGCCTGTCGGCGAGGTAGCGGCATTGCGTCACGCGGTGGTGGACGTAGTTGTAGTCGACCGATTCGACGATACCGCGCGCCATGGCCTCCATGTCGCGGCCGGCGAGCCCGCCATAGCTCGGCATACCCTCGAACAGCACCACGAGCTCCGACGCCTTCTGGTAGAGATCGTCGTCGTTCATGCACAGGAAGCCGCCGATGTTGACCAGGCAGTCCTTCTTGCCGCTCATTGTGCAGCCGTCGGCGTAGGACATCATCTCCTTGAGGATCGCGGCGATCGAGGCCTCCGCATAACCCTCCTCGCGCATCTTGATGAAATAGGCGTTCTCGATGCAGCGCGTGGCGTCGTACATCACCTTGATACCGTGCGCGGCGCACAGCCTGTATACGGCGCGCATGTTGGCCATGCTGACCGGCTGCCCGCCCGCGAGGTTCACCGTGACCGCGAGGCACAGGTAGGGGATGCGCCCGGCGCCGACCTCGGCGATAAGGCGCTCCAGCTTGGCGAGGTCGATATTGCCCTTGAAGGGCAGCTCGATCTGCGGGTCATGCGCCTCGTCGACAATGACGTCGACGAAGGTTGCGCCGTTGCGCTCCTGATGCGCGCGGGTCGTGGTGAAGTACATGTTGCCCGGCACGTAGTCGCCCGGCTTTATCATGATCATCGACAAGAGGTTCTCGGCACCGCGGCCCTGATGGGTCGGCACGATGTGGCGGAACCCGTAATACGTGCGCACGACCTCCTGCAGGTGCAGGAAGTTGCGGCTGCCGGCATAAGCCTCGTCGCCCAGCATCATCCCGGCCCACTGGTTGTCGCTCATCGCCGTGGTGCCGCTGTCGGTCAAAAGGTCGATCGTGCACTGGTCCGAGCGCAGCAGGAAGGTGTTGTAGCCGGCCTCGGCGATGAAGCGATCGCGCTCGTCTCTGGTGGTGACGGCGATCGGCTCGACCACCTTGATCTTGTACGGCTCCGGGACGTAGCGCCTGTCCATCCTGATCTCTCCCTATGGCCGCGCGTCCAGCGGCGTGTTTGCGGTCACGAAGTCGGCGAGCGCGTCGATGTCGGTCACCACGATCCCGTGCGTGTTCTCCTCGAGCAGGCCGGCGCGCTTCAGCGCACCCACGGTCCGGCTCACGGTCACGCGGTGGAGGCCGAGCAGGTCGCCGATGTCGGCGTGCGAGAGCGGCAGCCGCCGCGAGTTGCGCGCGAGGCACAGGCCGTAGAGGAAGCGGCCGACCCGCTGCGGCACCGCCAGGAAGGCGGTCTCCTCGACCTGCGTCGACATCACGTAGCACTTGGCGGAAAGGTTGGAGAGCAGCGCCGCGCTCACCGCCGGACGGGACGGCAGCAGCTCCTCCAGGATCACCTTCCGGGTAAACCCGTAGGCGACGCAGTCCTCCATGGCGGTGATGTGGTGCATGTAGGGATGGCGGCCGAACATCGCCGCCTCGCCAAGCGTCGAGCCCGGCCCGCTCAGCCACAGCGTGCGCTGCAGCCCGGCCTCGCTCGCGGCCGCGACCTTGATCATGCCCGAACGCAGCAGGAAGATGCTCGCCACCTCGTCCTCGGGCCGCTGGATGACGGTGCGCGCGTTCCATGTCACCTTGCGGCCGAGATGCAGCACGTCGTCCCAGCCGCTCTGGTCCCGGAACTCGATCCAGGGCACGATCGGGGACTGGTCCCCCTCGCCGGCATGAGCCCGCATGACCATCAACCGTTACCTCACGCAGCCCTGAACATTGGCAATCCTTCCTAGGAGCCGATCGCCTGCCGGTCAGTAGCGGCAACTACAATTCCACGATTCAGCAGCCTTGAAGAATGGTCGAAATGTCGCAGCGGGCAGGTCGGGCACGACGGGCATCCCGACGCAGCGCGGCCTTCATTCCTCGCGAGCACATTTCATTCACACTCTACATAGTGAATATTGACTCGTCCGTGAGTATGGCGGATAAACTCGTCCCAGGTCGGCGCCAACGAGCGCCGACGGGGAGGGAGAGTTCATATGAAGGCTGGACTTTTTGCGTCCGTCTCGGCGGTCGCCCTTTTTGCTCTACCAGTGACCACCATGGCCCAATCGACCGGCGCCCCGGCGCCCGCGGGCACAACAGCGCGGGATGATCGACGCGACGAGGACATCATCGTCACCGCCACCCGCCGCACCGAGCGGCTTCAGGACGTTCCGCTCAGCGTCACGGCCTTCGGGCAGGATGAGCTCGATGAGCTGGGCGTTGTCGGTTACGAGGGGATTGCCCAGAATACGCCGGGCATCGTCGTCAACCGCCCGA
The DNA here is from genome assembly GCF_027941835.1 of Sphingosinicella microcystinivorans. Lineage (NCBI taxonomy): Bacteria > Pseudomonadati > Pseudomonadota > Alphaproteobacteria > Sphingomonadales > Sphingosinicellaceae > Sphingosinicella > Sphingosinicella microcystinivorans. The sequence goes on from NZ_CP116005.1 coordinate 260,348, forward strand.
CGCAGAATTTCAACAATTTCACGAGTCGCGGCATCAACACCAACGGCTACAGCGCCGGGCTGCAGAGCGCTGTCGCCATCTACGTGGATGAGCTGCCGATTTCCGCGAACGGCAACTCGACGATTCTCGATCCGAATCTCTACGACGTCGAGCGCGTGGAATTCCTGCGCGGACCGCAGGGCACGCTGTTCGGATCGAATTCGCTCGCAGGCGCCATGCGTATCCTGACGCGCAGCCCCGATCTCGACGAGTTTCAGGCGTCCGCCAGCGTCGATCTCGGCCTCACCGGCTCCAGTTCCGTGCGTCAGCGCTACAACGCGATGATCAACCTGCCGATCATGACCGACGAGCTGGGTCTGCGCGTCACCGGCTATTATCGCAACGAGGACGGCTGGGTCGACAACATCGGCACCGGCGTCAAGGATTCGAACAGTCTCGAAGCCTATGGCGGGCGCGCGATCCTGCTGATGCAGCCGAGCGATCGCATGAAGGTGAAGCTGCTCGCGTCCTACGAGAACAGCAAGCCGGCGGATTCGGCGCTCACCAACCCGCTCCTCGGCAAGTTCGTGCGCCGTTCGGACCGGCCCGACCTGTTTCAGGGCAAGCTCACGAATTACAACGTGACGGTCAATTACGAGTTCGATTTTGCCGAGCTTATCAGTTCCACGACGCTGTCGGATTACGATGCCTCGTTCTATGTCGATCTCGCCGGGACGTTCGCGCAGGCGTTTCCGTTCGCGCTCGACGCCTACGGCTACGACGACCTGTTCGTCCAGGAAACGCGGCTGGTTTCCCGCACCTCGGGGCCGGTCGACTGGGTCGCCGGCTTCTTCTATTACGACAAGCGGCGCACGGTGGATTTCGCCTATCGCTCCACGCAGGAATTTCTGGACGCGCGCGGCCTGACCGGGCTGCCAGACGAATACTACCAGCGTTTCAACAGCTACACCGACCAGACCGAGATTGCCGGGTTCGGCGAGGTATCCGTACACTTCACGGACAATTTCTGGGTCACCGGCGGTCTCCGCTACGGCCGGACCGAGGTTCAGTCCTTCACCCGCGGCGGCGGCTACAACAGCAACTATCTGACGCTGGCCTTCCTCGGCATTTCCAATTTCCCGCTGACGGTTACGCCGGTCACTCCGGTCACCGGATTGAAAGTCTCGGACGACCGCGTGTCCTACAAGGCCAGCGTCTCGTGGCGGCCGATGCCCGAACTCACCACCTATGCGACGGTGTCGACGGGATTCCGCACCCCGGTCGTCAACGCGCGCGCCGGGCTCGTCAGCACGATCAATCCCAGCGACATCGTGATCCCGGACGGCGCCAAGTCGGATAGCGTGACCAACTACGAAGTCGGTCTCAAGGGTCGCTGGCTGGGCGGCGATCTCACCACCAACTTCGCGGCCTATTATATCGACTGGCAGGACATTCAGGTTCAGGCGAACCGCGTGTCGGATTCGATCCAGTTCGCGACCAACATCGGCGGCGCAGAAAGCTACGGCCTCGAATTCGAGATCGTTGCAAGGCCGGTCGAGGGCTTGAGCCTCGCGCTCAACGGCTCATTCAACAGGGCCAAGGTGACGGAATTGTCGGCCATTGAAGCGGCGATTTCCGGTGCGGAACCCGGTGTCCGTCTTGCCTCGCCGCGTTTCCAGGGATCGAGCACGCTGCGCTACGACTTCTCGATCGGAGGCGACAAGAGCGCGTTTGCAGCGGTCAACGTCTCACACGCGGGGTCCTTTCCGAACCAGTTCCCCAACGTGCCGGGCAACCCCAATGCCGTCAGCCCCACCTATGACTACACCGAGGCATGGACCAACGTGAACCTCTATGCGGGTGCGAAGCTCGGAAGGCTCGACCTCACCGCCTATGTCGAGAATCTCTTCGACGACAGCTCGATCACCTATGTCCACCCCGAGGCGTTTCTCGACGGCCGCTATGCCCGGCTTCGGCCGCGCACGGTCGGCGTGCGCGCCAATTACCGCTTCTGATCCGGCGTGAGCGAAGGAAGGAGTCGATGATCCGCCTGCAATTCGCGCTCATGCTGGCGGCCCTCGTGGCCGGTCCGGCCGCTGCCGGTTCCGTGATCGACGCCCCCGGCGGTACGGTGCGCGGGACCGAGGATCGCAGCGTGCGCGTGTTCCGCGGCATTCCCTTTGCGCAGCCGCCCGTGGGCGAACGCCGGTGGCGGCCACCGGCGGAGCTGCCGCGCTGGGAAGGTGTGCGCGAGGCGACGAGGTCGGGGCCCGCCTGCGTCCAGCCGAAACCTCGCGCCGCCAGCATCTATGCGTGGAAATTGCCCGCGATGAGCGAGGATTGCCTGTCGCTCAACATATGGGCGCCGCAGGCGGCGGACAGGGCCCCGGTGTTCGTATGGATCCACGGGGGCGCGCTGACGACGGGATCGGCAAGCGAGCCGATCTACGACGGGACGGCGCTCGCGAAGCGCGGGCTCGTCGTGGTGTCGATCAACTACCGGCTCGGCGTGCTCGGCTATCTCACCCACCCCGCGCTCAGCGCTGAAGCACCAGACGGCGTGTCGGGCAACTACGGGCTGCTCGACCAGGTGGCGGCGCTCGCATGGGTCAGGCGCAACATTTCGGTCTTCGGAGGCGATCCCGCCAATGTCACGATCGCGGGAGAGTCCGCGGGCGCGCTCAGCGTCATGGCGCTGATGGCCGCTCCCCCTGCGCGCGGACTGTTCCAGAAGGCTATTGCACAGAGCGCCTATATGGTGTCCGCCCCTGCCCTGCGCGAACGGCAGAACGGCATGGTGCCCGCCGAGGAACAGGGCAGCGACCTCGCAGCGAAACTGGGCGCCGCCGACCTTGCCGCACTGCGCGCGATGGACGCGGAGGCCATCGTCGAGAAGACGGCGGGCACGGGGTATTTCCCCTTCATCACGATTGACGGCAAGACCTTGCCGCGCCAACTGGTCGATACCTTCGATCGCAGCGAACAGGCGCCGGTGCCGATCCTCGCGGGTTTCAACAGCGGCGAGATCCGCTCCCTGCGTTTCCTGCTGCCGAAGCCGCCTGCGGGCGAGGCCGCCTACGAGGCGGCGATCCGCACGGGCTACGGCGACCTCGCCGACGCGTTCCTCGCCCGTTATCCGGCGAAGACCATCGAAGAGAGTATGCTCGCCGCGACACGCGACGCCATGTACGGCTGGACGGCCGAGCGCCTGGTCTCCAACCAGGCGGCGTTGGGGCAGCCGGCGTATTTCTATCTCTTCGATCACGGGTATCCTGCGACGCAGGAATGGGACCTCCATGCCTTCCATGCCGCCGAGCTGCCGTATATTTTCGACACCGCCGGAAAAACGCCGCCGCTGTGGCCGAAGATCCCGTCGAACCTCGCCGAGCGCAGGCTGACCGACGCGATGGGCGATTACTGGGCAAGCTTCGCCGCGACCGGCAAGCCGCGTGCGAAGGGCTGGCCCGATTGGCGGCCCTATTCCGAAGATCGGAGCTTCCTGCATTTCGCCGATGTGCCGCGCGCGGGCAAGAACCTGTTTCCCGGCGTCGCGGCGCTGCACGAGGCCGTGGTGTGCCGCCGCCGCGCGGCGGGCGACATCGCCTGGAACTGGAATGTCGGCGTCGCAGCGCCGCCCTTGCCGCCGAAAGCCAAGGGATGCCAATGAACGACGGCGCGATGCAGTATTATGGACTGACGCTCGACAAATTCCTCTCCCACGCCGCGAAATGGCATACCGACGCCGAAGTGGTGTCGGGCGCGGCGGATGGAGCCGTTCAGCGCATTTCCTATGGCGCGCTGTATGACCGCGCGCGCGGCGTATCGGGGGCGCTACGCGCGCTCGGCATCGGCCCGGGCGACCGCGTTGCGACGCTCGCGTGGAACACGCAGGGGCATCTCGAAGCCTGGTACGGCATCATGGGCATGGGCGCGATATGCCATACGCTCAACCCGCGCCTCACGGCCGCGCAGCTCGGCGCGATGCTCGCCCAGTCGCAAGCGGCGTTGCTGCTGGCAAGTCCCGATCTGCTTGCGCTGGCGCGCGAAGCCAGCCTGAACCTCCCCGCAATGCGGGGCATCCTGTTGCTCGACACCGATGAGGGGGCCGAGAAGGCCGACGCGCTAGGCCCCCTCATCGCCGGGGCGCCCCGGGACACGCCCTGGGGCGACTTCGCGGAATCCGCGCCCTCGGGACTCTGCTTCACCTCGGGCAGCACCGGGGCGCCCAAGGGCGTCACCTATACCCATCGCGGCTGCTATCTGCACACGATGCGCCAGCTCCAGGCCGACGTGCTCGGCCCGACGTCGCGTGACGCGATCCTCGCGGTCGTGCCTATGTTTCACGCCAATGCCTGGGGCCTGCCCTTCGCTGCGCCTGCGGTGGGCGCGAAGCTGGTGCTGCCGGGCCGCCACAGCGACGGCGCGCATCTGGCGCGGCTCATCCGCGCCGAAGGCGTGACCGCCGCGGCGGGGGTGCCCACCGTCTGGCTTGGCCTTGTCGAGCATCTGGAGGCGGAAGGCGGCGAGGTGGCGTCGCTCGAGCGTATCCTCGTGGGCGGATCTCCCATGCCGCCCGCGCTCATGGAGCGCATCGAGCGCCGTCTCGGCGTGGAGGTGCAGACGAGTTGGGGCATGACCGAATTGTCCCCGCTCGGCACGGCCGCGCTGCCCGGCGACCCGCATCGCCGGGCGTCGCTGTCGGGACGCCCCGCCATCGGTATTGATCTGCTCGTCACCGACGCCGACGGGCGCCCGCTCCCCGAGCAGCGCTGCGTGGAGGGGCATCTGCGCGTGCGCGGAGGCACGGTCGTCGAACGCTATTTCGGGCAGAGCGAGCCCGCGACCGATGCGAACGGCTGGTTCGACACCGGCGATCTCGCGCGCATCGACCGAAGCGGCAATCTCACCATCACGGGCCGCGCGAAGGACCTCATCAAGTCGGGCGGCGAATGGATCAACCCCGCCGAGATCGAGGCGCTGGTCGGCGCCCTGCCGCAGGTATCGCTCGCCGCCGTCATCGGGCGCCCCGATCCGAAATGGGGCGAACGGCCGATCCTGCTCGTCGAGACCTGCGACAGCGCGATCAGCGACGATGAACTGCTGGCACCGCTGGCCGGGCGCGTCGCGTCGTGGTGGGTCCCCGACGCGGTCATCCGCCTCGCGGCGATGCCGCTCGCGCCGACGGGCAAGATCGATAAAATGCAATTGCGGGCCGAATATGGACAGGTGTAGGCCCGAAGCGGCTGCTGCGCGATATGACGGCTTTGAAAGGGAAGTGATTTTGGCGTCCAAGGCGAAGACCCCGACGAAGCGGCCATCGAAGGCGGAGCAGCGCGCCGAAACGATGGAACAAATTCTCGACACGGCCGAGCATCTGTTTTCCAAGCACGGGTTCTATGGCGTGACGCTGAAGGATGTCGCGAAGCGCGTCGGCGTCCATCACACGCTTCTCAACTATTATTTCGACGACAAGAAGACGCTGTTCGATGCCGTATTCGCGCGGCGCGCCGTCGTCACCATCGAGAAGCGTATGCAAGCGCTCGATGACTACGAGCGGGTCGCCGCCGGAAAGCCGACGGTCGAGGGCGCGCTCCATGCGTTTCTCGATACCGACCTCGATCTCTACATACAGGGAGGCGAAGGCTGGAAGAACTACGGCGCATTCGGCGCGCAGGCGTCGAACAGCCCGGAGGGCGCCGAGTTCATGGACAAGTATTTCGATCCCGTCGTGCTGCGGCTGATCGAAATCCTGAAGAAGGCGCTGCCCGAAGCCGCCGAGGAAGACATATTCTGGGGGTATCATTTCGTGACCGGGGCACTGATGCTCACGCTCGCGCGCACGGGGCGCATCGACAAGCTGTCGCACGGCCTTTGCCTGTCGGACGACTATGAATCCGTCAAGCAGCGCATGGCGCGCTTCATGGCGGCCGGTTTCCGCGAAATCTGCGACCAGAGAAAGGTCGCACGAAAGGGCTGAACGAAAGCGCAGGCACCGTGAGGGGAACACATCGCACTCCCGGGTCTATATTATTAACTCACCAGTGAGTTATCGTTTTAGGATGTGGAGATGGACATGAATCTGTCGGGACAAGTCGAGATCGGGATCGTGCCCGCCTATGGCTTCATGCAGGCAGAACGCGAACTGGCCGGCGCCGACCATACCGCCCCGGTGATGGCGGCCGCGCGCCGATAATTCCGGTGGCGGACGGGCCGGTGAAGAGCCCGCCGCCGCCGGGTTTGACGGGAGGGAGGATATGGCAACCGAAAGCGAGGCCCTACCCGCTGCGGCGAAGGGTCAGAACGAGAAACTCGTCATCACCGCCTCGTCGTTGGGGACGGTGTTCGAATGGTATGATTTCTATCTCTACGGTCTGCTCGCCACCGCCCTCTCGCGGCATTTCTTCTCGGGCGTCAACGAAACCACCGGTTTCATTCTCGCGCTGATGGCGTTTGCCGCCGGCTTTGCCGTGCGTCCCTTCGGCGCGCTGGTGTTCGGGCGCGTGGGCGACGTCGTCGGGCGCAAGAACACCTTCCTCGTCACCATGGCGATCATGGGCCTGTCGACCTTCGCGGTGGGCTTCCTCCCCGGCTACGACAGCATCGGCGTCGCCGCGCCGATCATCCTGATGATCCTGCGTCTGCTTCAGGGCCTCGCGATCGGCGGCGAATACGGCGGTGCCGCCGTCTATATCGCCGAGCACGCGCCGCCGGGAAAGCGCGGCTTCTACACGAGTTTCATCCAGACCACCGCGATGATCGGCCTGATCCTCGCCTCCACGTTCGTCGTCGGCCTGCGCAGTTTCATGGATGCCGAAACCTTCAATGCCTGGGGCTGGCGGTTGCCCTTCATCTTCTCGATCGTGCTGCTCGCCATCACCCTCTGGATACGGCTGCAACTCGAAGAAAGCCCTGTCTTCAAGCGGATGAAGCAGGCAGGGACGACCTCCAAGGCGCCCCTGCGCGAAGCCTTCGGCGAATGGCGGAACCTGAAGCTCGTTCTCGTCGCGCTGTTCGGCGCGGTCGCGGGACAGGCGGTGATCGGCTTCGCCGCCCATCTCTACCCGCTCTTCTATCTTGAAAAGATCGCGAAAGTGGACGGAGCAACCGCCAATTTCCTCGTCGCCACCGCGCTCCTGATGATCATCCCCAGCTTCGTCTTCTTCGGGTGGCTGAGCGACCGGATCGGACGCAAGCCGATCATGATGACCGCCTGTGTGATCGCCGTTTTCGTTTATTTTCCGCTCTACAAGGCGCTGGTCACGGCGGCCAACCCGGCGATGGCGGCAGCCGTCGCGCACGCACCGGTGCAGGTTGTCGCCGATGCCGATGAATGTTCGTTCCAGTTCGATCCGATCGGCCGGAACAGCTTCGACACGACGAGCTGCGACATCGTGAAAGCCTATCTCGCGCGCAGCGGCATCAACTACTCCAACGTCGACGCGCCTTCCGGCACGACCGCGACGATCCGGATCGGCGATGAAGCCCATGCCGCACCGGACCCCGGGACGCTGACCGGCGAAGCGAGAGCCGAAGCCATCGCGGCGTTTCAGGACGAGGTGCAGGCGGCGCTGTCCCGCGCCGGGTATCCCGCCGCGGCCGATCCCGCCGCGATCGACAAGGTGAAGGTGATCGCCATCCTCTGCATCTTCGGCGTCCTGGCAACGATGGTGTACGGTCCGCTCGCAGCGCTGCTCGTCGAGCTCTTTCCGGCGCGCATCCGCTACAGCTCGCTCTCGCTGCCCTATCATATCGGCAACGGCTGGATCGGCGGCTTCATGCCCACGATCGGCTTCGCAATGGTCGCGGCGACAGGCAACATCTATCAGGGGCTCTGGTATGCCGTGGTGATCGCCGCGATCACCGCAGTTGTCGGCATCCTCTTCCTGCCGGAAACCTACAAGCGCGACATCGAGGCCGACTGATCCGTCTCAGGCCTTCGCCGCCTCCGTCAGCAGCCGGCGGAAGGCGGCGACGGTCGCCGCGACGGCCGCCGGGTCGATGCAGCGCGCATCGTCATCCTCGACATGATGGAAACGGTGCAGCCCGAACACGCCCGCGACCGAGGCATAGCCCGCAGCGACGATCGTCGCGAGTTCGCCGGCCGAGAATTCCGCCGCGGAATAGGGACTCTCGAGACCGGCGAGGCCCGCGAAAAGGCGGCGCGCGCGCGAAAGATGCTGGGGGCTGACGGCGAGGTAGCGCTGGGAATCCGTGCCTGCGATCGGCTTGAGGCCAAACAGCCCCTCGTGCCAGTCGCGGGCCGCGAGATTGGCGCCGAGGTGAAGCCAGAAATGCGTCTCGTGCGGTTTCGGCGCCGCCGCCTTCAGCGCTTCCTCCGCCCCGAGGTTCTCGTATTCGTGCCCGCTGTTGCAGAGGAAAGCGAGATCGTGGTCGGGCAGCGCCGCGGGCGCCCAGCGCGCAAGGTCGAGCCATGCGGCGATACCGCCGCCGCGCTCGCCCGCGCAGCCGAACCAGCCGGAGCGCGGCGTGGAAACGACGAGCCAACGACCTTTGCCGCGATCGCGGCGTCCGATGACGTTGAAGCCGGGGCGGCGTCCGCCCCTGCCCGTCAAGGTGACGACCGCAGGCGTGTGCGTCATCGCGGCGGCGATGAACGGGCCGGCATCGGCGGGGGCGACCAGTCCGACCGGTCCTTTGAACATCGGCGCCCGCCCGTCGGCATTGAGGGCGATGATCTTGCCCGTCGGCCCGTTGGTGATGATGACCGCGGCTTTGGCCCCCGCAGCGAAGGCGGTATCGACCGGCGTGCGGACGGGCCCGGCGAGCACCGACGACCAACGGCCATAGGGAAGGTCGACAAGCGCGATCGCGCCCGCCAGCGGCGCATCGGCGCGCCCCGCCGCATCGACCCGCACGAGCGGTCCCGACACGCCGGCACCGGGCGTGGGCGAGACGATCGGCTGCGGCCACAGCGCAGCGCGGGCATCGCCGCACAGGATGTCGCATCGTCCCGGTTCGAAACAGGGCACGGAAAACGAATGCTTCTCGACGGCGAATCCGGCCGCCTCGAGTTCGGCCGCCATCCAGTGGCCCGCCGCCGTGTCACCCGCACCGCCGGACTGCTTGCTCCCGAAGCCGATGTAGCGGGAGAGATCGTCAGCGACCGCGCGCGCCGCCCTCGCCTGTTCCGGCACCATCGTGAGCGGCAACGCTGCCGTTCCCGCCAGAAAGCCCCGCCGCGTCGCACCGTCCATGTCGCGCTCCCGATCGCAGCACGCTTGATATTAACTCGCGTGTGAGCGTAGGTTTGCCGTGCGGCGATGGCAAGCGCCCGAAAGGGGAGGCAGCATGATCGGTTTCGGGATGCGGCTTTGCGCGATCGTGCTGTCGCTGTTCGGCACGGCAATAGCCGCCAGGGCGGATGATCGGCCCGAGGTGCAGATCGAACAGGGCCGGCTGGCGGGAACCGTCGTCGACGGGCTTCGCGTCTTCAAAGGCATTCCCTACGCGCTGCCGCCCGTCGGCGCGCGGCGCTGGCGCGCGCCGGAACCGCCCGCGCGCTGGGCCGGCACACGCGACGCGGACGCATTCGGTGCCAGTTGCATTCAGCCCCCTACCCCCCGGGCAGCGTCTATTTCGAACCCTCCCGCCCGATGAGCGAGGATTGCCTGACGCTCAATGTCTGGGCGGCGAAAGACGCGAAAAGGGCACCCGTAATCGTCTGGATTCATGGCGGCGCGCTGCTTCGCGGCACGAGCGCCAGCCCCCTGTACGACGGCCGTGAATTCGCAAGGCGCGGCATCGTCTTCGTGTCGGTAAACTACCGGCTCGGCGTGCTGGGCTGGCTCGCGCATCCGGGGCTGAGCGCCGAAGCCAAGGACGGCGTTTCGGGGAACTACGGCCTTCTCGACCAGATCGCTGCGCTCGAATGGGTGAAGCGCAATATCGACGCCTTCGGCGGCGATGCCGCCAACGTCACCGTCATGGGCGAGTCCGCAGGCGCGCTCAGCGTCTCGTACCTGCTTGCCAGCCCCCGCGCGCGCGGACTGTTTGCCCGGGCGATCCTGCAAAGCACCAATGTGCGCGCCGTGCCGCACCTGCGTGAAGCCGCCTTCGGCCTTCCGGCCGCCGAGGCGACGGGCGCAGCGCTCGCAAGCGCTGCGGGGGCGGGAGACGTGGCGGCGCTTCGGGCCGCGGATGCCGGGGCGCTGACGGCGATCGCCGTGCGGGCGCATTTCATATCGCAGCCGACGGTCGATGGCGTGATCGTGCCCGATCAGCTCGTCAACATCTTCGATCGCGGCGAGCAGGCGAAGGTTCCGGTTCTGGCCGGTTTCAACAGCGGCGAAATCCGCTCGCAGCGTTCACTGCTGCCGCCGATGCCGGAAGATGCGGCTGCCTATCGAGCGGCTGTCTCGGTACGCTACGGCGATCTCGCAGGGGCCTATCTGCGGCTTTACCCCGCATCCGATACGGCCGCGAGCCAACTCGCATCGACGCGCGACATCGTTTACGGCTGGGCGACCGAACGGCTCGTCCGCCAGATGGCGGCCACCGGACAGCCTGCCTATCTGTATATTTTCGATCATTGCTATCCGGCCGCGCGGGCACGCGACCTTTGCGCGTTCCACGCAAGCGAGCTCCCCTTTTCCTTCGGTCTGGCCGGCGACCCCGGAACCCTCCCGCAGACCTGGCCGATACCGGGCAGCCCCGAAGATTTGCGCCTTGCGCGCGACATGATCGACTATTGGTCGAGCTTCGCCGCCACCGGCACGCCGAGGGCGACGGCGCGGGAGGCGCCCGCCTGGCCCGAATATGGCGAGCGCGAGGATTATGTCCGCTTCAACGCCCGACCTTACGTCGAGCGGGACCCGTATCCCGGTATGTTCGAGCTTCATGAGGAGGTGATGCAGCGCCGCCGTCTCAATGGTCAGCAGTGGTTTCTCAACGGCAGCCCCATGCCCCCACCGCAAACGCCGCAACGTTGACGCCCTGCCCGCGGGAGCACGACTTCCGTATCACGTAGCAGGCCGATGAACTCTTGCCCCTGGCCACTCCACAGAGAACCGAAGAATTGATTTCGGCCGCTCAGGAGGGCGTCACCGGAGCCTGTTCATAAGGGGTACGGCAATCGTTCGCATGGCCCACGGGATCAGGCGCGCACCGGCAAGAGGCGCTGGCGTCAGGATCGGCAGCGCAAGATCGTCTTCGGCCGTGCCGTCGATCATAGCGGCGGCTTCGCGCGCGGCGGCGATACCGAGTGTGAGGCCGAAGCCGTTGCATCCGGCAAGCGCATGCGCACCTCGACGGCGGTCGTCGCGGGGAGGTCGAGCCCCACATAGTGCGCGGTGCGCGCGCCGTTGGCGGCAATGAAGGCATCCATGTCGGTCACGTAGACATTTTCCTTCAAGACATTCGCCATCGTGGCTCCAAAAGCGTCGAGCGTCCGTTTGATCGCGGCATAGGCGCTGCCGATCTGGGCCGCCATGTCGCCCGGAAATTCCGGCCGGAAGGCATCGTCGACGCTGAGCGAGCCCGAGATGTGGAGCGTGTTCCCGCACCGTACCGCCTGCGCGTATCCGAACGCCTTTTCGCCGTCGGGGCGGAGGTGGAACGTCTGCCTGTCGATCATGTCCGTGCCTTTCAGAACTTCACCCGCGCCTCGACGCCGAACGTGCGGCCCGGATCGGGCTGGATCGCGTCGCTGCCGAGCGGCACCAGCCCGGCCGCGAAGATGTAGCGTGAGAAGGCCGAGGTCGCATAATGCTCCTTGAACAGGTTCTTCCCGAAGACACTGAACGCCCAGCCTTCGCCTTCGAGGCCGATTTGCGCATCGACGGTCGAATAGGCCTTCTGGAACAGATACGCGTCCGGTGTCGCCGGGAGCTGGAAATCCTGAAAGGACTGCCGGCCCTGGGCATTGAAGTCCGCCCGCACCTTCGCGGTCAACCCGTCCGAAAGATCCAGCGCGTACTGTGCGCCGAGGTTCAGCGTGTATTTCGGCGCGTTCGGCAATTGCTGGCCGACATAGGCATCGGTCGCGCCGTCGAAATCCTTGATCTCGGTGTCGATGTAGCCGAACGCGGCATTGAGATCGACGCCCTTCGCCGGGCGCGCGGCAAGCTCGAACTCGAAGCCCTTGATCGCCGCCTTGCGTGCGTTGAGCGATGCGTTCGAGCCGCCGTTCCTCGATCACGCTCGCCGAAAACGCCGTGACCGTGTCGGGAACCTGCTGGAGATTCTCCTCGCGCTTGCGCGCCGTCACGATGATTTCCTCGAAGCCGCCGCTGCTTGCGCCTGCGCGTTCCTGCGCCGTTGCCGCTCCGCCAAGCGCCGAAAGCGCCGTCGACATCACCAGCACGAGCCGGCCCGTGCCCTCAATTCCGCTCCTCATATTTCCCCTCCGCTCCCTTTTGATCGACGGCCCGTTCAGACCAGGCTCGCCGGCATGCTCTTTTCGTCGCTCTCGTTGTCCCAGATCGCCGACAGGATGACCCAGCGGCCCTCGTGGCGAACGATATGGGCGAACGTGACGCCCCTGCGCTTTTCGCCGTTCATCTCGGCGATGAAGCTGCTGCGCACGCCCGCGACATTGCCAAAGGCCTCCACATGGCGCGCGATCTCGATCTCGCTGAAATCCGTGAGCGCGCCGGCGGCGCGCTGCGCGTTCATCGCGGCGACGAATGCCTCCACCGCAATCGGGCTCGCGGCGCCGGAACTGAGTGCGGCAAGCGTCGCATCCGGATGGCAACAGGCCCGGAAGGTGTCCCAGTCGGGCGCCTTGCCGGCGTTCCAGCCCACGGCGCCGTAAAGGCGCGGGCACAGCGCGAGGATGGCTTCGAGATCCGCGTCGGTGATGCTGCCGGGCATATGGTCTCTCCTTTCGTCTTCAGCCGATGAGATCGGCGGATGGATGCGCACGCGGATATCCGGGACACGATTACCTGAAACGCAACCTCGGCTTCACCCTGTCCATCGAGCCGGGCAACGCGGCCGCGCGCGCATTGGCGTCCGCGCTCGAATCATCGGATGGCACGGCACCGCATTTCACCACGATCGGCGAAGAGCGCGCGATCAACCTGTTCCTGCGGCCTGACAGCCCCGAAGTCCGCGCGAACCTCCCCGAACTGCCGGCTCCGGCGACCGATCCGGACGTTTTCCTCGCGATCAGGAAGCGCCGCGATCACTGGTAGCTACAGCGCTCGCGGATTCCTGACGAGGGCGCCGGAGCCAGATGGACATATGGCAGCTATCGGGTGGTCAATCTGCTTCGCGAACGTCGGGTTATCGGATGCTCCGGCTGAAACCCGACAAACCGGACCCCGCCCGTTCCAAGTCATTCAGATCGAGCCTGCAAGGCTTGCCGGTGTCGATTTGATGATGAATCTGCTGATCGCATCGTCATAGACCGGGCTGCTCCGCGCCGCCTCACTCGATTCGGGCGTACCGAACACTCCGGGCATGTCTAATCGTACCAGGGCGGCTGGTGCCGCCTATCGGCTGCAGAGCCTTGCCGGGATGGCGAAAGAAGTCACCACCTTCGCCCGGACAGACGTTCAGGCCGGCAGGCTGCGCACGCTGGGCAACCGCCCGCCGGTGGTGCTGACTGCCACCCGGCCCTATCCCGAGGCGATGCTGGCGGCGACCGGCCTGACACGCGCGGAGGCCGACAGGATGCAGGCGATCTGGAAAGTGCTGCAAGCCGAGGAAGCCAGCTGGTCCACCCGTTCGCGGCACGCGCTGGTGCCCGATTCCGGTCACTACATCCAGGATGAACGCCCCGATCTCGTAATCGGGGCTGTGCGCGAGGTGATCCATACGGTGCGTGCCGACGAGGCGCAGGCGGACGCAGATGGTCAAGGGAAGGAATGAATTTGCCGTTCGTTCAGGCTGACAAACGTGCGGCAGCTTCGCGCCCTCATTCCGGTCATAATTGCAGAGAGGCCATACTCCGAATAGCGGACATCGCCCGGAGCCAGTTACACGGGCGTCCAAGGTTTGTGTCGTTCCACTGGTGCGGCCATCCTTATTCAAATCTGTACGGATCGAAGCAGGAAGCATCAGGGTCGGGCTTGCCGTCGAGCGCGGCTGCGATCAGTTCGATTGCAAGCGCCGCGAAGGTGACGCCGTTGCCGCCGAACCCGCTCGCCAGCCACAGATGATCGTGGTTTACGGCACGGCCGATTGCGGGCAGGCCGTCCGGCGACGACCCGAATGCCGCCGCCCATGCGCAGTCGGGCGGCATAGTGTCCGTGCCGATGATGGCTGCGACCTTCGCCTGCAATATACCCGCCTTGGCGCCGATGAGGGCATCACGCCGTCCGGCATCGTCGAAGTCTTCGTCCTCGCCGCCGGCCACGATCCGGCCGTCAGCCGTGGCGCGGGCATAGATGTAGGGATTCGAAGCTTCCCAGATCATCGCGTTCTCCCGCCAGAGCGGCGCGATGCCGGGCGGTGTCGCGATGGCATAGCTGGAACTCACGGCAAACGCGGCGGGCAGATACCAGTGCGCCCGCTCATAGCCCGTTGCCAGGATGACCTCATCCGCCAAAAGCACGGTGCCTTCCGCGGTGCGAACGGCAAGACCTTTCTCTTGTTGCTCCACAGCGACGACATCGTAGGGAAAGCCGATTGCCGCGCCATGCCGACGCGCCCGTATCAGCAGGCCTTCCGTCAGCTTTACCGGGTCGACCTCGTAGCTGCCCGCCGACAACAGCGCCGCGCGCGGCGCGATACCGAACCGCGCGGCAACCGCGTCGGCTGCAAGAAATGCCGAGGGCAAGCCGGCTTTGCGCCGGGCATCACCTTCCGCTTCCAGCGCGCGCTCATCGAGCAGGGTTCCCGCCAGATAAAGTTCGGGGCGGTCGATGCGCCCGCACGCGATGCCAAGAGCGTCGATCCGGTCCGAAAGGCTGCGGGCGGCAGCGCGAACCCTCCGCCATCGCCGCGCGGCTTCATCAATGCCGATCCTTTCCGCGAGATGCGTGAGCGGGACGTCGGCGCCCCACATGACAAGCGCGGTCGAGGCGGCCGTGCTGCCGTGCGCGGGCGGCCGGCGATCGAGCAGCGCCACCCGACGTCCGCCCGTGGAGAGCCGCTCGGCAAGCATGGCGCCCATGATGCCCGCCCCGACAATCGCGACATCGACGCGCGCCTTCGGCGGAGGTTCGCTTGCGAGCGAAGGCTTGTCCTCAGGCTTCCAGCAGGACCGTCCGCCGCGCAGATCCCGTGCTTCGGTCAGTTCCACAAGCGCTCCGTCCGTCCCCGTCGCGGCAACGCATGGGCAATATCATACATCTCCATGCTCAGGCCGCGGCATCGAGATCGACCCTCGCTTCCCGTTCCCACAGGCGCAGCGCGCCGCAGGCCTTCAGGAAGGCGCCTGCGTCACGCGCGCCGGTGAGCTCGATGCAGCCTTCGTCGAGATCATCGGCCAGTCCCGCCTTCTCGAACAGCGCCATCGCCTCGCTCGAATAGCCGATGAACTTGCAGTGGGCGAAGGCATCGGTCGCGAAGTCCTTCGCCGCCGCATCGCCGGCGAGCAGCGTCGCGCCGTCCTTCGAGGCGATCACCGCCACGGCATCGAACAGCACGGACGGACCGCCGTCGATCTTCTGCTGCGCGGCGACCTTCGTGCCGTCTGACAGCGTGACGCCACCGATCTTCGGCGCGACCACCTCATGGACGGCCTTTTCCTTCTTCACCGCCGCGACCAGCGCGGTGAACAGCGCCGCGTCCGCGCCGTCGGTGACGAGGATGCCGAGCTTGCGGCCCGCAAAGCTCCCGGGTCCGTTCCTGACGATGCTGAGCGCGTCTGAAGGCGGCAAGTCGGTGATCGTGGGCCGCGCGGCCTTCGCCGGCTCGGGAAGCGGCAGGCCGAGCCCATCCGCCACCGTCGCCGCCAGGCTCCCGTCGATATGGCGCAGGTGCGAGACGACGCGCGACCGGATGTCGGGGCGCTCGCACTTGCTCAGCTCGAACACCAGCGCGTCGACCAGATGCTTCTGCTCGATCGGCGTCTGGCTAATGTAGAACTGCCGCGCCTGGCTATAGTGGTCGGCGAAGCTTTCGGGCCGGAGCCGTGTCTTCGGACCCGTCTCCTCGGCGGCGAAGCTGCGGAAACCGCGCGCCGGGTCCTCGCGCGGCCCACCCTCCGCGCCCCAGCTGTTGGGCTCGTAGTTGGCGCGGCCTTGCGGGTTGCGCATCGCCATGTGCCCGTCCTGCTGGAAATGCGCCATCGGGCACTTGGGCGCGTTGATCGGGATATGCGTGAAGTTGGGACTGCCGAGCCGCTTCAGCTGCGTATCGAGATAGGAGAAGTTGCGGCCCTGAAGCAGCGGGTCGTTCGAAAAGTCGATACCCGGCGGGACGTTCTGCGTGCAGAAGGCGACCTGCTCGGTCTCGGCGAAGAAATTGTCCACCGCCCTGTCGAGCACGAGGCGGCCCACCACCTGCACCGGCACCTCATCCTCGGGGATGAACTTGGTGGGATCGAGCACGTCGAAGGCGAAGCTCTCCGCGAAGTCCTCGTCGAAGATCTGGACGCCCAGCTCCCATTCCGGGAAATCACCGCTGCCGATCGCATCCCACAGGTCGCGGCGGTGGAAGTCGGGGTCGGCGCCGTTGATCTTGACCGCCTCGTTCCAAGCGACCGATTGCAGGCCGAGCTTCGGCTTCCAGTGGAACTTGACGAAGGTCGAGCGGTCCTTCGCGTCGAGAAAGCGGAACGTGTGGACGCCGAAGCCCTCCATGAAACGGAAGGAGCGCGGGATCGCGCGATCCGACATCGTCCACATGATCATGTGGAAGCTTTCGGGCGTCAGCGAGATGAAGTCCCAGAAATTGTCGTGCGCCGATTGCGCCTGCGGGAAGGCGCGGTCGGGCGCGGGCTTCACCGAATGGACGAGATCGGGGAACTTGATCGCGTCCTGGATGAAGAACACCGGGATGTTGTTGCCGACGATGTCCCAGTTGCCTTCCTTCGTATAGAGCTTGACGGCGAAGCCGCGCACGTCGCGGGCGAGGTCGAACGAGCCCTTGCTGCCCGCGACCGTGGAGAAGCGCACGAAGGCAGGCGTGCGTTCGCCGACGCGCTGGAAGATGTCGGCGCGCGTGACCTTCGAGAGTGATTTCGTCAGTTCGAAATAGCCGTGCGCGCCGTAGCCGCGCGCGTGCACGACCCGTTCCGGGATGCGCTCGTGGTCGAAGTGGAAGATTTTCTCCCGGAAATGGAAGTCCTCCAGGAGCGCGGGACCGCGCGCGCCGTAACGCAGCGTGTTCTGGTCGTCGGCGACCGGCGCGCCCTGCGCGGTGGTCAGCGCGGCGACCTCGCCCCCCGCCACCTGATGCGTCTCGCCGCCCGCGCCTTGCCGTTCGGCATAGCTGGTCTCGATCTTCGCGCCGGGCGCCTTCGGCGCCGTCTTCGCGGACTCTCCGGGCTTCTTTCCCTTGCTGGCCATGACACCCTCTCCTCGTTTTGCTTCAGGCTGAGGTTTGCAGTCAGTCCGTTGCCTGGAACGAATGATGATCCTGATCGCGCAGCCAGTTGTGCGCCCTGGTCGCCGCGAGCGCGCCGTGCCCCATCGCGACGCTGATCTGGTCGAGGCCTTCCACAACGTCGCCGGCCGCGAAGAAGCCCGGCACGCCGCTGTCCTTCACCGCGCTTGCGGGGACGCAGCCTTCATCCTCCAGCCCGATCCCGAGCTGCGCGGCAAGCTCGGCGCGCGGCCGACACCCGAGCGCGGGATAGACGACGTCGTACGACAGCAATGCGTCCCGGCCTTCGAGGCGCACGTCCATGCGGTCGTCGCGCGGTTCCAGTGCGTCGAGCGCACCGGTCTCCACACGGATGCCGGCTTCGGCCATCTCGCGGGCCTGTTCGGCCGACAGCTCGGGATGGCTGAGCGGCATCAGCGTGATGTCGTCCGAATATTGCCTGAGGAACAGCGCCTCGGCGGCGCCATCGCTGTCGCAGCCGATCACGCCGATGCGGGCGCCGCTGTGCTCGTAGCCGTCGCAGACCGGGCAGTAGCGCAGCACGCCGGCGCCGATCGCCTGCTCGTGAATTTCATGCGGAAGATCGACCTGATTGAGAAAGATGCCGCTGGCGAGGATCACCGCGCGGCTGTCCGGGCTCTTGCCGTCAGCCAGGGTCAGGCGAAACGCGTCTGCGGTCCGTTCAATCCCGTTGACCTCGGCTTGCTCGATCCGGGCACCGAACGCCGCAGCGTGCCGGGTCATCCGCGCGATCAGTTCGGGACCTTCGATGCCCTCGGGAAAGCCGGGCGCGTTGTGGGTCTTCGGAATCCTCAGCGCCCGGCTCTTGCCATCGTGAAGGACGAGAACATCGCGGCGATAGCGGGCGAGATAGAGGGCGGCGGTAAGGCCGGCCGGGCCTGCACCGATGACGATGACCTCCGCCTCTTCCGCGTTGTCCACGTCAGGCCGGCACGAGATTGAGCGCGCTCGGCTTCGCGAGCGGCAGCCCGCCGTTCTCCGCCTTGCTCAGCAACTCCTCCTTGCGGGCCAGCATCCGGTCTCTCAGCGCGACAAGGTCGACATCGGCCCGTCGGCACTGCGCGAACATGCCCTCCGAAGGCATTTCCTCCTCATGAACGTGATGCTTGATCTCTTCCGACAGCACCGTGACCTTGGCGTCATAGAAATCGGCGCGCGGGCTCGAGCTTTCGATGTCGTTGATCAGCACCTTGGCGCCGTCATGCTCGACATAGGCCTCGTCGAGCATGTCACCCTCGATCTTCCCCCGGAAGGCCGGATAGAAGATTTCTTCCTCGATCATCGTGTGGATCTTGAGTTCGTTGCAGATCTCGTGCGCAAGCGCCTGCTTTCGATCATCGGCCCTTGCCTTCCCGAACTGTTCGAACAGGCCCTCGACCTTGCGATGATCCGCCTTCAGCAGCGCGATCGCGTCGGTGTACTTTGCCTTCGGCATGGTGGACCTCCCTCGTTCAGACCTGTATGCAGAAGTCGCATCAACCAGCGATGTTCCATGCGAACGACTCGCAATGTGACGGATGTTGAATGGTCGGTGGAAAAGCATTCCGGAGGTCCGCCGTTCTTGACACCCGCGACCGGGCAGCAGCGCCGATATACCAAGGGGGCGCTACAGATTTCCGCCGAGCAATAGAGGTCAGGGCGTCCGTGCCGGGCGTGCATCCGATCGCGACGTTCCTGCGTTGAGGACAGATGGTATTCAGGATCGGAACGGCGGGGTGGAGCATCGCTTCGCACTATGCGGACCGGTTTCCGCGCCTGGGCTTCGCGCTCGAACGCTATGCTGGACGATTCTCCTGCGTCGAGGTCAATTCCTCCTTCTATCGGTCACACCGCCCGACCACATGGTCGCGCTGGGGGTCGATCGTGCCGCAGGGGTTCCGCTTCGCGGTCAAGGTTCCCCGCACGATGACCCATGAGCGCAAGCTCCGCGATTGCAGCGACCTGATTGCACGGCTGCTCGACGAGACGTCCGGACTTGGCGAGAAGCTCGCGGTCCTGCTCGTCCAGCTTCCGCCCGGTCTCGGCTATCAGGCTGGCGTGGCGGAAGACTTCTTTCTCGAACTCACCGCCGCGACCCCGGCGCGCGTCGTTTGCGAACCCCGCCATCCGAGCTGGTTCGAAGCGGCGCCCGATCGGTTGCTCGCACGTCTCGGAGTCGCGCGGGTGGCCGCCGATCCCGCACGGGTTCCCGCGGCAGCCGTTCCGGGCGGCTGGCGCGGCCTGTCCTACTGGCGCCTGCACGGATCGCCTGTCGTTTACCGGTCTCCCTACGGTGCGGAACAGCTCGACGATTATGCTGCGCTGCTCGCGCTCGAAAGCTCGGCGATTGAGCCGCCATGGTGCATATTCGACAACACTGCGTCGCTGGCGGCCACCGGCGATGCCCTTGCGCTTTGTGAGCGACTGTCTTTGCGCGGCGGGCGGGCGTGCATTCCTTCGGCATCGGCCTGACGGCGACCGGCACCGCCGGCGCTAAGGCTTTGCCGGTGTGCTCTTCGCCCGCCGCGCCATGATCTGCATGAGCGGATTGGGTTTCGCCGGACCGACACGCTTCAGCGTATTCTGGTCGTGATGCTCGAACGGCTCGGCACGACCATGGACGGCGAGCATGGTGCGGATCTCATAGCTCCACGCATCCTCGCCATCGAATGCGATATCGATCCGGTAGCTGTCCGTGCGGAAGCCGTACTCGAGGAAGGCGGTGGAGCAGATGCCATATTGCGTCTCTCCGCGCGTGGCGGTCAGCGAAAACCGGTCGTCCCCGGCCTTGCCCTGGCCCGACGCGAGCGCCACCTGCCCGCGCGGGATCGCCAATGTCTGCAGAATCAGGCCGGTCGCCGGTTCCCACAACCAATAGCCCACCTGTTCGTGGAAGGTGATGTCCTCCTCTTTGGTCGTGATGTGAATGTGGTAGCGAAGACCGTAGAAAAGCTGTGGCCCGTTGGTCTGCGGATCGATCGCATCGAACGCGATCCGCTCGATGAAGACGCGGCGCTCGGGGGCATCGGCCTTGGGATTGATATCGACACCCTTGTGGGCTTCCCAGCGCCCGGCCAGCCGCGTGAGCGGCCCCAGGTTGGCGAGCGTATCCGGATCCACGTCGGCGGGTTCGGTGAAAATATCGTGTGGGAACGGGATCATGGCGGCTTCTCCACGTCTGGTCGACTGCGACGAAAGCACAAGGGTCGGCTTTCGTGAAGACGCAAAATCCCGTCAGGACGCAAGGACAGGCATCCGGGTCAACCCGATGTCGCCGCGGCTCCAATGCGGACCGAGACCGACATTGCCTCAAGGGCGTCAGCCGCGCCGGCATAGCTGCCGGAAACGGGCAAGACCTGCCCGATGCTGCGCGCCACGGCGACGGGGATCAGGCTGAACCCGCCGACGCCGAGGTTGGTGGGGTCGTAAGCGATCCAGCCTGCGCCCGGCACATAGACCTCCGCCCACGCGTGCGTGGAGCCGTCGTCGGCCGAGCCCTGCATCGTGCCGTCGGCATTGTGCAGGTAGCCCGACACGATGCGTGCGCCGAAACCGAGACTGCGCACGGCCTCCACGAACAGGACGGCGAAATCGCGGCAGGAGCCGGAGCGACGATCGAGGGTCGCGATCGGCGATTGCGTGCCTTCGTCCTCGCGCGCCTGATACCGTATCTGTGCCTGCACGCCGGCGTTCAGGTCCCTGAGAAGCGAGAGCGTATCGGTGGGATCGCTGCGGACGAATGCTCTTGCCCACGCGGCGAGCCGCCCTTCCGGGTCCGGATATTGCCGGGCCAGCATGGCGCCGAGATCGAGCCGTTCGTCATCGCTGTAGTCGAACGGGAATGCGGCCGCCGATGCCGCGATGTCGAACACCGGCCATTCGGCAGCATCAAGCCGAAGCCGGGAGGTGCTTTCGATGACAAGGCTGTCGGTTGGGTTTTTGAAGACGACGGTTGCGATCGTATTTCCGTAAACGTCCTGCGCCCAGTGCATCTCCGCCGCCGGGTCCGTTTTCACTTCGAACACGATCAGCCGAAGCGCGCAGCTTTCGCGCGGGCGCAGCATCAGGCGATGCGGCCCAAGGCTGACCGGCTCCCGATAGCGATAGCGGGTCTGGTGGCGAATATCGAGCGTGACCACGGCAGTTCCGGCCGGTTTCAGGCGTGCGCGAAACTACGGTCCGGGTTCTCGTTTTCCGGCATGGTATCCGAAGCCGGAACGGGCAATGCAATGCGGCCCTCCGCAGGCCCGGCGGCCGCGGCACGTCGCTTGTCGCGGCGCTCCGCCGCCTCGGCCTCGCGCGCCCATGCCGCTGCGGCACCGGTCGCCTGCTCCCGAAGATTGGGAAGCACGGACTTCGCCGCCTGATCGAGATGATAGCGTTCCTGCGTTCGGCAAAGGCTGGATGATGGCTGCATTTTGAAATCCCTTCGAAACGGAGCGACAAGCGGTCGCCCGGCGCGGCTTACCCGCCAGTGTGCGTGGACGATCCGATCCCCATGCAGGACGAAACGGTCCTGCGCGTCCCCGTGAACAGGTCAGTCCTTCGACAGCCCCGGCAGGACAGCCTTGATGGACGGATTCGAGGCATTCCGCTTCGGGGGCGCGGCCTTCTTGGGCTTGCGCGCTTCCTTGCTGCCTTTGCGCTGACTTTTTGCCATGGGATGCTCCTTGATGGCGTTCGAGCCCGGAAGCCAACGCTCTGATCCGGATCGGAGCAGCAACGGCCACCATAGGCTCAACCGGGCGAATGTACCAACCCTATATCGAACGGACGTGTATCGAGATCCTGATCCGTGCTGTGTCTGAACGCTTCAGGGTCGTGTACGCAGCACCCAGTCCGCGCCGGGGCTCTTGATCATCGGCCGCCCGCATTTTTCGCATTCGCTGACGAAACATCCGCCCTCCCATCGGCTGCGGCCGTGATCGGGCGCGTGGAAGCCCAGCAGGGCGTGGAGCGTCACGACCGAAAATCCCGCGCGGGGTTCGAACCCGCGGCGCCGGGGAGGAACGGCACGATATCGCGGGTGAGTTCGGAAACCAGTTCGGGGTCTCCCGTGTCGAGAGCATCTGCGAGGCGTGTCCACCATCGGGCCGACATCAGGCAGCGGCTTCGAACCGCGGGCGTGGCGTCGGTTGCCTGACGTTCCGCCTCTGCGGCCCGGCTCCGGCAGAGGTCGCGCCGGCTCATGCGGTCGCCGCGACACTGGACCTGACGGGGGCGGACACCGGGATCGGAGGCATCGCAGCCGGGGTGCGATACAAGGGACGCAGGATCGTGCGCGGCGCGGCGGGCTCACGAACCGCGGGCGCTTCTGGTGCCGTGATCGCCAGCACAGCCTTGCGGGCGAGCGCCTCGAAAGCGGTTGCGAGCTTGCCGTGGACGATCCTTACGCTGTCATGCGCGGCGCGCTCCTCTGCCTGCCTCGACTGCGCCGCACGGCGCGTGAAATACTGGATATCCGGTTGATAGGGCATGGAAGCCTCCTCGAAGCGGGAGCGCATATCGTCTCCCAGTCGCCGGGACGCTGGTTGGAAGGCTGCGGCGATATTTAAGCCTTAAGGCATTTCTTCATTAAAAGCGAAGTAAAGTTTCAGATTCCGAAATTAAATCGAAAAATCATACTTATCATATAATTAAGATTTCATGCCGTCCACTGGAAGATTATGCATTTATTCATGATCTGTTTGAAAACACCGGTGCCGTTCATATTCTTGCCAAGTCGGATTATTTTCCGATTTTCTGGAAAATCAGCCTGAAGCCTCCTATGTTGGCCAGGCATTGCATGCCGCGGTGTCCGCCCTTCCGGAACAAGGCTTCTGCATGCCGCATGACACGACACTGATTACCACGCTTGTCATGGGGCTTGTGCTCGCGTTCGCGGGCGGTTTCATTGCCAGCAGGCTGAAGCTGCCGCCGCTGGTGGGCTATCTGGCCGCAGGCGTTGCGGTGGGGCCGTTCACACCCGGCTTTGTCGGCGACGCGGCATTGGCCGGCCAGCTCGCCGAAATCGGTGTCATCCTGCTGATGTTCGGTGTCGGACTGCACTTTTCCATCAAGGACCTGATGGCCGTCCGCAGGATCGCCATTCCGGGCGCGGTCGCGCAGATTGCCGTCGCGGCGGGGCTCGGCGCCGGTCTGACGTGGCTGTGGGGCTGGCCGATCGGTGCCGGTATCATCTTCGGGCTCGCCCTATCCGTTGCATCCACCGTCGTCCTGCTCCGCGCCATGGAAGAGCGCGGCGCGCTGACCTCCATCAACGGCCGCATCGCCGTCGGCTGGTTGATCGTAGAAGATCTGGCGATGGTGCTGGCGCTGGTGTTGCTTCCCGCGCTCGCGGGAGTGCTGGGCGGCGGTCCCGCCAGTGCAGTAGGATGGATCGGCGGCGGCGATGTGGGCATCACGCTCCTTCTGACGCTGGGCAAGGTTGCGCTGTTCCTGGCGCTCATGCTGGTGGTGGGGAAACGCCTCGTGCCGTGGGTGCTGGAGCGCATCGCGCGCACAGGTTCACGCGAACTGTTCACGCTCTCCGTGCTCGCGACCGCGCTCGGCATCGCATACGGCTCGGCCGCGCTCTTCGGCGTGTCGTTCGCGCTCGGCGCATTCTTCGCAGGCGCGGTTCTGAGCGAGAGCGATTTCAGCCATCAGGCTGCGGCGGACTCCCTGCCGCTTCAGGATGCCTTCGCCGTCCTGTTCTTCGTGTCGGTGGGGATGCTGTTCAACCCGGCGATCCTGGTTCACGAACCGCTGTCCGTGCTGGCGGTGCTGGCGATTATCCTGATCGGCAAGTCGATCGCGGCCTTCGGAATCGTGCTTGCCTTCGGCTATCCGGTCCGAACGGCACTGACCGTATCGGCAAGCCTCGCCCAGATCGGGGAGTTTTCCTTCATTCTCATCGGCCTCGGCGTCACGCTTGGCATGGTCCCTTCGTCGGGGCAGGACTTCATCATCGCAGCCGCCGTACTTTCCATCGCGCTCAATCCACTTGTGTTCTGGAGCTTCGACAGGCTGGAACATTGGCTCGGTCGCCATCCCGGCCTGCTCGCGGGAATGGAGCGCAGCAGCGGCGACAACTCTCTGCATCTGACCGAAGCAGAGAGTATAGGCGCGCCAGGGAGACATGCCGTCGTCATCGGCTACGGCCGAATTGGAAGAATCGTCGTCAAACTGCTCAAGGAGCAAAACCTCCCGGTCATCGTCGTGGACAAGGATCGCCGCCGCGTGGAAGCGCTGCGCGAGCGCGGTATTCCGGCGATCTACGGCGATGGATCGACGCCCGGCATTCTCGAAGCCGCCGGCATTGCAACCGCCCGCCTGCTCGTCATCGCCACGCCGGAAGGTTTTCAGACACGGCGGATCATCGAACTCGCACGCCTGCTCAATCCGGAGATCGACACCGCGATCCGCACGCACAGCGACGCCGAGGTGGCGTATCTGGAGAGTCAGGAGGTAGGCCTTGCCATCATGGGCTCGCGTGAGCTGTCGTTTGGTCTGGCGGACTATGCGCTGCGCAGTCTCGGCGTTTCGCAGGACAAAGCGCGCTCCATCATCCAGAAGGAGCGCGTATCCGGAGAAGGCGGGGCCTTCGAGCGACGACCGGATATTCCGGCACGCCATGCGCCCGAGCTGCGGGTACATCGTGCGGAGGGTGGCGGAGAAGAGTAAACGCTGATGCCGGCATCATGATTGGCCGGCATATCCCCTAAGGCCGCCGGCGCCAATGACACTCTGACCCGCCGCGTGGCACAGGCGCATGATGTTGGAAAGTTCTTGCGTTGAGGCTGGCCGGACAATTGCCCGGGCCCGTCAATTCGAGCGTCCAAGCCAGTCGGCGGGGCGAGCGTGAACATCATCGCCGGAGATCAGCCCGTTTGGGCCTGCGATATTTGAAATCTGTGCCAGAAGTTCGGTCATGAGACGGACCCCTGTTCAATTCTGGTGCGCGATCGGAACCGGCTGGCGTCTTAAATCATGGCTTCGATCAGCCTGGGCCCCCGATGGTTGAGGGCATCTTCAAGTGCCAGCCGGAATTCGCTCACGGTCGTAACGCGGCACGCCGGCACCCCCATGCCTTCCGAAATCGAGACCCAGTTGATCGCCGGATTGGTGAGATCAAGTAAGGACAGTGCCTTCGTGCCGGGATTTTCGACGCCGACGCGTTGGAGTTCGATGTTCAGGATGGCGTAGCTGCCATTGTTCAGGATGATTGTCGTCACATCGAGATTCTCGCGGGCCATGGTCCACAGGGCCTGCACAGTATACATGCCTGACCCGTCAGCCTGCAGGGCGATCACCTTGCGGTCCGGACAGGCGACAGCGGCGCCGACGGCAGCGGGCAGGCCTTGTCCGATTGCACCTCCGGTGAGCATGAGCCAGTCATGCCTGGGTGCGCCTGCGGTCACCGGAAAAATGAAGAGACCCGCTGTTGCCGCTTCGTCGGAGACAATACCATTCTCAGGCATATGAGCGGCGAGCACTTTGCCGAGATCAAGCGGGTTCAGCGGTCCCTCTTCAGGTGGCGGGGCTCCGGCGGGCTGCAAGGTGTGCGGTTCCGCCGGGGCGGCGACTTCTTCGGCAAGACGCGTGAGCGCGTCGAGCGCGTCCACATGCCGTTCAGCCAAGCTGACAAGCTCGGCTGTTTCGGGAGAAAGCCAGCTGGGCTTTCCGGGATAGGCGAAGAAAGATACTGGCGGCTTTGCACCCACACAGACGATCGCCGCGAAATCCTTCAGATAGTCCGCTGCCTGCTCGCCAAAATAGGGGAGACGCTCCACGGGTACCCGACCGGCGCCGCGCTGCAGCCGGGCAGCAAAGGTTTCGCAGATCAATCGGGCTCCGGTCGCCGCCGCGATACGCCCGGCCTGGAAAAGGGCATCTTCCCGGAGTGCGCGGCCACCGAGATAAAGTGCGACGGGACCATTCTGTCTCAATGCGGAAACGGCTGCCTGCAGATCATCATCAAGGGCTTTTGGGGGCGACGCGGTGGGGAGGGCTTCATCGGCGCCATTTGCCTCGTCCCAGGCATGATCTGCGGGGGCGATGAACGAAGCGACCTGGCCGGGATAGACAAGGCTTGCCCTCAGGGCTGCCAGGCCGGTTGCCGCCAGATCGGCCGCACTTGCGGAGGTTCCAACCCAGTCGGAGACAGGCTTTGCAAATCCCTCAATATCGGCCGTAAGCGGAGCATCATATTTCAGATGATAGGTGGCATGATCGCCGATCATGTTGACCACCGGTGATCCGGCGCGCCGGGCATTGTGGAGGTTGGCTGTCCCATTGCCGAAGCCCGGTCCAAGGTGAAGCAGTGTAAGTGCCGGCTTGTCTGCCATACGGCCATAGCCATCTGCGGCTCCGGTGACGACCCCCTCGAACAGACAGAGAATCGCCCGCATATCCGGAGCCTTGTCTATGGCCGCGACAAGCTGCATCTCGGACGTTCCGGGATTGGCAAAACACGTATCGACGTTCGCCCGGCTCAAGGCTCCGATAAGGGCTTCAGCTCCATTCATCTTATACTCCAGTGGCGGTGGTGTCGCATGGTCCAGCAGGGTGGAAAGTAAACGGAATGGCATATCCCGGCGAGGGCGGCGCCGGATTCTGGCCGCCGGGCGCGTGACGGATACGGCTCACTTTCCCCCGGAATGTTCGTGGCCCTATTGGAGAGGCAATTATTCGAACGATAAATAACAGGCACCCTTCCGGGCGCAAGTGAATTACATCCCGAGTTCAGGCGCCGGGAATGCGCGAGGCCGCGGTGGGCCCGGCCCTCAGGCACGCTGGACGCGGGGATCGTAGACGTCCTGCCGCCGATTGCGCCTGCGCACGACCTGCTGCGGCATGGCACGGGGTTTTTCTGCAATGAGATCCGTGAAGCTGCAGGCTAGGAGTTCCGCGCCGCCGGGTATGGCAGGGATTCGTGGTTCTGTCTGCGGTTCGTTGAAGGAGATATCGACTTCGATGGCAGTGGCTGCCCATCCTTCTATCAGGGCTTCATGTGCCGCAGTGCCTTGATCTGCATATCCGACTTTCAGTTTGATGGCGGGGAACTCGGCCGTGTCAAACCGCTTCTTCGGACGCAGTGTCACTGAATGTACTTTGAGGAGCAGGCCGGCATAACCCGGTCTGACGATGATCTGCGGGAAGGCGCCATCCAGCAAGGCTCTCACCTGGTTGACAGCTTCTTTGTCCGCTTCAAGGCTGGTTGTGAGGTCGATATCCGTCGTCGTGCGGGGACTGTCATAGGCAATCCCCATCAGGGCGCTGCCCTTGAGGAAGAGAGATTTTTTCAGAGGGCTGGTATGCGCGATCGCATTTAGGACTACTTCCGTGACCTGACGAACTCACTCCGCTAGCCAGCGAAGTACAGATGCAGCTTTTCCAACGCGCTCGCACATCCACGACTTCGCGGTCGAACGAAGCATCCGCGGATCATGACAAGCATCTGCTCGGCCTGCGCGATAATATGGTGGGTGCCGCGAAGAATACCGATACCGACGAGCTTCGGTTTCATGCCGGCAGGGCGGACGAACTAGTGGAAGATGCTCATCATCAACGGGTTCCGTCGTGCGGTAGTGCGCCGGCGGATTGACCCCATTGTACAGGTCAAACAGGCTGTTGAGGCGGACAACTTCGCCGTCCTTCGCCTCACTTTGCAGACCACCATTGACGAATTGATCCGCTGACAGCTCCAATCCCTCAGGCTCGGTAGAGTTCACCCATGATGGAACGTCAGATCTAGCGGGCACTAGCAGGCTATCCAGACTCCTGTTCGCCTCTCGCCCGTGCGAGGAATAGCGATGGCGATTATGCGCGATGCAAGCGCAGTAATAAACCTTCTCACGAAACGGCATCTCACCTTTCGGACTGAGCACCTTCACATTTTGAGCTGTGTAAAACTCCTTCGGCTGCACGAATGTGCTGAGCAGGTATGAACCGCCGAAAGTGACCGTAATCAGGCCGCCCGGATATGGCTCCACGCTCGGTAGCTTCTTGACTCGTGCGATCACGCCGAGCCGCATTCTTGAGCGACTAACGAAGTTTACGCCGTCGTCGTCTGCCTCCATCGCATTAAAGTTGAGCTTATTTCCGTACTCAACGTCGAAGATTTCGGAGAGCGGGACAGCACTCATACCCCCTCACCAATGCGATACGAGAGATACTTCCGCAGCTCCCGTGCGAACTCGTTCTCGGTTAGAGTTGAATAGTCTGTCGTAATGTAAGCTTCCGCACACCATTCATTGGAGGCCGCCAACTCAACCATCACAGAAGTGCGACCATCGACCTCCCTGTTCTTGAAGGCGGCAAGCCAAGTGTCTTTGATGCTCTGCCACTTGTGATGAGCGTCGATCCGGCCCTTCCCCTTCTGCTTAACGAAGCCATCATCGCGCCAGTAGCCTAACCACGTTTTTTTGCCCGCAGCGTGAGGCTTGTGCGCCGTTACGACGAGCGTGCAGGTGATCACCCCCACGTCCGAATTATGAAACAGATCCTCTGGCATGGACATGACGGCTTCTACCGTATGCTCCTTCATGAGCCTTTGCTTGAGGATTAAGCCCGGGCCGTCTGACGCCAAGACGGTGGAGATTGGCACAATGGCAACACACGTGCCGTTTACTTCAAGTGCGGAGAGGTTGTTCAAAATGAAATCCAACTCCTCTGGATCATCGGCGTTAGACTTATAGGGGGGATTGAGCAGGCCGACGTTCGGTTTCTTCTCCTTGATCCGTGCGGCGTCTTCGAAACAGGAGTTCGGCGAGATTCCGCTTTTACCATCGCCCTGCAAAATCATATTGGAGATGGCTAGCGCGTAAATGTCATCCTGGATTTCACTACCAAAAAGTTGACTCTCTTTAAGTTTCTTAACCTTGGAGGTGTCTCCTTTACAGTCAGCAACCATCCTCTTCATCGCGCTGATCAGAAATCCACCTGTTCCGCAGCAGTTGTCCCAAACAACACTATTTGCGTCTACTCCGGCTAAGTCAGCAAATAGCTCCGTGATATGAGGCGGCGTCAGAACAATTCCCAAGCCCTTGTCGTTATTTGCGTACCTTAGAAACTCAATGTAAAATTGACCAATTGTATCGAAATACTCATACGTCCGCATAAATGAGTTTATTTCTTTGTCAATCTCTTGGATAAGCTCCACGAGATCTTCCTTCTTGCGGGAGAGTATTGCATGAGAGGATATGAATGAATACGCATTCTTTAGACTCTGTATTCTGTCTTTGTCGATCCCGTCGTCAACTAACTCGTTTACGATGGTCTGCACTAAAGACTGTGTTAACTGAAGAGCCGTCTTCTGTTTAGAGTACGAAGCAATAAACGACTGGTTCTTCAGCGAAATCAAGATTCCGCTCAGCAGAAGGCTTCTCTGAGACTCTTTCACTTTTAGTTTATGGAGATTCGCGTTTAACTTCTGCGTGTAGGTGAGCAATCCACTGTAGTCGTGGTTGAACTTTTCGGGCGAGCTCTGAAATAATTTGACGTAGTCATCGAAGATCAGGAGGGCGTCCCCTGCAAACTCCGTGAACGAATGCTCATTCTCAAGGTGCAGAAAATGGCTGATCGTGCATTCAGCATCAGTTTCGCCGCTTACGCCAATAGCGATGACATTATAGGCTTTTGAGAGAAACGACGCGTAGAGAAGCGCGCCGTCACACGCGTAGTCGGCGTATTGATCAAGCTTAGCGCTGCGGTGCCGCTGCGGGCTTCCCTTGCACTCGATCACGATTATTAAATCGGGGAAATCGGCGCTCGTGATGACGAATTCAGGAAGCCCGATTCCGGTCCCCCGTTTCGAAGCATTCTTAAGAAGTTTACTTATCTTCGGATTATCACTTCGCTGCTCTTCCACGCGCAGAGCGCCGTCCGCGAAATATCCAAGTTTTCGTAGACGATCTCGGACGAGATTTTCAGTTTTTCGTTCGTTTGCCATTTTTGAATGCTACCCCGGCCCGACTTTCGGCAAGGTGTAACGAAACGCCGACTCGGCAACAAGCGGAAGCGCTATCTCAGGTCGCTTCTCCTGAAATTAAGCTCAGACCGCTCGGGTGCGAAAATCGTTTTGTGGGTAGAAGCGTGGATCAGAAACGAGGGTGGCTTAAAAAGCACCGACTAAACAACAGCTTATCTTCAACTAGTGGCGGTGGGAATAGAACTGGATTACAACCTCATCCATCCCAGTATTTGGCCGGAACTCTTGAGGGAAAATTTCGACCTCAGATTTTCACCAGAACTTAGGATTACGCAGCCCCTTTTGTTCGCATCCTCTGCTTAAGTACTGAAACTCGAGGCCAAGGATACGATCGCGCCATGCCGGCCCCGCTAGTGCGGAAACGCCAACTCGCCGACAATCATCATGATCCAGAACATGCCGATTGCCATCGAGGAAATGAGGCCGACCCACATCACCCATGACCTTTCACCAAGCTGATACGCCTTGATGGATGACTTCAAGGCCAGAAACACCAGAGCCAGAGAAAGGACAACCAGTCCGACACCCATTTGAATGCCCAACGTGTCTGTGCGACCTTGCATGCTGGCGGGGTCAATAAGCGGCCGCAGCACCGATGCGAATACGCCGAGAAATGGCGGGATCAACAAGCAAGACAGTCCCATCCACATCCCAGTCCATGCCGTTCTTGTCTTCGGCCGATCACTGAATTTGCTGATAATTGGCTTCTTCATGTTTCACATCCGGTGGCAGCAAGCACGACACTGCATTGAATAACCAAAATACGACTTTGGCTCTACCGGCCCGTATGCGGGCAGGCTGGATTCGCCATTACCCTTGATAACACCGACGTCTTGGTTTCCCATGGGCGCCTGACTGGCTATCACCATTGACCCGTACGGCGTTTTGCCGTACAAGATGGCAACAAGGAGATTGACCATGTTCGCCCTGGAAACCGTAACCCCGACCCCGGGCAAGATGGAGGCCCGCAAAGAGGTGCGCATGCACCGTGCCGACGAAGAGCGGATCAGGGCTGCGGCTGCCGCCACCGGCCTGCAGGAAGCGGACTTCATTCGCCAGGCTGCTCTGCTCCGTGCGCAGGAAGTCGAGCAGCGGATGTCCCTGTCGATTCTGCCGGTCGAGGCATTCGAAGCCTTCAAGGCCGCTATCGATGCACCGGGCAAGAAGGTGCCCGGCCTCGCCCGTGCAGCCAAGGCAACGAAGGGCCTCCTCAAGGATGCCGGCTGAAACCGGGGCTGCCCTCCCAGCCCTGACAATCGCCAAATTCGACAAGGCGCTGCACGACCGCAGCGCCTTTTCATGTGGCTTCGCACCGATCGACAATTTCCTGAAATCGTCCCTGTCCGACCAGGTCAAGGACGGCATGGTCACCGCGTGGATCGCGACGGCAGACGGGGATAACGCGGTACTCGGATTCTACACGCTCGGCGCCATGGCCGTGCGCGCGGAGTTCGGGCCCAAGAAATGGCAGCGCGCCCGGGTTCCGGATGTCCCGGTCATCTACATTCGGGCGGTGGCTGTCCGCGAGGACATGCAGGGCAAACGCGTTGGGACTGCGCTTGTCATTGACGCGATGGAGCGGTGCCTTGGTATAGCCGACCAGATGGGCGCGGCCGCCATCGTACTCGACGTCCTGGACGGAGACCACTTCGACCGGCGATGGAAATTCTACGCTGACTTGGGTTTCCTGCCGCTGGAAGACCCGGGAAACCCTCGCCGGGTGTACATTCCCATGGCTGATGTCAGGGTGACCTTAAGTGAAAACAAATAGGTAGAGCGCTGATGCCAGATTTCTCGCTCTACAAACGCATGCGCGAGCATGGGACCTTGGCGGAGACACCCGAGGACATTCCGGACGCACGCTTTGCGCTTCCCTCAACGATCAACTGGATGCGGGCGCTCGCTATCCTGGTGAAAGAGTTGAACCTCTCTTTTTCAACAGCAGTTCGCGCTTACGGAGCAGTTCAGCGTCGATCGATGCCGGACCGAGACCTCAATACCGTCTGTGAACAGATGCTGTTCACACTTAATCAGCTCGCCAGCCTGCGCGCGATCGCAAACGTTGAAAACAAAGCTGATGTTGCCCGTATTGGTATCATGGCTTGGTATTACGGAGTCTATGGCGCGGCATCGGCTATGATCGCGGCAGGTGATGGCTCCTTCCCGGACACTCACGCTGCAACCGCCCAGCAGTGGGACCGCCAATTTTCTGCTACCGGGCTCGCCCTTGAACCTTTTGGAGACCGCCTCTCTTCGCTGCGCGCCGACGCGGTTTCGCTGGATCTCGCTCCAATTCGAGCGCGGGGAAAGCACTCCCTGACTGTGACGCCTACCGACCCAGAGCAAGCCTGGGGCTGCCATGCCGAGTATCTGGCTGGAACGGCGAAGTGGGAGCAATGGAACATCCAGGAACGCGTACGTGAGTCGAAAGATTTCAAAGCTCTGGGCGTTGATAGTTTCCGGTCGGTGGCGGCCCGGCAATTGCGCGATGTCGCGTTCGATCGACGTGGTATCGCCTTTCTGCACCAGGCATCTCGGTACCGAGGCAAGGCAAATTACCGCGACGCAATCTATCTCGCATATGGTCGATCGGTTCCGAGCCTTCTTGAAGGCTTTATTGACGATCTCGCGGCGGTGCTTTCAGCTTTCGGTGCAATGTCAGCCGCCTACGTTTCAAAACGCATCGGTCGGCAGGCCTGGAATGCATTCCTTGACGACCTGGAGCAGAAACGTTCGCTCTCCATTTCACCCAGAGATGAGTGGAGCTAAAAAGGCCCATCGCCTAAAGATCAAATATGCAAACGTAGATGAGAACGGCCGACGTCAGGGCGACATTAAGCTGAAGGTGGCCAGAGTTTGAAGTATGAATGATTTCATCCCTCTCGCTGACGACAATCCGGATCTGGCCTTATCACCGTTGCTGCGAGGGGCGCGACTGACACTCGACTACATCGAGGCCAACGGACCGATCGGCCTGACGCCCCTGAAGGCGCTGAAACGGTATTTTGTGCAATGGGCAGCCGAAGCCTTCGCCTGGCCGTTTTACGAGCCCGAGGACCTTTATTACCTCAATAAGGTCCTCAACGAGCAGGACTTTCCACCGCTGATGGTTTTGCACGACGTGCTACTCAGCGCGAAGTTGGTGCGCCACGCCAAGAGCGCAATGCATTGCACAAAACTCGGCAAACAGCTCAAATCCAAGCCCGGGGAGCTCTGGGCAGTTTTGGCCGATCACCTGCTTGTCCTCGATCACGCCCCCTATACGCGCCATGAAGATGGCCTCGTGGGTAACTGGGACATTTTTCTCAATGTCATCAACGTGGAAGCGCAGAATGGGGTCAGTAAGGATCGCCTGAACTCAGTCCTGTTTGGCAGCGGATCCGAGGACGGGCGTAATGATCATAGACTGACGGCAGCTTTCTACATCCACGTGCTGCGTCCGCTGACATGGCTGGGCCTGTTGCAGGAGCATCGGGTTGGGAGGGGACGGGAACGGCAGGACATTTTTACCAAGACCCCGCTGTGGGCTACAGCATTGGCGCTTGAGACTGACAGGCATCTCGAAAACCCCACCCGGCATTGACGGAAGCGGGTGAGATATTTTCAATCGCGCAGTTGCCTGACGATCAGCGCCAGTCGATCTCGGTGTCGCCATTGCCTGATCCTGCCCTGGTGAAACCGTCATCGCCCGTTAAGGCCGTTTCGTTTATTGCGTTTGCAGTCTGTGAGGATCAGCGTGCAATAGGCACCCCCTTCGTGGGGTGATCGGCGTGCAAAAAGGACCCCTTCATCCCGGGGATTTAGTCGGCCGACTGGTTTTGATCAGTTGGCGAGAACGGGATGTTGATCGTGGAGACAGTGGTTCGGATTCGGCGTGAGCATGCAGCGGGTAAGGCGATCAAGGCGATCGCTCGTGACCTTCGTTTGTCGCGGAAGGTCGTCCGCAAAGCGATCCGGTCGCCGGAGGCGGCGTTCAACTATCAGCGCAAAGTCCAGCCGCTGCCGCGGATCGGTCCTTATCAGGATCGTCTCGATGCGCTGCTTGAGGAGAACGAAGGTCGCGGCCGCCGCGATCGGCTACGGATGACGCGTATCCAT
Source organism: Sphingosinicella microcystinivorans (assembly GCF_027941835.1). Classification (NCBI taxonomy): domain Bacteria; kingdom Pseudomonadati; phylum Pseudomonadota; class Alphaproteobacteria; order Sphingomonadales; family Sphingosinicellaceae; genus Sphingosinicella; species Sphingosinicella microcystinivorans. The sequence continues at coordinate 294,855 of NZ_CP116005.1, forward strand.
GACCTGCTGGTGCGCGAGGGGTTCGATGGATCCTATGATGCGGTGCGCCGCTATGCGGCGCGCTGGCGTGCTGCGCGGCGGAAGGATGCTGGCGAAGGCGCACCGGCGTTCATCCCGATGACCTTCCAGCCGGGTGAGGCCTACCAGTTCGACTGGAGCCACGAGGATGTGGAGATCGCCGGCAAGCCGATGCGGGTGAAGGTGGCGCATATGCGTCTCTGCGACTCGCGCGCACCCTATGTCCGAGCCTATCCGCGCGAGGGCCAGGAGATGCTGTTCGATGCCCATGTGATCTTCCCCGGTTGCGCGGACACCGATGAAGGGCTCATTGGAGCCAGGAGGTGTAAGATGGCAAAGGTTGGGAAGCGATATTTCACGGACGAGTTCAAGCGCGAGGCGGTGACGCTATGGGAGACGAGCGGTCGGATGCAGGCCGACGTTGCGCGTGAGTTGGGTATCATGCCGACGATGTTGAGGCGCTGGCAACGGGCACTGGAGATCAAGGGGACAGTGCCTGCGGCGAAGCCGCTATCATCGTCGATGGCGTCGCCGGCGGATCAGGCGTCGGAGATTGCCAGGCTACGCCGCGAGCTCGATCGCACGCGCATGGAGCGCGACATTCTAAAAAAGCGGTCGGCATTTGCGCGGAGATGCCACGGTGAAGTTCCAGTTCATCCGCGCCCATGCTGGCCCCTGGCCGGTCAGCGTCATGTGCCGCATGCTCGGTGTGTCGCGCAGCGGCTATTACGATTGGCGCGATCGACCGCCGAGTATGCGCATGACGGAGAACGCCGTGTTGCTCGCCGATATCCGCCGGATCCAGGCGCGGCATTCCGGGCGATACGGCAGTCCCCGGATGCATGCCGCGCTGCGCGCGGAAGGGCGCGGCTGCAGCCGCGGTCGTGTCGAGCGGCTGATGCGCCGTCACGGCATTCGTGCGCTTGCCGGTCGCCGCTTTCGGCCCTCGACGACCGACAGCCGCCATTACCTGCCGATCGCGCCGAACCTGCTAGCGCAGCGCTTCGAAGCAACGGCGCCGAACCGCGTGTGGCTGGCCGATATCAGCTATATCCCGACCGGCGAAGGCTGGCTGTATCTGGCGGCCGTGCTCGATCTGGCGACGCGCAAGATCGTGGGCTGGGCGATGCGGGATCACATGCGCACCGAACTGACGCTCGCTGCGTTGATGATGGCCGCCCAACGGCAGCGACCAGCACGCGGACTCGTGCATCACTCCGATCGCGGATCGCAATATGCCGCCGGGGCTTATGTCGATCAACTCACCGCGATCGGCGCGACCGCGTCGATGAGCCGCACCGGAAACTGTTACGACAACGCGCCGATGGAGAGCTTCTTTCATACGCTGAAGGTCGAACTGGTCCATCAATGCCGCTGGGCAACGCACGTCGAAGCCCGGCAGGCTCTGTTCGGATATATCGAAGGCTATTATAATCGGCATCGCATGCACTCGGCGCTCGGGTATCTCACCCCCGAACAGGCCGAGCAACGCATGACGGGCTAACCCTAGTGTCCGCACAACCGGAGGAAGATCACATGCCCGGGCGTTCGCGTTCTTCGGCGGTGTGCCGCGACGCGGTATCTACGATAATATGAAGACGGCGGTGACGGCCGTGTTCACCGGCAAGGAGCGTGTGTTCAACCGCCGCTTCCTGATCATGACCGATCATTACATGGTCGAGCCGACCGCCTGCTCGCCGGCGGCGGGATGGGAGAAGGGCCAGGTCGAGCAGCAGGTCCAGACGATCCGAGGCCGCTTCTTCCAGCCGCGACTCCGGTTCGCCAGCCTGGCCGAGCTCAACGGGTGGCTGGAGGCCGAGTGCCGGCGCTGGGCCGAGCATCATGCCCATCCCGAACGCGGGGATATTACCGTCGCCGAGGCGCTGGATATGGAGCGACCGGCCCTGCAGCCGATCCTGGCACCGTTCGACGGCTTCCATGAGAGCGAGCATGCCGTCACCGGCACCTGCCTCATCAGCTTCGATCGCAACCGCTACTCGGTCATGTCGACGGCCGCACGCCGGACCGTTCAGGTGCGCTCCTATGCCGATCGCATCGTCATACGCTGCGGCGATGCGATCGTCGGGGAGCATGAGCGCCACTTCGGTCGGAACCGCACGATATACGATCCCTGGCATTATCTGCCGGTCCTCGCGCACAAGCCCGGCGCGCTGCGTAACGGCGCACCGTTCCAGGACTGGGATCTGCCGCCCGCCCTGCACCGATTACGGCGAAGGCTCGGCACCGGGGACGAGGCCGATCGCAGGTTCGTGCGGGTCCTCTCGGCGGTGCTCACCGATGGCCTGGAGCCGGTAGAGGCTGCCGTGCGCGAAGCGTTGGCGAACGGAACGGCCAGCGACGAGCTGATCCTCAACATCCTCTCCCGGCGCCGCGAGCCGGCGACACCCCACAGCATCGTCACTTCGGAAGACCGGATGCTGCAGCATCCTCCGCTCGCCGACTGTGCCCGCTATGATCTGCTGCGAGGCTATGATGCAGCGGCATGATATGATCGACACGATGCGCGGCCTCGGACTCAAGGGCATGGCGGCGGCGTTCGACGAGGCGGTCACCACCGGCCTCCAGCGCAAGCGCACCACCATGGAGATACTGACCGACCTGCTCCGTGCTGAGGCGACCCACCGGGATGCAGCCTCCATCCGCTATCGGATGACGGCTGCGAGGCTGCCCGTGGTGAAGGACCTGGAGCGGTTCAGCTTCGAGGGCACACCGATCAATGAGGAGATGATCCGCTCCCTTCACGATGGCTCCTTCCTCCCGCCTCGCCGCAATATCGTGCTGGTCGGCGGCACGGGGACAGGCAAGACCCACCTCGCCATCGCGATCACCGCCAATGTCGTGCGAAGGGGCGCTCGCGCCCGCTACTTCAACACCGTCGATCTGGTGACACGCCTCGAAGAGGAGACCCGGATCGGCAAAGGCGGGACCCTGGCGGCGCAGCTGTCGCGGCTCGACCTGATCGTGCTCGACGAGCTCGGTTATCTGCCGTTCGCCCGCTCGGGAGGGCAGTTGCTGTTCCACCTCATCAGCAAGCTTTATGAGCGGACCAGCGTCATCATCACCACGAACCTCGCCTTCGGCGAATGGCCGACCGTGTTCGGCGATCCCAAGATGACCACGGCGCTGCTCGACCGCGTCACCCACCACTGCGATATCGTCGAGACGGGCAACGACAGCTGGCGCTTCAAAAACCGCAGCTGACAGCCACCTTCGGCGCCTTCAAAAATCTATCTTGCGCTGCGCGCGCCTCCGGTCGGGCTACGCCCGCCCTCCGCCGCACGCAGCGCAAGGCCATCTTCAACAAACCAGCATCATATTATCCGAAAAGGGGGTCCCTCTTCGACGCCGATCGGGGGTCCCTTTTGAACGCCGTTTGACACTTACAGCCTGGTCGGGTTCACCCCGGACCGGGATTACCGCTACATCGCCATCAACCGGGCATTGCGCAGGCTGCACCCCGATATCCTGCGGCAGGTGCTTGAAGGCCTGCGCGAACAGGGCAGCGATGCCTGGCAGGACCTTGCCACCGACCGCGTCGCCGTGAACAACGAGTTCAGCCTGTCGATCGTCATTGCCCGCTGCACGCCGACACCGACCGGCCTGCTGCGCTGGAAGCTGCGCTTTGATACCTCGCTCATGCCCGACATCACGATCGTGGTGCGCATGGACGCGGACAACCGCGCGCCGCTCGATTTCTACCTGTTCCCCCGTCTTGATGTGGCGTCGGATCGCGTGCGGCTGGCCGAGGAAAACGGTCTCAGTCTCGACGCCTACCGTTTCGACACGCTCGACTATCTCTATGACATCGCAGCGCCGGTCAGCATCGTGGAGGCAGCCTGATGCCGGACGCCCATCCCCAACAGATCGAGATGATCCCGATTTCCCGGATCACGGTGCTCAATCCGCGGGCCCGCAACAAGCGGCAGCACCGCGAGATCGTCAACAACATCGAGGCGATCGGCCTGAAACGCCCGATCACGGTCAGCCGGCGTCCCGGCGAAGGCAGTCCCCGATATGACCTGGTTTGCGGCGAAGGCCGGCTCGAGGCCTTCCAGATGCTCGGCCAGACCGAGATCCCCGCCGTCGTGATCGAGGCCGCCGAGGCCGAATGCCTGGTGATGAGCCTGGTCGAGAATATCGCGCGCCGACAGCACCGGCCGATCGATCTGATGGAGGAAATCGGCAGTTTGCACCGACGCGGCTATAACGACACCGAGATCGCCGCCAAGATCGGCGTGACACCCAGCTGGGTCAACATGATCGTCACCTTGCTGGAGCGCGGCGAGAACCGGCTGGTGGCAGCCGTCGAGACCGGGCTCATTCCGATCAGCCTCGCGGTCGACATTGCCCGTGCCACTACCGACGAGGCTCAGAACCTGCTGATCGATGCTTACGAGAGCGGCCAGCTCAGGGGCAAGAAGCTGGGCGCGGTGCGGCGGATGCTCGACCAGCGGATGAAGCGCAACGGCAGGGCCGCTGCCGTCCATGGCCTCGGGCGCCGGAATGCCAACCGGCGCATGACCTCCACCGACCTGATGCAGATCTATCAGCGGGAGGCCGAGAAACAGCGGATACTGGTCAAGAAGTCGGATTTCACCCAGACGCGGCTCCTGTTCATCGTAGAGGCCCTGCGGGACCTGCTCAGCGACGACGGCTTCACCACCCTGCTACGCGCTGAACAGCTCGAAACCATGCCGCGCGCCCTTGCCATGCGGATATCCGGGGACATGGACGCGTGAAGGACCGGATCGATCAGCTACCCACTGACGGAACCGGCCACGACGGGGTCAGGCTTGCCTTCCAGACCACCAGCGTGACGCTAGGCCTTGATCAGCTGGTGACGCTCAAGACCCTCCGCCCAGGCACCCGCGAAAGCAAGAAGTACGCCCAGATCCTCGGGTCGGTAAAGGCGATCGGGCTCGTGGAAGCGCCTGTCGTCACGCCCGATCCCCAGAACCGGGAGCGGTATTTTCTGCTCGACGGGCATGTGCGGATCGAGGTCCTGCGCGATCTCGGCATCGACACGGTCGAGTGCCTGATTTCGACCGATGATGAGACCTACACTTACAACAAGCGGGTCAACCGCCTGGCAGCGATCCAGGAGCACCGGATGGTGGTCAAAGCCGTCGAGCGCGGCGTGCCGGAAGCCAGGATCGCCGAAGCTCTCGGGCTCGACATTGCCACGATCCGCCGGCGGTTCCGGCTGCTTGACGGCATCTGCCCCGAGGTCGTGGAGATGCTGAAGGACGTTGCCTGTCCGATGAAGGTGTTCGACGAGCTGCGGCGGATGACAACCATTCGCCAGATCGAAGCCGCAGACCTCATGGTCGGGCAGAACAACTTCACGGTGCCGTTCGCGAAGGCATTGCTGGCCGCCACGCCTGACAACCAGCTGGTCAAACAACCCCGGAAACGGCGCGACGGCATCAATGCCATCAGCACCGAACAGATGACGCGGATGGAACGCGAACTGGCTGCGCTGCAGGCCCAGGTCAAATCGGTCGAAGAAACCTACGGGCTCGACAATCTGCACCTCACCGTGACGCGCGGGTACATAGCGAAGCTGCTTGGTAACGCCCGCATCGTCCGGTGGCTCTCGCAGAACCGGCAGGAATATCTCGGCGAGTTCCAGCGGATCGCGGAGATCGACAGCATCAGTCCCGCACCGACGCCGGTGCAAGAGTGAGCTGGATGGGGACCCGGACCCGATAAGCGCGGGGACCATGGGAGACGCCGCACGATGGGGCGGATCGAGCATGGCGGTGGGAATGGCGGCGAACCCGCATGAAGCCCACCAGGCCGGCCGTCATAGGGACCGGCTGCATGCGGGGCCTTGCCCCGCATGATGGAAAACCGGGCGTGTCGGCATGGCGGGCTGCCGGCACGCCCATATCGAGCAGAATGGGTTCAGAACGCCTTCTTAAGCCGATCGTAGGAGGCACGCAGTTCGTCAGCCAGGATCTCCAGCGCCGATTTGATGTTCTGCCCGGTCTCATGAAGGCCGGCTTCGGCCACGAAATGGTTCCATTTGGCTTCGGCTTCCTGCCATTCCTGCTGGGCTTCCATGCTGCCCAGATGGGCCTGCACCTTGGCCTCATCGCGCAGCGCGGCGAGTTCTGTCTTCAGATTTTCCAATGCGCTCATCATCTTCCTCCTGTGCTGATTTTCGCTGGTCTACATTTCGGATTATCGCAGACGGTCGATCGCTCGCGCGAGCTTGTCACGGACTACCTCGGCCGCCTTTGCCAATTCAGGATTGCTGATGGCCTGCATGGACGCCACCGGGTCAATCGCCGCGACCTCAACTTCGTCCGAACCTGACTGCTGCACGATGACATTGCAGGGCAGCATCAAGCCGACCTTGTCTTCCAGCTGCAGCGCCTCATGCGCCAATGTCGGATTGCAGGCGCCAAGGATCGTATAGGGACGAAAGTCGACGTCGATCTTCGATTTGAGGGTCTGCTGGATATCGATCCGGCTGATCACCCCGAACCCTTCCGTCTTCAGCGCAGCCTCTGCGCGCGCGATGGCCTCGTCAAAGGGCACCTTCAGCCTGGCTGAAATATAGTAGCTCATCTTCTGCCTTCTCCTGTCGGGCCCGGGTTTCGTCAGTTTGCCGCAACCGTGGTGATAACCGGCGTGCCCTCCAGCGTGCGCTGCACCGGGCAACGGGCCGCAACCGAGATCAACTTTTCCCGCTGCTCATCGGACAGATCCTGGCCAATGACACGGATCGTCTTGGCGAAATAATCCGTCTTCGTCGACTTCCCTTCGACCGTACCTTTGGCATGCGTGAGGGTGACTTCCACGCGTTCAAGCGGCCAGTTCTGCTGACGGGCATACCAGCGCACCGTCATGGCCGTGCATTCGCCCAGTGCTGCCAGCAACAGGTCATAGGGCGCCGGCCCCATGTCCCCACCACCCTGTTCGACGGGCTCGTCGCCGATGAGGTGGTGGCCGGACACGTCGATGCTGACAGCAAAAGCACTTTCACCGGTCTCAACGATGTGCGCTGTGGTCGTGCCTGTACTCAAAGAAAGTCTCCCTATGCTGTGACCATAGCAGGTCGTTTCTCGAACTGTCTGACAAAATGCCACTCGATTGCCGTTAAGGTTGCACCGGTCGATTTCAACCTCGGCTTGCCGTCACTGGCGTGTGGGCTTGAATGCGCGCAGGTGCGGAAAATCGCCCTTTTCGAGATATTCCTTTTCCGCAGGCGTTGATTGCCTGCCAAGGCTCTCATTGCGGTGCGGGTGGCGGCCAAAGATGGCAATGACCTGGCGGACGTCTTCGGCCTGTTTCACCAAGGATCGATAAATTGGGCGCAACTGATCCGGCGCAACTGAAGCGATATCCTGGCGAAGGCGGATAAGGAGATCGATACGCTCGAGGTGATCGGGGCCCTCGCAGTGACCGAGTGGCTGAGTGTAGGCTATCTTGAGCCAGGGTGTCACAAGGGCCTGAAAGTGCCCGTTCTCCAGACCATCCATGGCCAGTGCCAAGGCCGCGGCATCCTGCGCAAATGCCCGGGGCGTGCCTCGCCAGAGTGACCTCGAAAACTGATCCAGCACGACAATGAGCGAGAGCCGGCCCTCTGGCTCGTCTGCCCAATGGTCGAGCTCGCCTAGCGCACCGCGCACCGTCAGTTCCGCAAACCGGGCGACGATCGCCTCGTCTGCACCGCCCTGCATGCGCCAGAACCAATGCTTGTGATGAGTCTCTGCGTCCACATCAACAGTGCGACCTTCCGGAAACCAGAAATCCAGAACGTCACACCACGGCTGAGCAGGGCTTGCGGTCATGCGGATTCAAGCGGATCGGGTCACTGCTCGCTACTTGCGCAGGAAATGCACAGTGCCGCTTCCGGGCGCGCCTCAAGTCGCTTGGGAGCGATGGCATCGCCGCAGCGAACGCATTCACCGTAGGTCCCATTCTCGATGCGCAACAAGGCACGGTTTACCGAGGCAATTTCACGCGCGACCAGCGCGGCCTGGGCTTCGAGCGAGGCGTCATCCTCCATCTCGACCGCCTGCTCGGATGAGTCCGGGTTCAACGGCTCGGACAGCTCCTGAGCGAGGCGCTGTTGCCGGCCTTCGAGCTCGGCGAGTTGCTGCGTGAGGCGCGCTCTGGCGGCGTCGGCATTCGGCATGGGTGATGATCCTTTCAAGTCTGCCGGCATAGCGTAGCAATTGCTGGCAAAGACTGACAACGAGAAGTCACGGACCCTGAAAATGCCATGATGCAATCGCAGCAATATCGTGACATGTACGAGCGGCAGAGACTTTTGATCGGCGTTTGCAAGACCCGATGCGTCGAGATGAGCGAACTCTGTTCAGGCCAGTCAGAGAACGGATTGCACACGACATAAATCAAGGAGCGGATCATGGCGTACAAGATCGATGAAATCGAAGGCATTGGTGCAAAGTACGCCGAACGGCTCCAAGCGGCAGGGATCAAGACGACGGACGACCTGCTCAAAGCCTGCGGCAGCCGCAAGGGCCGGGATGACACAGCCGAGCAGACGGGATTTTCTGCCAGCCAGCTTCTCAAATGGGCCAACATGGCGGACCTGATGCGGATCTCGGGCGTTGACGAGGAATATTCGGAACTGCTCGAGGCGGCCGGGGTCGATACCGTCAAGGAGCTGGCCACGCGCAACGCCGAAAATCTCGCGACCAAGATGGCCGAGGTGAATGACGCAAAGAAGCTGACCCGGGCCTTGCCTGCAGCGTCTCAGGTCCAGAAATGGATCGACCAAGCCAAGACCATGGATGCCGCCATTAGCCATTGAACGCCTTGAAACCTGCAATGGGGGGAAGTCTTATGAGTGATAGCCCGGTGCAAAGGCAGAGCGTCGAGCGCCTTCCCGAACAGCGGTCAACCGTCATCACCGACGAGTTGAACAAGATCCTGGACATGTTGACCAGTGCCTGCCCCAAGGGAGCGGTCATCAGCTTCGATTTCGATGGCAGACTGCACGTCCATGTCGACGTGCACAGCTTCGAAGACATGCTGAAAGTCGAGGGGATCTTGCCGATCCTGGGCGGAGGAACGTTTCACGACATCTCGCGAGGCGATACGCCGCACCGCTCCTTCCATCACCGCCTGAGCGCCATCGTCGATCGATGAGCGTGAAAGCGGGATCTGAGACCCGACTGGTCGCAGAACTTACGCCTCAGCCAAGAAGAGGACATTGCCATGAGTATACTTGATGGAATTCTGGGCCAGTTGGGCAGCAATGTTGATATTGCGAACCTTGCGAGCAAAGTCGGCCTCGATCCAGCGCTGGCAGAAAAGGCCGTTGCCGCCTTGGGTGCCGCCCATCCGCAGCCCGGCGATACGGTAGCCACTGCCGCTTCACAGACGGGAATAGACAGCGGAACGCTGAGCAAGATCGTCGATCAGATTGGCGGCGATGGAGCCCTGGCAAAGGTCAGCCAGCTCATCGGCCAAAACCCGCAAGCTGCCGGACTTCTGGGCAAGCTTGACCGCGACGGCGACGGCAATCCCCTGAACGATGTGATGGGCATGGCCAAGAATCTGTTCGGCAAGAGCTGAAGCCCAGGCGGCGTCACCTCGGTGCGTCATTCGAATGTCGAGGAGTTAAGTCAAAACAGGAGGGGATCATGGTGCGCAAATTGTCGGCCGAATTTTTCGGCACTTTCTGGCTCGTTTTTGGCGGCTGCGGGTCTGCCGTGCTGGCAGCCGGATATCCGGAGCTAGGCATCGGGTTTGTCGGGGTCTCGCTGGCTTTCGGCCTGACTGTCCTGACTATGGCCTATGCAGTGGGCGGGATTTCCGGCGGCCATTTCAATCCCGCGGTTTCGCTCGGACTGGCCTTGGCCAATCGCTTCAGCTGGAAAGATCTGATTCCCTACTGGATCGCCCAGGTGGTGGGTGCGATTGCTGCCGCAGTTGTGCTTTACGCCATTGCTTCTGGCAAGACCGGGTGGAGCGCAGGCGGCTTTGCGTCCAACGGCTTTGGTAACCTGTCGCCCGGCGGTTACACGATGCAGGCAGCCCTGCTGATCGAGATCGTTCTGACAGCAGGCTTCCTGATCGTCATCCTCGGCGCGACCTCGAAGGCGGTACCGTCCGGCTTTGCGCCAATCGCAATCGGCTTGGCGCTGACGCTGATCCACCTGATCTCGATCCCGGTCACCAATACCTCGGTCAATCCAGCCCGGTCCACCGGCGTCGCACTCTTCGCCGAGACCGCCGCGCTGGGGCAACTGTGGCTGTTCTGGGTCGCGCCGCTCGTGGGTGCGGCAATCGGGGCGCTGATCTGGCGGGTGGTGCTGTCACCCGGCGAAGTCCCCGAAGACCTCGGTGACGGGTCATTTGTAGACGTCAGCGTGACGCACCTGGAAATCCGCAACTGAGGAGGAAGGCACTATGGGCTGGATTATCGCACTGATCGTGGGCGGGGTTGCCGGTTGGCTCGCCAGCAAGGTGATGAACCGCGATGCCTCGATGGGCATCTTCTGGAATATTGTTGTTGGCTGCGTCGGCTCGCTGATCGGCAATGCTGTCGCAGGGCCGCTGCTGGGCATCAGTGGCAGCGTACAGGAGTTTTCGCTGACCGGACTGATCATCGCCTTTGTCGGCGCAGTGATCCTGCTGGCTATCGTCAACATGGTTCAGCGCAGGAATATTCGCTGAACATATCGATCCGTTGGGTGGGGATGATGCCTCCCCACCCGATGACAGTCATATTCTGTTTTTGGCTTGCAGCCTTCGGCTCGTGCTGTCCGACTCCCTGAACCGCCGCTAGCGCAGTCCGGCCAGGAAGCTCGTAGCGGTCAATTCGACATGGGCTTCCAGCGGAAACCGCAAGACATAGGCCTGCGGTGACCGGGCAAAGCTCCAGACTCGCACCAGGTGCCAGTCATCGCGGCGGGCTTCTGCAACCGCCAGCTCGTTTCGGGAAATGTGGAAAGGCGTGCGCTCCCACCCATTGGTCGTCTTGACCTCAAGCAGGCGTTCGCGGCCATCGGGCTCATAGCTGGCGATGTCGAAGCCATAGCCGTCGCCATCCTGTATCGCAGTCCAGCGCACCCGGTCGGCGAGGTCCTCCCGCCCGGCGGAGAGCAATGATCGTTTTTCGTGGTGCAGGACGAGCTCTTCGCCTGCTTTTCCGAGCGCGCGGTTGCGCGCATTGAGGTGGTCCCGCCTTCTTGGACAGTTTGGCGGCTGAGTTAAGCTAATCCCAGTTGTCGTTCATGCCGCCTGCTTGATCATCAGATCATGGGGGGCATGCCCCCCATGATCTGATTGCCCGATCCGCCGATAGGCCTCGACCGGGGTTCTGCCGGCAAGGCCCGAGTGCGGACGCTGGGTGTTGTAATAGGTGATCCACCGGCCAAGGCCAGCGCGCAGCTCCGATCCGGTCTCGAAGGCATGGAGGTAGACGCACTCATACTTCAGGGATCGCCAGAGGCGTTCGATGAAGACGTTGTCCATCCACCGGCCCCGGCCATCCATGCTGATGCGGACCTCGGCCTCGCGCAGCACGCTGGTGAAGGCGAAGCTGGTAAACTGGCTGCCCTGATCCGTGTTGAAGATTTCCGGTCTGCCGAACCGGGCAAGTGCCTCCTCCAGAGCCGCGACGCAAAAGCCGGCGTCCATCGTGTTCGACAGGCGCCAGGCCAGCACCTTGCGGGTTGCCCAGTCCATGATCGCCACCAGGTAGAGGAAGCCCCGACGCATGGGGATGTAGGTCACGTCGGCGCACCACACATGGTTGGGCCGATCGATCGCCAGCTTGCGCAGCAGATACGGATAGACCCGGTGCTGTGGGTGCGGATCGCTCGTGCGCGGCCGCTGGTAGATCGGCGTCAGGCCCATCTTCGCCATCAGCCGCCGTGCTCGGCGACGGCCGACCTCATGTCCTGCACGCCGCAGATGCCGCGCCATCTGGCGGCTGCCGTACTATGGGCAGTCCATGAAGATCTCGTCGATTACCGTCATTAGTGCCAGCGTCTCGTCCGTTTCTGGCACCGGCGCGTAGTAATAGGACGAGCGGCTGATCCGAAGCAGACGGCACTGCGCCGCGATCGACAGGTGATGGTGAGCAGGTTCGACCATCGCCCGCCTCCGGTCCACGCTCATCGACCGAAGGCTTTCGCTAAAAAATCCCGCTCCACGACCAGTTGCCCGATCTTGGCGTGCAGCTTTTCCACCTCGCTCTCGCTGACGGCCTTGGCCCCATCGCCGGCGCCGGAGAACGTGCTCGCCATTCCGCCGATGGCTTGCCGCTTCCAGGCGGCGATCATTGTATGGTGCACGCCATGCTTGGCCGCCAGCTCCGCCAGTGTCAGGTCGCCCCGGATCGCTTCGATTGCCACCTTCGCTTTGAAATCGGCGCTGTAGCGCTTTCTCGTCGTCTTCATTCCCGTACCAATCCATCAGGTCGGGAGTTGATCTTCCTCCGGTTGTGCGGACACTAGGGTTAGCCCGTCATGCGTTGCTCGGCCTGTTCGGGGGTGAGATACCCGAGCGCCGAGTGCATGCGATGCCGATTATAATAGCCTTCGATATATCCGAACAGAGCCTGCCGGGCTTCGACGTGCGTTGCCCAGCGGCATTGATGGACCAGTTCGACCTTCAGCGTATGAAAGAAGCTCTCCATCGGCGCGTTGTCGTAACAGTTTCCGGTGCGGCTCATCGACGCGGTCGCGCCGATCGCGGTGAGTTGATCGACATAAGCCCCGGCGGCATATTGCGATCCGCGATCGGAGTGATGCACGAGTCCGCGTGCTGGTCGCTGCCGTTGGGCGGCCATCATCAACGCAGCGAGCGTCAGTTCGGTGCGCATGTGATCCCGCATCGCCCAGCCCACGATCTTGCGCGTCGCCAGATCGAGCACGGCCGCCAGATACAGCCAGCCTTCGCCGGTCGGGATATAGCTGATATCGGCCAGCCACACGCGGTTCGGCGCCGTTGCTTCGAAGCGCTGCGCTAGCAGGTTCGGCGCGATCGGCAGGTAATGGCGGCTGTCGGTCGTCGAGGGCCGAAAGCGGCGACCGGCAAGCGCACGAATGCCGTGACGGCGCATCAGCCGCTCGACACGACCGCGGCTGCAGCCGCGCCCTTCCGCGCGCAGCGCGGCATGCATCCGGGGACTGCCGTATCGCCCGGAATGCCGCGCCTGGATCCGGCGGATATCGGCGAGCAACACGGCGTTCTCCGTCATGCGCATACTCGGCGGTCGATCGCGCCAATCGTAATAGCCGCTGCGCGACACACCGAGCATGCGGCACATGACGCTGACCGGCCAGGGGCCAGCATGGGCGCGGATGAACTGGAACTTCACCGTGGCATCTCCGCGCAAATGCCGACCGCTTTTTTAGAATGTCGCGCTCCATGCGCGTGCGATCGAGCTCGCGGCGTAGCCTGGCAATCTCCGACGCCTGATCCGCCGGCGACGCCATCGACGATGATAGCGGCTTCGCCGCAGGCACTGTCCCCTTGATCTCCAGTGCCCGTTGCCAGCGCCTCAACATCGTCGGCATGATACCCAACTCACGCGCAACGTCGGCCTGCATCCGACCGCTCGTCTCCCATAGCGTCACCGCCTCGCGCTTGAACTCGTCCGTGAAATATCGCTTCCCAACCTTTGCCATCTTACACCTCCTGGCTCCAATGAGCCCTTCATCGGTGTCCGCGCAACCGGGGGAAGATCAGAGTAGCTTAACACCCTGTCCAGATTTCCGGCACCACCTCAGTGCGGCCGATGCGGCAACGCGCTGTTCGACGGGCAGCCAATAACCTTGGGAACTCCAAACTTCGATGCCCATGCCACGAAAAGCGACATCCCGCTGCTCGCCGATTTCTGGGCGTCGTGGTGTGGTCCGTGCCGTCAGATGGCACCTGCATTTGCCGCGGCGGCAGCGCAACTGGAGCCCTATGTCCGTTTGGGCAAGCTCGATACTGAAGCGGAGCAAGCGATTGCTGGCCGCTACAGCATCCGTTCGATCCCTACCCTCATCCTGATCCGCAAGGGCCGCGAAATCGCACGACAGTCTGGCGCCATGCCGGCGAATTCCATCGTCAACTGGGCGCGGCAGGCAATCGGGGCCTGATCAACCGAGCGAGGGGGCAATTTGCTCCTCCAGTGTGATGCCATCCCGGATGTTGTAGAGTCGGCGGAAGGTCGGAATGATCTTCTCGTCATGTGTCACAACGATAATCGCGGTATCGAACTGCCGGGCCATGCTGTTGAGCAGATCGACGACCGCCAGCGCGCGGACACTGTCGAGCGGCGCGGTCGGCTCATCGGCCAGAATAACCGGCGGGCGGTTAACGAGCGCACGGGCAATTGAAACCCGTTGTTGCTCCCCGCCGGAAAGCTGCGATGGCATGGCCCCCGCCCGGTGCCCGACGTCGAGGGCATCAAGCAGATCGCGCGCTTCCTTGCGGGCGACGGCATTTGGCTTGCCCGCCAGCATGGGTAGCAACGCCACATTGTCGGTCACGTCGAGAAACGGGATCAGATAGGGTGCCTGGAAAATGAACCCGATGAGGTCGCGCCGCAGTGCGCGCAAGTCGCGGACTTTCCAGCCATCGTCGTAAATCACATTGTCGCCGATGATCATCCGGCCCGAACTGGGCTCGATCACCGCGCCGAGGCACTTGAGTAGCGTGCTCTTGCCCGAGCCAGATGGCCCGATCAGCCCCACGACCTCGCCTTTGGCGACCGCCATGTTTACCCCGCGCAGGGCGTGGACCGCGGTGTCGCCGCTGCCATAGGTCTTGACCAGGTTCTCGATGCGGATGCCTTCAGCCACCGATCGCCTCCGCCGGATCGACCTTGATCGCCGCATGGATGGCCAGCAGGCTCGCCAGCGTACAGATGCCCATGACCACGAAAAAGCCGCGCAGGGAATCAGCGGGCAGCAACAGCACGTATTTCGGGAAGAACGGCGCCCAGAAACTGGCTGCAATCTTCCCCACGGCGAATCCGATCAGGCCAAGGCCCAGCGCTTGTTGCAGGATCATGCCGGCAATCGTCCGGTTGCGGGTGCCGATCAGCTTGAGCACCGCAATCTCGCGGATCTTGCCGATCGTCATGGTGTAAATGATGAAAGCGACGATCGCCGCGCTGACGATGGCCAGGATCACCAGGAACATGCCGATCTGCCGCGCGGAATTGGCGATCATCTTGTCGATCAGAATGCTCTCCATATCGGCGCGGGTATAGACTGTCACCCGCTGCCAGCGCCGGATTGCCGCGGCGACCTGATCGGCATCGGCCCCCGGCTTCACCGTCACGAGCACGGCATTCACATTATTGCTGCTCGCCTGGGCGGCATTGACCGCTTCGGCCACCGCCGGATTGCCCGGCGGGTTCAGCACCGGGCTGGACGCCGTGCGCGCCCGTTCCCGGACTATGGCGTCGCTGTCCCTATCGAACTGCGCGTCCTGCGCGTCCTTGAGCGACAGGAACAGCATGGGGTCGCCCCCGGACGAGACCATGCGGCTGGTCAATCCGACGATGCGGTAAGTATTCCGGCGCACTTTCACCCGGTCGCCGATGGCGAAGCCGGTCTTGACGTCTGCTATGGCCTCGTAGTGGCCGTGCACGATCCGGCGGCCGGCGAGCAGGTGGGGCGGCTGTCCCGGCTCACCGGGAATGGCAACTTCCGCGCCCACCACCATGACTCGCACATCACTGCCTTCATGCGCGATCTGCATGGTAAGGTAGGTGACACCCGCCGCGCGATCGACCCCGGCCATGGCGCGGATCGGGCGCTCGGTATCCTCGTTGAGGCTCGATGGCTCGGCATAGGGGCCAAGCGTGTCTTTCTGTACGACCCACAAGTCCGCACCGCTGTTGTCGAGCAGCGCCTGGGCATCGTCCACCATGCCCCGATAGACACCGGCCATGGACAGGGTGACGCCGATCAGCAGCCCCAGCCCCACGCCGGTGAGGACGAACTTGCCCCAGCCATGGAGGATGTCGCGGCCGGCCAGACTGATCATGACGATATCACCATGACGGACCGGTCATGGGAGCTTGTCGACGATCGAGAGACGGCTGGCAGAACCGAGCGGCCGGGCGCTATGCAGGACGACCTGCTCGCCCTTCGCCAGCCCTTGCAGCACCTGGACCCAGCCTTCCGCATCCTCTGCGCCCAGCTTGACCACCACGAATTCCGGATCGCCGTCACGGATCACCCAGACGCCCAGTTCCCCGTCGATCCGGTGGATCGCCGCATTTGGCAAGGCGAGCGTCTTGTGCTGCGGCGGCAGGCCAACAGTCACTTCAGCCAGTTCACCGATTGGCGGCAGGCTGGCCGATCCATCGAAGGCCACTTTGGCGAGCACTTCTTCCGTCACCGCATCGGCGACAGGCTCGATCCGCAGCACGGATCCTTTCAGCGGCTTGTCCGACCGTGAACGCAGGACGATACGCGCCGGCAAGCCTGACGAAATACCTCCCGCACGCGACTGGTCGAAACGGGCATTGATCCACAGTTCCGACGGATCGACCACTTCGATCACGGCTTGTCCGGCGACAACAGTGGTCCCCGGCTCGGCAAGGCGGCGAACGACCAGCCCCGCGCGCGGTGCGACAAGCCGCAGGTTGGCTTTCTGCTCCAGCAAGGCCGCGCGTTCGGCGCCGGTACGACCGCGATCCTGCGTGGCGGCAGTGCGGTTCGCCTGTGCAGTTGCAAGCCCCGCCTGCGCCGCCGCGAGTGCCTGTCGGCGCTGGTCGAGTGCGGTGCGGGTCAGCCAGCCACCACGGAATAGTTCCTCGCCGCGCGCGGCTTCGCTGCGGGCCAGTTCCAGCCGTGCGCGGGCATCCGCAATTTGCGATGCGGCGGCCTGTTCAAGCGCCGCAGAACGGCCTGCACTACCCGATGCCGCCTCAATGCGCTGGTCAAGATCGATGGGGTCGATCACTGCGATCAGTTGCCCCACCTCCACCCGATCCCCGACATCAACGGCAAGGCTGGCGACGCGCCCCGGCGCAGTCGGGCCAATGCGCTGCGTATAGCGTGCTTCCACTGTGCCGATGCCGAACAGTGCGGGAGCAATCGCTCGTTCCCCCACCGTCACCGCCGTCACCCGCACAGGCGCAAGCGGTCCGGACCGGAAAGCCACCCACGCAAAGACCAGAAGCAATGGCACCAGGACCGCCACGAGCATCCAGGCGCGCCGACTCAAGGTGAACGGCCCCAAGTAGAATGGCAGAGTCATTCCACGGCCTCCAGACTGCGGCGAAAGAGCGCAAACTGCCGCTCAGACATGGCCGGCAATGCCGAGAAATCATCAATGGCGAGCGCCTGCATCACGAGGCCCTGGACAAGCGCCAGAAACATCACTGTCGCTGCTTCGAGATCGGCGTCCCCGGCAATCTGCCGGGCCGCATGCGCCACCGACAGTTCGCCTGCCACCCGCGCGCGGTAAGTCGCCATCAAATGCCGGACGATGTCTTTGGCCGGAGTTTCGCCAGTGCGCTGGAGTACGCCCCATAAAATGCGCGGCACGCCAGGGTTCTCCATGATGAAGCCGATATGCGCTGCCAGCATGGCCTCGAGCCGTGCGAGCGGCTGCGAAGCCCGAACACCGTCGAAGCGGCGCTGCAATTCGGTGCAGGTCCAGTCGAGAACGGCGGTCCACATTGATTGCTTGTCGGGAAAATGGCGAAACAGCGCGCCTTGCGACACGCCCATGGCCGCCGCGATCTGCCCCGTAGTGATTTCCGTCGGGTCACTCCGCGCCGCCAGTCCGATCACCGTCGCTATGGTTTCGGCGCGCCGCATGTCAGCGGAAAGATAAAGACGGCTCATTCCCTGCCAATGCCACAATAAAAGCGAGTCGTCACTTTCTTTTGGGACTTGATTGGCTTACGGTAAATTCGGAAGCCATGCAGCCGAAGGACGCCCCATGACCGATAATCCCCTACCCCACGCCGATGCCCTGAAGTATGAAGACTGGGCCGGCGAAATGGGCGCGCGGTGGCTGGCAAACCTCAGCGGTTTTGAAAGCACGATTGCGCCGGTCGGCAATGCCTTGTTGGCACACGCGGCCTATTCGCCCGGCGAACGCGTGCTGGATATCGGCTGCGGCGGCGGCGCTACAACGCTTGCCATCGCGCAGTCTGTCCAGCCGGGCGGCGAAGTGCTCGGCATCGACATCTCGCCCGATCTGATCGCGGCGACCACGCGCCGCGCTGCGGCCGCCGGCATCGCCAATGCACGCTTCCTGTGCGCCGACGCGGCCAGCGTGACACTGCCCGATGGCCCCTACGACCGGCTGTTTTCACGTTTCGGCAGCATGTTCTTTGCCGAGCCGATTCCCGCCTTCGCCAACCTACGCAAGCTGCTCAAGCCGGGCGGGCGGATCGACCTTGCCGTGTGGGGGCCGCCCCAGCAGAACCCGTGGATGCTGGAAGGCATGGCGGTGGCGCGCCGCCATGCCGAACTGCTGGCCCCCGTTCCCCGCGCGCCTGGCCCCTTTGCTTTCGAAGACCTCGACTACATGCGGGAGATTCTCGATGGCGCTGGTTTCCACGGCGTGGATATCATCGCCGCCAAGGGACTGCTCGCCGTCGGCGGGCCGGGCGCCACCCCAAGTCAGGCGCAGCAGTTCGCCTGCAACGCCATGGCTTTCGGGCAAGTCCTGCTGGACTATCCGGAGTCCGTGCAGCAAGCGGCGCAGGCCGATCTAGTCGAGCTTTTCGACCAGCACCACCGGGCCGGCGAAGGTGTGATGATGGGTTACACCGCCTGGCTCGTTTCTGCGCGCGCCTGAGGTTAAGCTTTCAAATCACCGCGGCAGATGAGGCGAACCATGCACCGATCTGCAATCATCTCCGCGGTCAACTTGCTGTCGATCAGCGCCACTGCCTTTGCAGAACCTGAGCGGGGCAAGGTCGAAGTCGTTGATCACCGTCATGCGCTGGGCGTCGACGGCAATCGCCCCTACCACTGACAAGACACATGAACCCCAATGACATTATCCAGATCGGCCCGCTGGCGATGGCGCTCGATCGCCTTGTGGCCATAGCGCTCATCCTCACTTTCCTTGCCGGGATGGACTGGATCGTGCGCCGGTTTGCCATAGCTGGCTGGCAACCCGCAGGGCTTGCACTTCTGGCTGGCCTTGTCGGCGCACGAGCGGCCTATGTGTGGGTCCATCGGGAGAGCTTCGCGCTCGATCCGGTCGTCTCGTTACAGGCGTGGCTGGGAGGCTGGGTATGGAGCGCGGGAGTGGCGACAGCGGCGCTGGTGGTGGTCGTGATCATGCGCAGGCTTCGCCCGATTGCGGCGGGGCTAGGTCTGCTGGCGGCGCTTTCTTCGGTGTGGTGGGCCTTCGCCGAGGGACAGGCTCCGCGGTCCGCGATCCTGTTGCCGACAGGCCTGCGCTTCGACATGGCGCGGGGCGGCAGCATCACGGCAGGCGATCTGCGCGGCCGTCCCGCCGTGCTCAACCTCTGGGCCAGCTGGTGCCCGCCCTGCCGCCGCGAAATGCCGATGCTGATCAACGCCGCTGCCAACGAAAGGCGTGCGGCGGTCCTGCTGGTCAATCAGGGCGAAACCCCCGCGCAGCTTCGCGCCTTCCTGCAAAGCCAGGGCCTTCCGCCCCGCGACGTTGCGCTGGATCAGGAAGGCATGCTCAGCACTTTCACCGGCTCACCTGCACTGCCAACGACGCTGTTCGTCGCTGCTGACGGCACCATCCGGCAGACTCATGTGGGCGAAATCTCGCGGGTTCAGCTCGACATCGCGATCCGCGCGCTAACGAAAGCAGATCGTCCGCGGCGGTAAACGCGCGGCGCGGGACCGGTCGGCCAAAGGCAGGCCCGCCCCGCACAGGCACCGTCAGTTCATCGCCCAACGCAGGCGCATGAAGGCGGAACGTCCCGGTCCCGGCAGACGCGCGCCCAGCGGAACGTCAGAGCCGACGATGCGGTTATAGCCCGCAAGATGTTCGAGATACTGGCGGTCGAACAGGTTCTCGATACCGAAATCGAGGCGCAGTCCCTCGCGCACCAGCCAATGGCCATAGAAATTGGCCAGGACATAGCCCCTGCTCGCCGCCTCATCGTTGGTGGATGACACCTTCTTCTGCGCGGCCACCGCCTGCCCCTCGATCGACAAGGACCAGCGCGCGGTCTCCCATGCCAGCGCAAGACGTCCGTTGGCCGGGGCCATGCGATAGAGATTGTCGGCCACATCGCGACGCCTGCCCCGCACATAGCTCGCCACGCCGTCGATCCGCATAGGGCCAGCGATCTTCGCGCCAAAGGCGATGTCCGCCCCCCAGATTTCCGCATCGGTATTGGCAAAGCGCAGCGGCGTGGCATCGCCGCTTGCCTGCGAGACCATTTCGACCGGTGTGTTAACCACCCCAGGCGTGGCGTCATAAGGCACGCCCTGGATGAAATCGTCGATACGGCGGTAATAGACGACCGGCCGTGCATAGGTCGTTGCCCCAGCCCAATCGAAGCCGAGTTCCGCGATCCACGCCTTTTCCGGCCGGATGCCGGGCGTGCCGACATAGATGTTGCCATCGGCAAGTCCGCCGCTGGCCTCGGTCGGCAGCCAGGAAAAGCGTTCGATCAGGCTGGGGGCACGGGTCTTGCGGGCAAGCGTCAGGCGCGGGGTGAACGCCCCCAGTTCCGCCCACAACCGCATCGAGGCATCGAGGGTGGTGCCTGACCATTCCCGGTCGGCATTGGCAAAGGCCAGCGCCAGACCTGCGGGACCAGCAGGCACGCCTGGACCAAAGCGCGGCGCCCCGGTTTCGGCGCCGTGGCGGTCCACCCGCACACCGAGTTCGGCCTCCACCGGACCGGCACCGGTGCGCCATTCGGCAAAGGCGCCCAGCCGATCGCTGTGTGCGCGGTCCAGCGGATGGATGAAGAAGGCCGGCGCCAGCGGATTGTAGAGCATGTAGCCCTTGTCGATCAGTTCAAAATCCGCACCGATCCGCAGGTGGCGCTGTGCCGAGCCGAAGCGCAGCGACACATCCGCGCTCATGGTGTCGGCATAAGTGTCCGACTGACGGGTCATGGCAAGAGCTGGCGCGGGCCGCTCTTCATAATTGTTCATGCGGTGGCTGACACCGGCATAATCGGCGTGCGCTTCCAGCCGGACACCATCCGCGACATCGCCCGCAAAGCCGATCCGGGCGAAGTCGGTGTGGAAATAGACGATGTCCATCGCAAACGGCGGATTGCCCGAACGCCCGGTTTCCTGCCGGCGGTATTCGAGGCTCAGTTCACCTGCTCCCGTGCGCAATCCGGCATGAACGCCATAGACCGCGCGTTCATAGCCCGTTGTGGCAATGCGACCGCCGGGAAAGCGCGTGTCGTCGCCCTTCTCCCACGATGCGATCACGCCGAAGCGCAGGCTGTCGCTGGCCAGCCCGGCCATGCCCCCCAGTGCCACGCTGTCATCGACGCTGCGGTACTGGCCCGAGATGTCGACCTGCGGCGACAGGTCCTGGCCCTCACCGAACCGCACCTGCTTGAGCACGGTGTTGATCCCGCCGCCCAGCCCCGGCCCATCGCGCACCGGCGAAATTCCGCGCGCGATCTCCACCCGGTCGATCAGCGCCATCGGCGCGTAATGCATGGCCGGGTCCATGGCGTTCGGCCCGCCGGTGGCGAACTGCTGACCATTGATGCGCAGCGCGATGCGTTCCCCGAACAGGCCGCGCATCTGCACTTGGCCTGAAAGCGTGCCGTTATCGACTAGCGCGGCACCGGGCTGGCGGGCGATGAACGCCGCGCCGTCCGGGCTGGTGGCGTGCTCGTCCTCGGCTGCGGCCGCTGCATCGAGCGAGGTAATCCGCGGCGCGGTGACGACGATGGTCTCGGCCGAAGGCGCCTCGCCCTCAGCGGCAAGGGCCGAAGTGGTGGAGGCAAGCGCCATCGCGATGGCGAGCGTGGAGGTTTTCATGGGTCTTGTCCTTGAATCGTGAAACGTCAGCCGATCAGGCGCTGGAGCTTTTCCAGCGCGACCTTGTCGGCTTCGTGGTGATCGATGGTGCCGGCGAACTCGCCGCCGGCTGTCATGAGGTAGATCGCGGCGGTATGGTCGATGGTATAGTCTCCGCCCTCGGTCGGCACCTTCTTGACGTAAACGCCGAAGCCTTTACTGATCCGGGCGAGTTGGGCATCGCTGCCGGTCAGGCCGATGATCGGCGTGCCGAACAAGTCGACATAGCTACCGATGTCGGCGGGCCGGTCATGGGCCGGATCGACCGAGACGAAAACGATGTTGAACTTCATGCGGTCTGCGCCAAGCTGCTTCCTCAGCCGTGCCATGCGCGCAAGACTGGTCGGACAGACATCGGGGCAGCGGGTAAAGCCGAAGAAGATGGCATAGGGCTTTCCCGCCAGCGTCTTGTCGGTCACCTGCGTGCCGTTGCGGTCGACCAGCGTGAATGGCCCGCCGAACGCCCCAGCGAAGCTGGAAGACGGCGCGGGCGGCGAGCGGTCCTTGCTGCCCCACAGAGCCAGCCCGAGCGCCGCGACGACAAGAACCGCAAGCCACAGCACCATGCGCAGGCCGCCACGGCCCGGTTTAGGCTCAATGATGGCCATGATGGCCTCCATCCGGCCCCATCGCGCCGATCGGCTGCACAGCCAGGCGGGCGGTTACCGTTCCCGCCCTAGCAAAGCGCAGTGTCACCGGCACAGTTTCGCCCCGCCGAAGCGGCGCCTTGAGGCCCATGAACATGATGTGGAACGAACCTGGCCGAAGTTCGACCTTGCCGCGCGCGGGTATGGCGATACCGCCCGCTACCGGACGCATCCGCATCACTCCGCCGTCCATCGACACGGTATGGAGCTCGACCTTGTCCGCCACGCCGGACGCGGCCGACAGCAGGCGGTCCGCTCGGTTTCCGGCATTGTCGATGATCATAAAGCCACCGCCTGCCTTCTGCGCGGGGGCGGTTTCCCGCGCCCATGCATCGGACACGGTGATGGAAGCAGTCCGATAAGGCTCGGCGGCAATCGGCGTGGACGTAACGGTGCTGAGCGCGGCTACGGCAAGGACAGGGGCAACGCCACGATGAACCGCGCGCGCGGCGCGGCAAGCGATGGTAGGCATGGGAAGTGCTCCGGCAATCCGGCGCGCACGAAAAAGGCACGCCGGGCGGTCTGACAATCAGGCGGGAAGTCAGGCCGGAAGCGGCGGTCCGCGCGAAGGTGGTCGGATATGACAGGAGCGGCGCAACGGCTCTGCCGCTTGCCGCAGGAAGCCCAGCGCCAGGATGAAGGCCAGCGCCAGTACCAGAAGTTCCGAATCGGCCCCGAAATGGGCAGCCGTTGCAAGCGCCGTCCACGCGCAGGTGGCATCGGACTTGCCGTGATCGGACTGCTCGCCACCCGCACTGCCTTTCAACGGGATGGTCATTTGCCGGGTCAGTTTCCCGCCCGAGGCATCGGCGCAAATCTCGATGGTGATCAGCTTAGTGGTTGCTCCGACCATGAATCCGGCCGGCACCAGCGCCTTCATGCACAGCGCCAGGGCCACCAGAATGGCAGCCAGGCAGCGATGTTCGCGAAGGAGGCGACTCCATGTCCTCATCGCGGGTTCACCTAGTCTCCCGGCCTGTCGATGTCATCAGGACAATGGCATCTCATCGACGAGGACGTGATCCGCAACCGGATACCCAACGACCCATCTGCCCATCAACTTATCTGAGGGTCAGCAGATGATCGACGACCTGTTTGCGCCGGGCGGAATCCGCGATCCCGGTGAAAGGCATCCTGGTTCCCGGCACCATCCTTTGCGGCGCGGTCAGCCAGCGATCAAGCGTGGCGGCGTTCCAGGTCAGTCCCGACGAACGGAGCGCCGCACTGTAATTGTAACCTGGCAAGCTGCCGGCCCGGCGTCCGGCCACCCCGGCAAGACTCGGTCCAAATACGGTCCTGCCCGCTTCGATCGAATAACAAGCCGTACACTGCGTGAATGCGGCGGGCCGGACGGACTGGACTTCGGCCCGGCCTGGGCCAGCACTGCCGAACGCAACTGCCATGACGGCTGAAGCGCACAGGGTCCAGAAAGTTGCGCGCATCGCGGCACCTCGTTTGCCTGGAAAGCCAGGAGTGACGGCAAGGGAATGCCCTGCCGTCACTCCTCTGCAGGAAGGCGGGATCAGAAGCGGTCTGCGTCCATTACCTTGGCCCAGGCCGCAACGAAGTCGGTAACGAACTTCTGCCTGGAATCATCGGACGCATAGACTTCCGCGACCGCGCGCAGTTCGGAGTTCGACCCGAAGATCAGGTCGACCGGGCTCGCCGTCCACTTCGCCGCGCCGGTAGCGCGGTCCTTGCCTTCATAGAGGCCGGGCGTACTCGCCGACTTCGACCAAACCGTGTCCATCGACAACAAGTTGACGAAGAAGTCATTGGAGAGTGTGCCCGGACGACTGGTAAAGACGCCCGCAGTGGAGTTGCCGGCATTGGCGCCAAGCGCGCGCATGCCGCCCACCAGCACGGTCATTTCCGGCACAGTCAGGTTCAGCATATCGGCCTTGTCGACAAGTGCCTCAGCCGGACCGAAGTCGGAATTGGCCGCGTACCAGTTGCGGAAGCCATCGGCCTTGGGCTGAAGATGATTGACGGACGCCACATCGGTCTGCGCCTGCGTGGCATCGACCCGTCCTGGCGTGAACGGCACGGTCACGTCCTGTCCGGCAGCCTTGGCAGCCTGCTCGACCGCAACATTGCCGCCCAGCACGATGAGATCGGCAAGGCTGACCCTCTTTCCGCCAGTGGCGCGCTTATTGAAGTTTGTGCGGATCGCTTCCAGCCGACCAAGAACCTTCGTGAGTTCCGCCGGGGTGTTCACGGCCCAGTTCTTCTGCGGCTCAAGCCGCAGCCGCGCACCATTAGCGCCGCCGCGCATGTCGGTCGCACGGAAGGTCGAGGCAGAGGCCCAAGCCGTGCGCACAAGTTCGGCGGTGGTCAGCCCCGAACCCGCGATTTCGGCCTTGAGCGCCGTGACGTCGGCATTGTCGATTGTCGCATAGTCAGCCTTGGGCAGCGGATCCTGCCAGGTGAAGGTCGCGCTGGGCACGTCCTTGCCAAGGTAGCGGGCCTGCGGACCCATGTCGCGATGGGTCAGCTTGAACCAGGCCCGGGCGAAAGCATCGGCGAACTCCTGCGGGTTCTTGTGCCAACGCTGGGTGATCCTGCGGAACCCCGGATCCTCGCGCATCGCGATGTCGGTGGTGAACATGATCGGCGCGTGGCGCACGTCAGGCCGATGCGCATCGGGTACCAGGCTCGCGGCGGCCGGATCCTTGGGAACCCACTGGACGGCACCTGCCGGGCTGCGGGATTTCACCCACTCGAAGCCGTAGAGATTGTCGAGGTACTGGGTGGTGAAGGCGATGGGATTGGCCGACCAGGCGCCCTCGAGCCCGCTGGAGACAGTGTCCTCGGCATTGCCCTTGCCACACTTGTTGGTCCAGCCAAGGCCTTGTTGCTCGATTGGGGCGACGCCCGGATCACCGGCGACACATTCCTCGGGCTTGTGCGCACCGTGCGCCTTGCCGAACGTGTGCCCGCCAGCAATCAGGGCTGCAGTTTCCTCGTCATCCATCGCCATGGCGCCGAAGGCACGGCGGATGTCCGCGGCCGCTGCCAACGGGTCGGGATTGCCATTCGGGCCTTCCGGATTGACGTAGATGAGGCCCATCTGGGTCGCGGCAAGTGGTCCCCTGAGGTTGCCCTTCTCGTCGCGGCGCTGGTCCATCAGCATCTTGGTTTCCGGCCCCCAGAACACGAGGTCGGGCTGCCAGGCATCGACACGGCCGCCGGCGAAGCCGAGGGTCTTGAAGCCCATGTCCTCCATGGCGACGTTGCCGGTCAGCACCATCAGGTCACCCCAGGACAACTTGCGACCGTACCTCTGCTTGATCGGCCAGACGAGGCGTCGGGCCTTGTCGAGGCTCACGTTGTCGGGCCACGAATTGAGCGGTTCGAAGCGCTGCTCACCGCCATCCGAACCTCCGCGGCCGTCACCGGTGCGGTAGGTGCCGGCGCTGTGCCAGGCCATGCGGATGAAGAACGGGCCATAGTGGCCATAATCGGCCGGCCACCAACTCTGCGAGGTGGTCAGCACCTTGCGGATGTCGGCCTTGACCGCGTCGAGGTCGAGGGAGGCGAATTCGCGCGCGTAGTCGTAGTCGGCGCCATAGGGATTGGACTGCGCCTCGTTCTGGCGCAGCGCCGAAAGGTCGAGGTCTGGTGACACGCCTCGAAGAGGAGACCCGGATCGGCAAAGGCGGGACCCTGGCGGCGCAGCTGTCGCGGCTCGACCTGATCGTGCTCGACGAGCTCGGTTATCTGCCGTTCGCCCGCTCGGGAGGGCAGTTGCTGTTCCACCTCATCAGCAAGCTTTATGAGCGGACCAGCGTCATCATCACCACGAACCTCGCCTTCGGCGAATGGCCGACCGTGTTCGGCGATCCCAAGATGACCACGGCGCTGCTCGACCGCGTCACCCACCACTGCGATATCGTCGAGACGGGCAACGACAGCTGGCGCTTCAAAAACCGCAGCTGACAGCCACCTTCGGCGCCTTCAAAAATCTATCTTGCGCTGCGCGCGCCTCCGGTCGGGCTACGCCCGCCCTCCGCCGCACGCAGCGCAAGGCCATCTTCAACAAACCAGCATCATATTATCCGAAAAGGGGGTCCCTCTTCGACGCCGATCGGGGGTCCCTTTTGAACGCCGTTTGACAATCCTGCGCAAGGCCGCGTTCAATGCAATCGTTCATCTCACGCCAAATTAGTTCAAGCCGAACATCCCAGATCAGCGCCATGCAGCAATATCTCATTCGCACGCTTCATCTGCCTGCCGACGCGAACGATCCGGAGCATCGTGTCAGCGTTGACGCGCATGCTCAGCCGTTCGATGAGGTGCGCGCCCGCTTCACCGCCAAGGGCAAGGCCAACCGAACGCTGGATATCGCGCAGCCGCATCGTGGGACGAGCGTGACTGCCAGCGAAATCCTCCGCACGCTCGGCGAAAATGCGCTGCTCGCAACGTCAGTTGACACACCGCAACCGACGGACGCGAACGCAGAGCGTAATGGGGCGGCCCTGCCATGGTAGATCGGCAATGCGCCGCTGATATCTGCTGTGCATCCGTGACTATACACGCCAACAACTCGGGCACCGCGGCGCAGACAACCGCGATCGGCAATTGATGACAATTCGCTCGGGCTCGAGAATGACCTCCTCCACGATCAGCTAACGTGGAATGAGTGGCGGGATGCGCTTGGCCACGGTTCGAAAGGCTCCCTCTATGGAGCCTTGATGAATCCACCGGATTCATGGTTCGTACACGCTGCCTGTACCGAAATTGGGGGAGAACCCACATCTGCGGAAACTTCAGTACCAATTGACGCACATTACCCGAAATAGGCTGAGCCGGATCGCCTTCACGTTCAAAACGCCGTCCGAAAAAGAATCCAGATCATCGGCGCTTCTCCCAAGACCATGTAAATGTTTATTTCTCGATCTCGTCCATGATCTGCGCACGAACCGTCATCGAATCGGTGATGAGCGGCTGCTTGCGCAGCGCTTGTACCTCTGCGGCAGTGTACGGCTTGAACGTACGCGGCATGTTGGCGGGATCATAGGTCTGTACTACCCAGTTCAGCAGATCGGCCACCCTTTGGTCAGACAGCGGCGCAAACGCAACCCCGGGGACACGGCCGAGGAAGGCTCGGCCGTGTTGCAAGTGCAGGAAACGAGACACATTGCTCGCGAGACCCGGCACACCACTGCCCGAGCCCGAGCCCTCGGATCGGTGGCAACCCTGGCAGTTCATGATCCAGTCTTGCCGGGTCTGCCCCTCATTTTTGACGCCAGGCAGCGGCGCAGCTGGACTTGCAGAAGCCACCGCCGCCAGCAAAAAGGTCGCAATGACACGCCACCGGATCATCGCTCTATCGCCCTCCAAGCGACTTCGGGCGCAGCGCAATCACATCGCGCGCCCGCAGCTTTGCATGTTTCTCCCGAATTGCCCCGACCTCGGCGACGCTGAACTTCGTCCAGGTTGGCGGAAGGCTTTTCTTGTTAAAATTGTCGAGGATGAAATTCAGCACGCCGGCGAGTTGCTCATCCGACAAGCCCGATCCCTGCGGCGGCATCACGCCGCTGTAGGTCGTACCTTTGACATTGATCGGACCAGTCAGGCCGGCATGAACTACCATTACCAGATAGTCTCGCCCGGCCGGCGTTGCCGCCAGCGGACCCAGCCGGTCAGTCAATCCCGGATAGATGCCAGGGATTCCCGCGCCGGTCGGCAGGTGGCAGCTCGCGCATCTTTTGTACAGGCCGGCGTTGTCGGCGCTTGCATCAGACGCGACGAAAAAAGCCGCCAGCAGAAGCAGGAGTCGGATCATTCAGCCCTCCTGCGCCAAAGCCAAGCCGACGACGGTCGCGGTCGAACATGTGTACATGCTGCTCTTGGTGCCGATGCACCAGAGATACTCGCTACTCGACTGCGGACGGATCGAGGGCCGGTCCTTGGGATTGTTCGGGGCGCAGGGGCAGCGGGTGCAGTTTGGCTTCCCACAGCAATCATTGTAGGAAATGATGTAATGCTTGTTGTCTACCGGATTGAGACAGGTACCAATCCAGGACATCGGTGACATTTCTGTCCCCGGCGGACAGGCTGCCGGACCGCCGCCGCAGCAACTGCACAAGGTTCCGCCAACGCCGCAGTAGCGCCAGTAATCGCAGCTCGTCACGTCGCCCTCTTCGCCTGGATTGGTAGTGAAATCAGGAGCGACGCCGGGATAGCTTTCCTTGGGTTCTCGCGCCTGTGCGGAGGCGCGCGCGATCGGGAGCAAGGGAAGCGCGGCACCCCCCACCAGTGTGAGGCCGAGCCGTCCGAGAAAGCTGCGGCGCGAGCTTGACCGCGCGACACCGCGTAACGTCCGTTCGGAGAATTTGTCGAATATGTTCATTACTTTGCCCTCAGTGCGCAGCGCCGGAGTGTTTTTCGAGAAAGTCCTGGATCGTCGGTGTGCCGAGCGTCCTCGCCTCGAACAGGCTCTCCAGATGCTCGCGTGAGTTGACGAGGCCAAGCGCGCTGACCTTTCCGCCCTCGTCGATCAGCACTGCATAGGGCAGTCGGCTGACACCATATGAACGGCCCAGCGTTTCCGACCGAACATAGGGGAAGTCCTGGAGTCCGTTTTTCTTTACGAACGCCCGGTGCTCGGCATCATCTCCGCCATCGCTGGCCAGGATGACATTGAGCCACGCCCGCTCATGCTGGCGGATCGACTTCAATACGGGGAGGAGCGTCTTGCAGATCGGGCAGGTCGGCGCGAGGAAGAAGATGAGCTGGCTGGTCCGCACCTTGTCCTCCCCTTTGCCGATCGACAAACGCTGCCCGTCGAGCGTCTCCACCACGATAGCCGGTGCCGTGGATCCGCCTGACAGCTTCTGGTTCACCGTCAGTGCCCCCACCGGTGCTATACGCTCGTAAAGTGCGCCGACCTGTCGCACCAGCGCCAGGCAGACCACTGCCAGACAAGCGACAAGGAGCCAGAGAAGAATTTGGGAGACGGCCAGACCCTCAATCATCCTATGCGTTCTTTTCCATAAGGGCCCGGTTCGATAACAATGCCTCAGCGGCCAGATAAAGGAAGCCGAGAACGATGACAGCGGCGGCAGTCTGTACCAGATCGAACCAGATCAGCGGGCGGCCGGTCATAGGCACCAAGGTCAGCAGTGCGAGACAGATGAGAATTGCATTCCGCGCAGGATGTAACCAGCTAAGACGAAATCCGCTCCGTCCCAGCGAGCAGCCGCAGTCGATGTCGATCAAGCCACGCGACAGGTTAATACTCATCGCAACAGCATAAGTGCTGAAAATTAAAGCGGCCGCCCATCCCGCCCACGGTTGCGCGAAGGGCAGCAACAATGCCACGCCGATCAGCAACTCGCCAAGCGCCAAAAACACGCTCGCAGCAGCGACCAGGCGATTGGGCAGGAGATGATAGGCCGAAACCGCCTGGATAAAGGCAGTGCGATCGACAAGCTTATGCCGTGCCGACGCCAGCAACAGGCCACTCAGAAACAGCGAGACCACAATGTTGAATAACGGATCAATCATGTGATGCACCTCACTTCACCGCGTAGAGCGAGAAGGGGGTTATGTCGCGCCATCCACCGATTCGGCGGATAAACTTGCCGCTGTCTGCGGCATAAACATCAAGCTCCTGATCTGCGTTCACTACCGCCAAGAGTGCCTCCTGGCCTCTCGTCGCCTCAATCACGCGCCCTTCCTTGCGAAGCGGGATACGCATCAGCCTTGTCTGCGAAGACACGTCGTAAACCCAGACTTCGCCGCCGCCGGCGCCATGTTCACCGTCGCGCGCACCCTTTCGCATCAGCACGTAGAGCCGCCCGGCGCGATCCGCGCTGAGCACTTGCGCCCCTGATGGACGCCAGGACTCCTTCGCATCAGCCGCATCCAGCAGCGACCATGTCTTAAGGATCGTCCCGGCGCCTCCGGCCAGCCCCAACGGCTGGACGTGTCCGCGAAAGCTAACAAAATAACGCACATCGTTGACGAGGGCGCTGTCCATGAACAGCGGATCCTTGTCGATGTCGTTGAACACTTTGCTGACGTTCTCACTCGCCAGCTTGCCATCGGAATCGAGGGCGATAGCCGCCATCGAACCATTCCCGCACAATGTGATAAAGCTGCGCGGCCCCATCGGGTAGATCATCGTGCAGCCCGGGATATTAACCTCGCCGACCACGGCCCGTTTTATGAGATCCACCACGGTGACCGATGCCGCAGGGGTGAAATTATAGACAAGACCAAATTGCTCGTCGCCGCTAAGCGTGAACATGGCCTTGCGGGGCATCATCAACGCACGCTTTTCGGCGGGCAGAACGATCTCGGCGATCGGATTGAGCGTGGCCTTGTCATAAACGACGATGAGGTCAGTGCGCTCTCCATAGGTCCCGCGCGAATAGACAGTCTCATTTGCATAAAGTTCGCTACGACTCTTCGCTTCGGCGAAATTGCCAAGTAGCGACGACTGAATCGATCCCTTAAGATGTCGATTGGCGGAAGCCGCATCCACGATGAGCGTCTGCCCAATCATACCGTTATGAGCATTGCTTTCGTGGACGAACAACCAGGTATCCGGATAGCTGCTAGGAAGCGAGGCAACGTTCGGCACCGGATCGGCGGGAACTTCCGCATTAAGCGCCACCGGCAGCAGCATGACCACCAATGCTATGGACTTCTTTACAAGATGCATACGCCCCTGCTCCCGGAACATTTCGTTGCTGCGCTCTCCGCCCGTCGGCCCAACTTTTCCGCCGCAACATGAGGTTTGCGCAACTTATCCCACCTTTTGCCATCTTAGGGGCCTTCGCGGGCTCCGCTTTTGAAAGTGACACTCTTTTTTTTGCGTAGTCGAATAAATTTGGATCTTTTCTCGCCTCCGCACCGAACGGTGCCACCCCGCCCCTCTTAGAGGGCGGGGTGGGTACTCCTAGAAATGCACCCGCGCTTCTAAACCGAACGTGCGGGGTCGAACAGTGGAAGCCGTGCTGAGGCCCTGATCAAGATTATAATCGATGAAGGGACGCGAATCGAAAACATTATTGACAAAGAGGCGATAGTCTACGCGTTCGGTCTCAAGCAGGATTTGCGCATTCGCAAGATCGTAACTCTCGCGGAATTCGGCGGCATTTGGAATGAGGCCCGCGACTCCGCCAGCATAGACAACCGGCAGGTCCCGATTGAAGGACCGTCTAGCCTTGTCTTGATACTGCCAGTCAGCACGGAACGTCAGACGCGTCGTGGCACCAAGATCGACACCATAAGCCGCAAAGGCGCTCAGCATCCATTGCGGAACGGACAGGATCTCGTCTCCCTTCAGCGCGGGTGTCCCGGGAACCGCTCCAGTGATCTTGGCATTCATATAAGTTGCGGTACCGCCGATGGATAGACCTTCGGTGGGCGCAAAATTGGCCTCAATCTCGGCGCCCTTAATCCGTGCCGAGCCGACGTTATCGGTAAAGCTGAAGCCGCAACTCGACATCGCGATCTGCTGCTGGATTTTCTTCCAGTCCGTGTAAAAGGCCGCCGCATTGAAAGTCAGCCTGCGGTCAAGAAACTGGTTCTTGCTTCCCACTTCATAAGTCCACAGATTGTCTGACTTAAAGCTGTCGGGCGTGTCGGTCCGGCCGAGCCGGTCGAGATCGCTGCGGCACAGGTCGGCATCGATCTGGAAGCGGTTGGGGCCGCCGACACGGAAGCCCTTGCTCGCCGACGCAAAGAGCAGATTGTCCCGTGTCGCCTGATAGGACGCAGCGAATTTCGGATTGAGGCCGTTCTCGCTGTTCTCACGGCCTTTGAGCTCACTCTCACCGCCGTTGAGCGGCCCGGATCCAAACAGGTCGATCGTCTGCTTGATTCCGAACATGCGCAGGCCGACCGTCAATTCCAGCTTCGGAGTCAGCTTGTAACTCACCTCTCCGAAAGCTGCATATTGCCGTTCGACATCGTTGATATCGCCGAAATAGCCGATCTCTGTACCAAGAATGGGCGTGCCGCCATAGGTCTGGACCGTCTGATCGAAATGAGCCTTCTGCCGTGAATAATAGAGACCCGCTATCCAGCGCCACTTGTCTTCTGGAGCACCTGTTGAGGCGATGCGCAGTTCCTGCGTCAACGTTTTGGTCCTGATATGTGCGAAGTTGAAGGAGTCATAATCGTAGAGGACGGGCAACAGGTTGCCGAGGAAGAAACTGTAGTCGCGATCGATGCCCATGCTGCGGTCGAAATAGCCCGTCAGCGAGGTAAATTCGGCACCCTCAAACTGTTTGCGCACCGACAGCCTGTAAATACCACTTTTGTCGGTCGTGGGGCCTTCGATCCGGTAGGATGACTGGAGACCGGGAAGATTGGTGAAGAACAGAGTCGGATTGTCGAGCTTGTAATCCTGATAGAAAGCAGAGGGGAGGATCGACCAGCTGCTGTCCGGTTCCCAAAGCGCCGACGCTCGCAGTACGAAAGTGTTAGACTCGTTGAAACCCTTCTTCGCGAGCGTGCTCTGGGATGGATGGCGGAGCGGGTCAAAAGATTCCGTCGGGCCGTTAGTGCTGAACCGGGGATTCAGAGCTTCGCCATTGGCGATATTGTCGATGAACCCACCGTCACGGCGATAGGCGGCGCCCAAGCGCACGGCCAGGACATCAGTAATGAGCGGAATGTTAACGATTACCTCGCCATTGTAGGATGGTTCGCCATACCTCGTCGTGGCAATACCGGCGGCCGCTTCGCCCTCGAAATCCAACAGACTCGGTCTGCGGCTGACATATTTGATCGCGCCACCCATCGAGCTGCCACCATACAAAGTGCCCTGTGGCCCCTTCAGAACTTCCACGCGCTCGATGTCGAAAAACAGAAGGTCAGCAGTACCCGTGAAGACATTACCGCCTGTAACCAGCGAAATGTCGTCAAGATAGAGGCCGACCGTCGGCGCCGTCGCTACGGTGCTAACACCGCGAATATTATAAATACTCTGACCACGGTCCGCGCCGGAGAAGGCGACGCCAGGCGTGCTGAGCAAAATATCCTTGAAATCCCTGGCACCCATAGCATCCAGCTGCTCGCCACTGAGCGCAGTGACGGACACGGGCACATTCTGCAAACGCGCCTCGCGCTTCTGCGCGGTCACAACGATGTCCTCAGCGCCGCCCTCCTCTTGAGCGAGTGCTGCGCCAGCCATAAAAACTAGAGCCAGACTTGTGGTCGATGCAAGAAGACGAGAGGAAAAATTCAAATCTTTAATCATGATATGCTCCTGTTCTGAAAGCCAACTTTGGCTGGCTTTCCCCACCTCTTTGTTTTGCACGTTATTTGAACCGAAGCGGCTTCCGGTCGCTGAAGCGCCGGAGGACGTTTTCGGTTATTCTTGCGATGTCATTGTCATAATCGTTGTGACTGAGCGCGCCCGGCCAGGACATCGATCCGACGCTGAAGACGGCGCCGCCATTAGGTGTTTCGAAGAACACCATGTCGGCCGCCGGCACAGGTGCATTCGCCCGATATTCGGGTGCGATCATGCTTCCGAATTTCTTGAAGTCCTTCGCCTGCGCGAGATGAAGCGCATGTGTCCGTCGTCAGAACATTTGGCGCAACTCGCGGCGTAAATTAGCGGAGCGCGGGCCTCGTCTGGGGGCTGATATTAGGCGGCGAGCTTGCGGTGCAGCAAGCGCCGATGTTCGATGGTCTGTCGTTTGATCCTTTCGCGCTGTTTGATGATGGCAGGTGCCCTGCCGAAGTAGGCGTCGGCTGGCGTCACGTTGCCGAGGCTTTCATGGTATCGGCGGTGATTATAGTGGTCGATGAAGGCCTCGATCTGGGCCTCCAGATCGCCGGGCAGGAAGTAATTTTCCAACAGGATGCGGTTCTTGAGGGTCTGGTGCCAGCGTTCGATCTTGCCCTGGGTCTGAGGATGCATCGGGGCACCGCGGACATGGCTCATGCCGTTGGCGCCGATCCATTCGGCCAGCTCTTCAGCGATATAACTGGGACCATTATCGCTGAGCAGCTTCGGTTTTTGCACGACCCTGGCCGAAGAACAACCCGAGGCTTCGAGCGCCAGCTCCAGCGTGTCGGTGACGTCCTCGGCACGCATGGTGGTGCACAGCTTCCAAGCGATGACGTAACGGGAGAAGTCGTCGAGCACGGTCGACAGATACACCCAGCCCCACCCGATGATCTTGAAGTAGGTGAAGTCGGTCTGCCACATCTCGTTCGGCCGTGTCGTCTTCGTGTGGAACGCATCGGCCGCCTTGATCACGATGAAGGCCGGGCTGGTGATCAGGTCATGGGCCTTCAACAGACGGTAGACCGTGGCTTCCGACACGAAGTAGCGCTTCTCGTCGGTGAAGCGCACCGCGA
Source organism: Sphingosinicella microcystinivorans (assembly GCF_027941835.1). Classification (NCBI taxonomy): domain Bacteria; kingdom Pseudomonadati; phylum Pseudomonadota; class Alphaproteobacteria; order Sphingomonadales; family Sphingosinicellaceae; genus Sphingosinicella; species Sphingosinicella microcystinivorans. The sequence goes on from NZ_CP116005.1 coordinate 329,830, forward strand.
GCTCGCGGGGTGACAGATCGGTTGTATCCAACGCCATGTCGATGATTTGCTGCTGGATATCATCGCCGATGCGGTTCCACACTCGGCTTGGAGCCGATGGCCGATCCTCCAGTGCCTCCGGGCCGCCCTCGAGGTAACGGTCGTACCAGCGGTAGAAGGTTCTGCGCGGGATACCGAGCTGGTCCAGCGTGCGTTTAGCCGGCAGGTGCGATTGCTCGACGATCCTGAGGATCTCCAGCTTCTCGGATGCGGGATACCTCATTCGCCGCCTTCCCCATCCGCGATCATGCTTTTTTGAGCAGACGGTTCTCCAGCGTCAGATCGGCGACGCATTCCTTCAGCGCACGGGCTTCGCGGCGCAGGTCATGCACCTCGCCGGTGGTCGCGGCACGGGCGGTGTCGCCCGCCAAGCGCCGCTTGCCCGCTTCCATGAACTCCTTCGACCAGGTATAGTACAGGCTCTGCGCTATGCCTTCCTTGCGGCACAGCTCGGCGATGCTGTCCTCGCCGCGCAGCCCTTCCAGTACGATCCGGATCTTGTCCTCTGCTGAGAAGTGCCGGCGTGTCGCGCGCCGGATATCCTTCACCACCCGTTCCGCAGGGGGCTTGGCCGATTTTTTCAAGGAGGATTTGGGCTTCATCTTCGTTCCTTCGTCACTACGACGAAGCCCAAATCCTCCTTACTTCACAACCTCAAATCTGTGCCATTGGTGCTGACGGCGGACAATCCCGACATCAAGGCTGATCCAGTGGAAAGCCACCATTCGGCGCTGACAGCATATCTCTTTGATGCCAAAACCGTCGCGAATCGCCACCTTGTAGTTAAAGAGGAGAACAGTCCTATCAATGGCGCAGATAAGATAATCATCGGCTCAAAACCAATCGACGGTGGTTATCTCATCTTTGACGCTTTTGAGCGGGAACAATTGCTATCGGCAGAGCCGGGTGCAAGAGAACACTTGCGTCCTTTTATAGGTGCTCAAGAGTTCATAAATGGCGGAATGCGGTGGATAGCAACCTTACAATCTGTTCCGCCGGAGGAGTTGCGTCGTCTACCGCAACTTATGGCCCGCGTTTCTCTTGTGAGGCAGTTTCGACAAGGTAAGGTTTCTGCCAAAGGTAAAGACGACGATAAAAAATCCCCGCCCGGCATTTCCGCTCAGGCCTTGGCGGCGACGCCTACCGCTTTTCACGTTACCGTCATTCCGGAACGACCCTTTTTAGCAATACCTGAAGTCAGTTCAGAAAGACGGGAATACGTACCGTTTGGCTGGCTTGAGCCGCCCATAGTACCGAGTAATAAACTGCGCTTGTTACAGGGTGCAACTCTCTGGGACTTTGGGATTCTAACAAGCAGATGCCATATGGCTTGGCTGGCGCATGTTGGCGGCCGCCTTGAAAGTCGCTTCCAATACGGAATCGGGGTTGTCTACAATACATTCCCTTGGCCGGACGCATCGTCAACTCAGCGCGCCAAGATAGAAATTTTGTCCCAAGCGGTGCTGGACGCCCGCGCAGCGCACGCCACATCCAGCCTCGCCGACCTTTATGATCCAGACACCATGCCCGCAAATTTGCGAAAGGCTCATGCAGCCCTCGATACGGCTGTGGACCGGCTTTATAGGCCCGCCCCCTTCGCATCAGACCGAGACCGCGTAGAGCATCTTTTCGGGCGCTACGAAGCGCTGGTGAACCCCTTGGAACGGCTGGGAATTGCCAAGAATCGGCGCGTAGCGAAAAAGGCGGCTGAACGGGACTGAATAGCCTTGAATGTTCCCGGTGTGTTTCCAGATGCGCAGGGGCTAGGACGGTGATAAGGCAAGCGCGCTTCCCGCTCACCCCTTCGGAACTGTCAGGGAGGCGGATTTGAGAGACAACTGGACACCGATTGAGAAGGCGGGAAAGTACGGCGGTCCATTCGTCCTGATTGACCGAGAACCGATTATTCGCCGCTTACAAGATGGCCTGATTGCCTCGCGTGTCAAACTCGCCGTGACAGTGCATCGACCCAAAATTTTCGCCGATACCTCCCATATTGAGGACCAATTGGCGGCGGCCATAGCTGGCCAAACCTACCGATTGGGCGATCCCATCGAGGAACGACAATCGGATGTTGAACTGCCTGCTGCCTATTGGACCAACGACAAGCTCGGCCATCCTTGGCTCGACCTCTGGCATACTGGCGATGCCCGACTTGAATCAAGGGATGGCAATGAGCGGGCTAGCTTCTACGGCCTTCAATTGCTGGATACGGCTAGCGACGGCGATCAGCGGGAGAAGCGCCCCAAGCTAAATATGAAGCTCGAAAATGAACCGCGCGATCAGACCGAAATCGATGATCGGAAATGGCTGCGAATATCGAAGGCGGTTCGCATCTTGCATCGTATCCTGAAAACCCGGCTGGCGGGGCAGGAACCGGCTCCATGGATCAATCCGCCTGCCGATCCATTTGACGCGGATTGCGCAAATACAGCGCATCGACACAGGCGTACTGCCCGCACGACGCTCACAATGCGCCGCGCATTGCTATCCGGCGATTTGACTGCGCATCTGGTGAGCGATCGTCACTCTGTCCCACTTCCCGGCTGGGCTTGGGAAAACGCAAGCGCAGCGGAAAACGCTTTCAACTTCAATTGGCTGCCAATCAACCCATTACAGGACCATGGCTTGCAGAAATTTGCCGATTGGCGCTGCTTCGTCTCGCGTGCCGAGTTCAGCGCCTGGGTCTCGGCACGGGAGTTTGCGGACATTGGCGACCTGCCAGCACTCCCCGCCCCATTTGACCGAGATTCGCAGCCCGATCAGCTTTCCTATCGGGAGCCACCCGAAAGGTCGTTTATCGAGCTAACTCAGGCTTTGACGTGGATTGCCTTTGACATCTCTCTGAGCCGTGACGAGTTCAATTTCATGGAGTCATGTCGATTTGGCCCGTTTGCACGGAAGGACTGGGCCGACACCTTGCGCACTGCGATAGCCCGATTTGCCGATCAGGCCAGCGCCGGAAAGATTTGGGTACGCGGGCGGTACGTCGCGAACTACGGCGATCATTGTGCCGCCGATCGGACAAACACCGACTATCTGTCGGACACGCAGTTGCGGGACTTTGCTTGCTTTGACAGCCTCTATGGGGGCCTTGAGCGTGGTGTTGGGCTGGTGTGGGAAGCGAGCGTGCTGGAGCGCGCCTTTGAAGGGCGCGGCGACGGCTGGCGCGACGTTCAGGTTTCCCGTGCCGAATTGCTCGATGCGTTTCCGCCGAATGTTAGGGGACGGAAAGACGTGGGGGGGATTGTGCCCCCAAACCGCAAGCTCAATCACGCTAAAATTATCGAGCAGGCCGCGTCCATGCTAGCCGCTCAGCCGGGTATCTCGAAAGGATCGGCAGCAGCCTCAATTGTTGCTGAATTGCCGTCTAATCCGAAGTCCGGCAAACCGAGGGACACACGACACATCGAACGCATGATTGCGCATCTATGGGAGGGGGGACTTTAACAATCCCCCCGATAA